>CAJBVW010000555.1 GCA_903959175.1 uncultured Pseudomonadota bacterium
GGAAGCGCCCGAGAAGCAGCGCCCGCGGATTCCGCCGGATTAGCGAGGACTCGTGAGGAAGTTGGCCTTTCGGTGAGAACGTGAAAAGCCAAGGTGTATGCTCGTGTTCTCACGGTCGCGCTGAGAATGCAGAAAGACGTCCGTCACCCTTGGTGACAGCGGTCTCCGCACAAGGGTCGCCACCGCGGAAACGCACGCTATTTTCCATGCGGGCGGCGTCGCCGATGCGTTGCGACGGGCGTCCGTGGCGCGCGGGCGGGCAGGGCGCGCCGGCTTCGCCGGCCGGGTGCTATCGGGCGGCGGCCGCCCGACGGAGCCCGGCGGGTTTGTCGGGGGTGGCGACCGCGGCTCCCCCGACCGGGGGTCGCGGGCGCCGCGTGGAGCGCCGGTCTCCGCCCTTCGGGTGACGCCCCCTCGCGCGGGCGGTGGCGTGGGCGGTGGCGTGGGGGTGGCGTGGGGGTGGTGCGTCGGGCGGCCACAAGTACCCGATCATCCGGGATGCTCCGGGGGTTTTGGCCGCTGTGCGGCCACAAGTACCCGATCATCCGGGATGCTCCGGGGGTTTTGGCCGCTGTGCGGCCACAAGTACCCGATCATCCGGGATGCTACAGGGGTTTTGGCCGCTTCCACGTCGCCGCCGCCTTCCCCGCGGTCACGGAGGCCCCGCCGGAGGCTCCGCCGGCTTCCGCGGCGGCCCGCCCCAGGTGATAAGTAATGAGGCCTGACCCCCTCCCCGGGCCGTGCTCGGCGCCGCTCGGGGCGCCGACTCCCCAGAAGCCGCTCGGGGCGCCGACTCCCCCGAAGCCGGCGGGCCGTGCTCGGCGCCGCTCGGGGCGCCGACTCCCCAGATGCCCCCCGGGCGTGGTCGGCGCCGCTCCGGGCGCCGGGACCCACGCCCCCCGTCGGTCGCCCAAACATCCCCCCTGAAACCGATCAGCTCTTCATGAACTCGATCAGCTCGTCGTCATCCTCCGCGTCGACATCGACGCCGAAGTCGGACTTCAACAGCTCGCGCAGCTCGGGGGAGAGGGTGTCCTCGCCGAGGTCCGCCGCGAGCGTTTGCGCGACCGTACGCTTGCCGGCGCAGTCGCCGACGGGCGTGCGCTCGGCGCACATCCACGGGAAGGCGCGGGAGAGCGTGGCGATCTCCTTCCGGGTGAGCGCGCTGCCCACGACGTCGGACTCCAGCGGCAGCCGCCCGTCCGCGTGGAGGAAGGCGTGCAGGCCGCGGCGGCGGTCGACGCCGAGCCAGTAGACGAGGGGGGTGCCGTCCTCCATGTCGGCCATGCAGCGCACGAGGGCGCCCGGCGGCAGCGGCATGGGCCCGGCGACCTCGGCCTCCCAAACGTCCTCCGTGCCCGCGGGCGCGACCACGGCGGCGCCGAGGGGCTTGTCATCCTCGTCCCAGAGGCCGACGGTGAGCCCGCGCGGACGAAAGCCGGGCGGGAGCTCCACCCGCACCCGCCACCGGCCCGCAGCGCGGCCCAGGAACGTCAGCGTCAGGTCCATCCACGGCCTCCAGACGACCTATACTCACCGTTCCGCGCGCGTCTACGGAGCATCGCCATGTGGGTCGCCCTTCTCCTCCCCGCCTGTTCCACCCCGGCCCCGGCCCCCGCGCCCGTCGCGGCGCCGTCCGTCACCCCCGAGGCCGCCCCCGCCGCCGCCGATCCCGCCGCCGAGCCCGCCGCTGAAAAGCCTGCCCCCGCCATCCGAAAGCGCCCGCCCAGCCTAACGTCCATCGACATCACCCCGATGCCCGCGCGCGCGAGCGACACGCTCGTCGCCAAGCTCGACGCCGCCAACATCGACGACCCCACGGTCGACCTCGACTTCGAGTGGCGCGTGAACGGCGCGCCGATCGTCGACGTCGCGAGCGGGACCTTGCGCGTCGGCCGCTACAAGAAGGGCGACACCGTGACCGTACGCGTCACCGCGGACAACGGCGACGACCAGGTCTCCCTCGACAGCGAGCCGCTCGTCATCGCCAACTCGCCGCCGGTCTTCGAGACGGACGGGCGCGCCATGAAGCGCGTCGACGGCTTCACGTTCAAGGCCACCGACCCCGACGAGGATCCGCTCACCTGGCGGATCGAGGGGGCGCCGAAGGGCATGAGCATCTCGTCCGCGGGCGTGCTCGCGTACACCGGCGCGGAGGACGAGCCCGGCCGCCGCTACTCCGTGGCGGTCATCGTAGACGACGGCGACGCCTTCGGCCGCTTCGAGTTCCCGCTCACGGTCACCGCGGGGAGCGCCACGAAGAAGGCGGAGAAGTAGGAGGCCGAGGCAGGGCGGATGGACCGCGCCGGGCGCGGCCCCCGCGGTGGCAGGGCGGGCGGGGCGCGCGCTCCGCCATGCGCTACCGGCTCCTACGGCAACGCCGCCAGCAAGCGCTCTAATTCCGCTTCGATCGACGCTTCCCCGTTGAGCGTGAGCGCCGCGTGGGCCGCCGAGGGCGCGACGTAGGCCTCGTGCATGGGGCGCACGGTCTCAAGGTATTGGGCGAGCACGGTGTCGACGGTGCGGCCGCGCTCGGCCACGTCGCGGCGCATGCGACGGATCAGACGGATGTCGGCGGCCGCGTCGACGAAGACGCAGAGGTCGAACCGCGCGCGTAACGCCGGCTCCGAGAGCACGAGGATGCCCTCGACGAAGATCAGCGGGCCCGGCGCCAGGCGGTCGGTGGTGACGACGCGGCGGTGGGTCGCGAAGTCGTAGCGGGGGAGGTCGACCGCCTCTCCGGCGCGCAGGCGGTCGAGGTCGGCCACGAGCGCGGCGGTGTCGAGCGCGGCGGGGTGGTCGAAGTTGGTGTGGGCGTCGGCGTCCCGGTAGTAGCGGTCGTGCGTGACGAGGGCGGCGCCGGTGCGCTGGGCGGCGCGCTCGGCGAGGGTGGTCTTGCCCGACGCGGTGCCGCCCGCGATGCCGACGACGTAGGGCCTCACAGGCCGATCCGCAGCACGGCGTCCACGCGGCCGCCGGGGTGGGCCTCGAGCGCGGGGGCCTCGACCTGCCCCTTGAGCATGCCGGTGGCCTCGAGGACGAGGCGCTCGCGCGCACGCACGTTGCCGGAGGCGGTGCCCGCGACGACGAGGACGGCGGCGTCGATCTCGCCCTCGACCACGCCGGACTCGCCGATCTCCAACGTGTCCTCGGTGAAGATCTTGCCCTTGAAGGTGCCGTCTACCCGGACACGCCCCTCGAAGGTCAGGTTGCCCCCGAACTGGGCGCCGCGCCCGAGCAGGGCCGCGAGGGGGCGCTCGGGGGGCTTCTTCATCCGCGCAGCTTGCCGACGAGGCGGTCGAGCTCGTCGGGGTCTCCGTAGTCGATGACGATGCGGCCGCCGCCGGCCGCGCGCGGCTTGAGGACGACGCGGCTGCCGAGCGAGCGGGTGAGCTGGTCGCCGAGGCGCGCGACGCTGCGATCCGGCTTCTTGGTGGGCGGCGGCGCCTTCTTCAGCGAGCGGACGAGCTGCTCGGTGCCGCGCACGGAGAGCTCGCGGGCGATGACCGTGGCGAGGGCGACGGCGAAGGCGTCGGGCTCCTCGACCGGGAGGAGGGCGCGGGCGTGGCCGGCGCTGATCTGGCGCTCCTTGAGGGCGCGCAGGCCCACGTCCGGCAGCTTCAGCAAACGCAGGGCGTTGGCGACGGTGGCGCGGTCCTTCCCGACGCGGGTGGCGACCTGCTCCTGCGTGTGGCCGTACTGTTGCACGAGGCGTTGGTAGCCGAGCGCGGCCTCGACGGGATCGAGGTCCTCGCGCTGGAGGTTCTCGATGAGCGCGAGCTCGAGCTGCTCGACGGGGCTCGGCGGGGCGCCGCGCACGAAGACCGGCACACGCTCGAGGCCCGCGAGCTTGGCGGCCCGGAGGCGGCGCTCGCCGGCGATGAGGATGTAGCCGCCCTGGCCGTCCCGCCGGGCGACGAGCGGCATGAGCACGCCGTGCTCGCGCAGGGAGGCCGCGAGGCTCTCCAGGGCGGCGGGCGCGAAGGACTCGCGGGGCTGCTCGGGGTTGGGGCGGAGCGCGTCGAGCGCGAGCTGCATCAGGGTGTCGGCGGGGCTCGCGCCCGGCGCGGCGTCCTGCGTGTCGCTCTGGATGAGGGCGGCGAGGCCGCGACCGAGCCCTCCGCGGCGCGGGGCCTCGGTGCTCATCCGACGGACTCGGCGCGGTCAGCGCGGTCGGCGCGGCCGGAGGCGACGCGGCGCGCGAGCTCACCAGCGAGCCCGCCGTACGCGACGGCGGCCTTGGAGGTGGGGTCGTACGCGAAGATGGTCTTGCCGAAGCTCGGGGCCTCGGCGAGGCGCACCACGCGGGGCACGACGGTCTCGAAGACCTCGGCGCCGAACACGGAGCGGGCCTGCTGCTCGACCTCGCGGCAGAGGTTGGTGCGCGCGTCGTGCATGGTGAGCACGATGCCCTCGCGCACGAGGCGCGGGTTGGGGCCGCGGCGGACGGCGCTGATGGTGCGGATGAGCTCGCCCAGGCCCTCCATCGCGTAGTACTCGGCCTGGAGCGGCACCAGCACGCTGTCCGCCGCGACGAGCGCGTTGAGCGTGAGCAGGCCGAGCGAGGGCGGGCAGTCCACCAGGACGTACTCGTAGTCCTTCGTCAGCTCGGCGAGTGCGAACGCGAGACGACGCTCACGGTTGGGGAGGCCGACGAGCTCGACCTCGACACCGACGAGGGCGGGGGTGGCGGCGCAGAGGTCGAGGCCCTCCTGCGCGGTGGCGACGACGCCCTGCGAAATGGGGTTGAGGCCGAGCATGGCCTCGGCGATGCCGTGCTCGACGCTGTCGCGCGGGAAGCCGAGGCCGCTGGACGCGTTGCCCTGCGGATCGAGGTCGACCAGGAGGGTGGGCCGGCCGGCGCGCGCGAGGGCCGCGGCGAGGTTGATGGCGGTCGTGGTCTTCCCCACGCCCCCCTTCTGGTTCGAGATCGCGATGATGCGCGCCATTTTGTGATCCAAATCGGGGGGTTCGAGGCGGGATTTCGGCGTGTTGGAGCGCGGGGATGCGCTCGCTGCTCCGGAGGGTGTCCGGAGCGTTCTGCGTGCCGTGAGGCGACAAGGAGGCCCTTGCCGGGTCAATGGTATCCGACCGGAGCGCGGCTGTCATCGGGCGGATCGGCGACAATTCCGACGGGGAGCGCGCCGAGGGGGTGGCGACGGGGGGCCGCGGGGCGCGTTCCACGTGGAACACGGGGGGCCGCGGCGTAGGGGCTCCGATCCGCTCACTCTGGCATAAAGTCGAATGATAACAACCAGTTGGTTGTTTCTCGAGCGCTTCTTCCGGCGCGGGCACGGGCGTCGCGTCCGGGGTCGAGTGGCAGCCCGTGTCCGCGATCGTGACGCGGATTGACACGGCTGAGCCTCGCCGCGGCCGACTCCGGGGCGGTCCAAGGAGACTCATTGCGTCGTCATCCGCAGCCGCCCCGCCGTGCCCGGTTCCCCCTCCCGCTCCTCGGCGCGCTCGGCGTGCTGGCGATCGCCCGCGAGGCCCACGCCGAGGGTTCGGCCCAGTGGGGCACCGCCCAGCAGCTCCAGAGCAGCACGGTGATGTTCGTCGACATCGTCGACCGCGCGACCGAGTCCATCTCCTGGACGGGGTCGGGCACCCTCACGGTGCGGACCTCCGGGGGCACGTCGGTGGCGACGCTCTCGTCGGGGAGCAGCACCGCGGTGCCCGCCGCCGGCACCTACGTGCTCACGCTCAGCCGCGACCAGTCGAGCAGCTGGAGCGTGAACGTCGTGGGGCAGGCCGACACGACCTACGGCCGCTTGTGGAGCTACTACTGGTACTTCGACACCGGCTCCTTCGCCGATTCGGTGTCGTTCAACGGCAGCGCCTACGCGCTCGTCGACTCGGGCGGCGGCGAGAGCGCCGTCATCGAGATGAAGACGGACGGCCTCTCCGGCAACGTGTGGCAGCTCGGCGCCAACAGCGTGGGCGTGACCGGCGCGAACGGCCGGTCCACCGACTACGCCGAGTCCTTCACCCCCGAGTACCCGATCTACGTGCGGCCGCCGACGTTGGCGACCTACGGCTACACGGCGCCCTCGGTGTCGGCGCCCTCCTTCTCCGGCGGGGCCTCCGAGTGCGACGTGCTCGCGCCCGGGTACAGCACGGGTGACTTCAGCTTCGACAGCTCGGTCAGCGGCACCGGCCACATCGTGTGCGACCTGAACGAGGACGGCGCCTACGACATCACCTCCGACGAGGACCTGCACCTCGTGCAGGAGGTCGTGGCTGGCACCAACACCGTGAATTGGGACGGCACCGACAACAACGGCGCCAACGTGGCGGAGGGCGACTACTCCTGCGTCGCGCTCGTCACCATCGGCGAGTTCCACTACGTCGGCGAGGACATCGAGACCAGCTACCAGGGCTTCGGGCTGTTCCTGGTGGAGGAGTCGGGCGCCAGCTTCGCGCGCACCGGCCTGTCGATGTACTGGAACGACGCCGACGTCCAGGCCAACGAAGACCTCATGGACAACGGCGAGTACGGCCTGGAGTCCTCCGGCGCCGCCGGCCTCTACAGCGGCGCCTACGCCGACGCGCGCGCGGCGAACGACAACTCCCGCTCGTGGGGCGACTTCGACTCGAGCAGCAAGGGCAACCAGGCGCTCCTCGACACCTACACCTTCGTCGACTCCGACCAGTCCGCGCCGTTCACGGTGTCGATCGTCAGCGGGTCCGACAACTTCGACGCCGACGTGCTCACCAACCTCGAGGAGAGCTGCACGTACGGCACCGACCCGCTCGACGCCGACACCGACGACGACGGCCTGGACGACGGCGCCGAGGTGCGCACCCACGGCACCGACCCGCTCGACGCGGACACCGACGGCGGCGGCGTGCCCGACGGCACCGAGGTCGGCGCCGGGACGGACCCGCTCCTGGCCGCGGACGACGACACCGACACGGACGACGACGGCGTCACCAACAGCATCGAGCTCGTGCTCGGCACCGACCCGACCCTCTGGGACACCGACGGGGACGGCGTCTCCGACGGCGTCGAGACCGGCGTGACCACCCGCGGCGCCGACAGCGCGCTCGGCGTGTTCGTGGCCGACGCGGACCCGACGACCACCACCGATCCCCTCGACGCCGACACCGACGACGACGGCCTCTCCGACGGCGCGGAGGACGCCGACGCGGACGGCCGCGTGGACGCCACCGAGTCCGACCCCAACGACGCGGACACGGACGACGGCGGCATCGACGACGGCACCGAGGTGGGCGACGGCGCCGATCCGCTGGACCGCAGCGACGACGACTCGGACGGCGACGGCCTCGTGGACGCGGACGAGCGCGCCGACGGCACGGACCCGTTCGACGCGGACACAGAAGACGACGGCATCGACGACGGCGACGAGCCCGGGCGCGGCAGCGACACGAGGGTGGCGGAC
>CAJBVW010000556.1 GCA_903959175.1 uncultured Pseudomonadota bacterium
GCCCGACCCCCTCCAGGGCCTCATGGACCGCGCGGGCGCCGCCGGGGACGCGGCGTGGCGGGGCGCCTACGCCGACGCCGTGCGGCGCATGGACCTCGACGTCGGCGTGGTCCTCGACGCGGTGGCGGCGCGCGGGCGGCCCACCGTCGTGATGCTCGTCGCCGACCACGGCGAGTCCCTCAACGACCACGGCGAGCTCCTCCACGGCGACGCCTACTGGGACTCCGTCGTGCGCGTCCCGCTCCTCGTGTCGGTCCCCGGCGTGGCCCCCGGCGCGGTCGAGGACGCCCTCGTGAGCCACGTCGACCTCGCGCCCACGCTCCTCGAGCTCGTCGGCGCCGTCCCCCCCGCGGGCGTCGACGGCACCTCGCTCGTCCCGCTCCTGACCGGCCGCGCGGGGTCGGTGCGCGGCACCACGCTCGTGGAGGGCGGCGTCGCGTGGCGCGAGAGCACGATCCCCCGCGGGGCCGTCATCGCGCCGCCCTGGGCCCTCCTCCGCCAGGACCGCGGCTGTGGCGTCGCGTCCGGCCCCCGCCCGCCCGGCGAGCCCGCGAGCTGCCTCTACGACCTCGACGCCGACGCCGCGCAGACCGCCTCCGTCGCCGCCGCGCACGCCGACGTCGTCACCGAGCTGCTCGCCCGCTGGGACGGCTTCCGCGCCGCCCACGCTTCCGAGGGGGCCACCCTGGCGCTCGACCCCGCCTTCGTCGATGCCCTCCACCGCACCGGCTACGACTTCCGCGTGGGCGGGAAGTGAGCCGCCGCGCGCTCGCGGGCGCCGTCCTCGGCGGGGGGCTCGGCGCGTGGCTCGCCGGGACCGCCGGCGGCGCCTTCGTCACCCCGGACGCCCTCGATCCGGCGCGCTGGAACGTGATCGTCTCCGGCCGCGACGAGAGCGTGGTGAGCCAGCTCGGCCGCGGCACGCAGGTGGTCGGCGGTGCGCTCGTGCTCACCCCCCACACCTTCCGGCGCTCCGACCAGCTCGTCCCCCGCGACGGCCGCGCGCTCGGCGGCGTGGCGCTCACGCTCGCGCCGGACAGCGGGCCGGTGATGCTCCGGCTCCGGGGGGAGGGGACCCTCCTCGCCATCGAGATCGCGCCCGACGCGTGGCGGGTGCTCCCCGGCGGGTGGACGCCCTACGCGGCGCCCTTCGAGGTCCGCGTGGAGGGTGGCGAGGCGCGCGTCGGCGGGGCGTCGATCGGGCGCACCGCGCCGCCGACGCTGGAGCTCTCCGCGAAGGAGGAGACGGCGCGCATCCTCGCGCTGCGCCTGCGCGACGAGGCCGGCGCCGACACGCTCGTGGAGGATCCGGTCGCGGCGTGGCGGGGGCGCGCGCCGCTCGCGCTGGGCGCAGTCCTGGGGATGATCGCGGGGGCGGCGGCGCTGTGGACCGGGGGCGGCGGGCTCGTGGCGCTGGCGGTCCCGATCGGGGTGGCGCTGGTGCCGCATGCCGCGTGGCTCGGGCTCGTGGAGCGGCTCTACCTCGTGCGGTTGGCCCCCTACGAGCTCGCTCGCGCCGCGCTCGCGCTCGCCTTCGCCCCGCTGTTCGTCGGTGCGCTGGCGCGGTCGGGCCGCGCCATGCCCGGGGAGCGCCCGCGGCGTGACGCCCTCGGGACCGCCGCGTGGGTCGGGGTGGCCGGGCTCGCGGCGGCCTTCGCCTCCCGCGACGGGGCCTGGGCGTGGGCCCCGCTCGGCCTGGGCGTCCTCCTCGCGCCGCTGCTCCTCGCGCGCGCCGCGCGCCTCGATCCCGTCGGCCTCCTCGTGCGCGACCTGCCCGCCGCGGCCGCCGTCGCCGCGCTCGGCTGGGGGCCCGGCCTCCTCCCCGCGGTCGCGTGGCGCCTCGTGCTCCTCGTCGCGGGCGCCGGGAGCCTCCTCCGTCGCGCCCCCCGCGCCGCCGCCGACGGCGTGTTCGTGCTCGCCCTCGCGCTCCCCTTCGCCGCCGAGCTCGCCGCGCGCAGCACCTGGCTCGACACCGCGTGGGACACCGCGCGCCTCGAGGGCGACGACCAGTGGCGGGACCTGACCCCCTTCTGGGAGGGCGCGTGCGGGTCCGGGCCGCGGCGCACCGTGCTCTACGCCGGCGGCTCCTCCACCGGCGGCGCGTACCAGTTCCACGACGAGCCCGACGCCTTCTTCCCGTCGCGCGTCCACGCGCGGCTCTGCGCCGCCGGCGCCTCGCTCCGCACGACCAACCACGGCGACGGCGGGCGCGACACCTTCACCCTCTCCCGCACCATCGAGGGCCTGCTCGCGGCGGAGCGGCCCGACCTCGTGGTGGTCTACGTCGGCGTGAACGATCTGTTGAGCGCGACGAGCCTCCTCACCCGCGCCGAGCGCGAGGCCCAGGAGGCCGCCCAGGGCGCCGCGATGCGCGGTTTCGCGGCGCTCGGGGCGCGGTCGCGGCTCGTCGCGGGGCTCTCGCTCCTCGCCCGGCCCGCGATCGACCAGGAGGTCGACGGCGTCTCCGACGTGCCGCTCCCCGACGCGGAGGCCAACCTCCGCCGGATCGCCGCCGCCGCACGCGCCGCCGGCGCGACGGTCCTCCTCGTACCCGAGCACGTCGCGCCCGAGACCACCGCCGTGATGGCGCCCTACGCCGCGATGGAGGCCCGGCTCGCCGCCGAGCTGCCGGGGGTCGAGCTGGTGGAAGCCTCCGCCGCGCTCGCGCCCTACGCCGCGGAGGGCCTGCTCTTCGACCGCAACCACCTCTCCCGCGCCGGCACCGAGCGCATGGCCGAGCTGCTCGCCCCCCGCGTCGCGGCGCTCGCGGGCCTCGCGTCGCCCCCGGTCGCGGACGGGCCCGGATAGGCTTGCCCGTGCCCGAGCCCGTCTACACCCCCGGCCCCTTCGAGCGGCTCCTCCTCCGGTTCGGCACCGCGGGCGAGCTGCTCGCCCTGCTCTGGCGCGGCGGCCGCTGGTGGATGATGCCGCTGGTGGTCGTCCTCCTCCTCGCGGCGGGGCTCCTGCTCTTCCTCCAGAGCGTCCACTATGTGGCGCCCTTCGTCTACATGGTGTTTTGATACACCTGGGTCAGCTGATACGTCTGATACATCTGATACATGTGTCGCGGCCCGCGGGTGTTCGGAGTACACTTCAGAGGGGAGGACGGTATGAACGCCCGCGCAGTTTCAAGCCTCGCCAAGGCCATGCTGCTCGCTCCGCTGAAGAAGGTGGCGCCGAACGGCCTGCGCGAGGCCGCGCTCCTGCTCGCGGCGCAGGTGCTCGGCGTCGCCCACAAGACCAACCGCAGCGGCAACAACATGTCGCAGCGATGAGCGTGCGCGCGGGCCACCTTCTCCAGCCGTTCCTGCGCCCCCGGCCCGGAGACCGAGCCCCCGTCCGGCCCCGGCGGGCAGGCGGACCGCGTGCGCTACCTCGGCACCGCGGGCTTCGTGATCACCGGCGCCGGCCGCACCTTCGTCCTCGACCCCTACCTCTCCCGCCCCGGCCTCCTACGGACGTTGTTCGGCCGCCTCGAGCCCGACGCCGCGCTCCTCGCCCGCGAGATCCCCGTCGCGGACGACGTGCTGGTCGGCCACGCCCACTTCGACCACGCCCTGGACGCGCCCGTCGTGTGCCGGCAGACCGGTGCGCGCCTCCACGGCTCCGACGCCACGATGCACATCGGCCGCGCGGCGGGGGTCCCCGAGGCCCAGCTCGTGCGGGCGGACGGCCCCATCGCGTGCGGTGCCGCGACCGTCACGCCCTTCGCGTCGAAGCACGGAAAAGCGCTGTTCGGCCGTGTGCCGTTCCCGGGCGACATCCTCGCGCCGCCGCCCTGGCCGCCTCGCATGGGGGACCTCCGCCACGGGCAGGTCTACAACTGGCACCTCGACCTCGGGGACGCGAAGGTCCTCCACGTCGACTCCGCCGACTACGACGAGGAGCGGCTCGCCGGCGTGCACGTGGACGTGTTGTGCCTGTGCGCGGTCGGCAGGCAGTACCGCAAGGACTACACGCGGCGCATCGTCGAGCTCGTGCGCCCGTCCGTCGTGATCCCGTGCCACTGGGACGACTTCACGCTGCCCTGGGGGGCGCCGCCGCGGCAGCTCCCGGGGGTGGACGTCGCGGGCTTCGTCGAGGAGATCCGCGCAGCCGGGGCGCGGGCGGTGGTGCTCGGGCTGGGGCAGCGCTGGAGCTGGTAGGGGCTCAGGGCGCGGGAGGCTCGGGGGCGGCGGTGACCGGCGCGGGGTCTCCCGGAGGGGGCGGCGCGACCGGGCCGATGAAGGCGGGGTCCGACTCGGCCGGTGGCGCCTCGTCCACGCCGGGGAACAGCGGCCCGATGGCGGCGGGGTTCATCGACTCGCCCACCGGTCCGAGGCGCTGGGCCTCGGTGCGCGCGGCGGCGCGGTCGCTCGCCTGCTCGATCAGCTGGAGGGTGTGCTCGGGCATCGTCAGCCGCGGCGCGTAGTAGAGCTCCGCCTGCTCCGTCGCGATCCAGCCCATCCGCGCGGCGCTGTCGTAGCCGATGCGCTGCTCGAAGAGGCTCTGGACCTCGCGCTCGCTGGTGGGGGAGGCCGGCTTGTCGACCGCCATCAGCTCTGCCCAGCGCTGCGGCCAGAGGGGCACCGCGAAGGGCTCGACGTAGCCCTCGGGCCAGTGCGAGAGGTAGCTGCCCTCCTCGTAGGTGTCGATCGCCCCCAGGATATGGCCCAGCTCGTGCGCCACGCTCACGACGGAGTAGGCGAGGTTGGGCTCGTCCACCGAGAGCCAGGTGATGCCGACGCGGCCCTTCTGCGAGCCGCGGGAGTCGGCCGAGACGTCCCCCTCGGAGTCGGTCCACACGATGTAGAGGCGCGCGCCGAAGGCGTCGGGGTCGAAGCCGTGCGACCGCGCGAGCGAGTGGAAGTAGCGGGGGTATTGCCAGGAGACGAGCAGCAGATCCCACCACGAGGCGTCGCGGTCTCCGAGGGTGGGCGGGCGAACGTTCTCCTCCCAGGGGCCGCGGATGGTGACCTCGAGCAGACGCTCGTCCCGCCCCGTGTAGCGCGCGTACTCCTGCGCGTAGAAGGTCGCGATGTCGTGGAGGGACCGCCCGCCGTCCCCGTCCGGCTGGTTGATGGCGCGGATGCGTGGGTCGCGGAGGAGATGCGAGGGCGCGAACTGGACGATCGACACCGCCACGGGCGGTTCGAGTGCTGCGGCTTCACGACGAATGTATCGTGATACTTCGAACAGGAACGCCGCGAACAGGAACATCGAGAACAGCGTGCGTAGGCGCTTGTATCCGGCCTTTGTCTTGGCCTTCCGCGTACACGCCGCGCAGGCGGAGAGCCCCTCGGCGTCGCCCCGGCACTGCCCGCAGATCCACGCCGCGCAGGTGACGCAGCGGGTTCCGGCCAGCTCGGTGGGGTGGACGGTGCACACGCCGGCGTCCGCGAGGACCGAGGCGGTGCCGCCCATGCGCTGAAGGCGCTCGACCACCGCCGTCGCCTCCGCCCAGCTCGCGCCCTCCAGGACGGGGGTGGTGGGGCCGAGGGGCGGCGGAGCGCCGGGCGGCGTCTGGCTCGCGCCTGTCGGCAGCCGCGCCGCGACCACCCGCCAGGAGCCCGAGGGCCCGGGCGTCGTGCCCCCAGAGGGGTTTTCGTCGCGCTCGGCCACGGGTGTCGCTCCTCCCGCCACTGTACCAATCGCCGGGACGGGGGGTCAAGCGCGCGCAGAGCGCGATGGCGCCTGTGTCCTACGCGGCGAAGGGCGCGACGAAGAAGACCGCCTCGACGACGTCCTCGCCGCAGCGGACGTCGAGCTGCCAGGAGAGGGTGCGGTGGTCGCAGGCGAGGGTCGGGGGCGCCTCGGCGGGGAGGGGGACCTCGATGCGACGGGCCCCATACGGGGGGCCGCGGAGCTCGCCCTCACGCACGAGGACGGTGTGGACGGCCCACTCGTACCGCTCGCTGGGGCGGCCGCGGTCGTTCCAGGTGACACATGTTGCCGTGCGTTCGATACATCGGAGGGTCCAGCTGAGCCCTCCGGCGGCGGCGGCGCGGCGCCGGTCGACCGCGATCGCGACCTCGATCTCCCCCCCGGGGACCCCGAAGGGGCCGGGCGTCACGCGCAGGTGCGCCCGGGCGCGGCGGTCGGCGGCCCACCCGGGCAGGGACTCCCGCAGGGTCGCCGCGGCCCCGACGCCCGCGAGCGCGAGCATGCCGAGCAGGAGGAGGGCCTGTGCCGGCGGGAAGAGGACGGCGCCGACGGCGAGGATGCACGCGGCCACGAACACGCCGATGCCGATCAGGACATAGAACACCACTGCGCCCGCGTACGCCCGCTCAATCGCCCGCTCCTGGCGTTTCCAGGCTGTGATCCACGGGCCCAGCCGCCGCGGCGCCGGGCCCGCGCGCACCTGGAACGTGGTGTTGATGCCGGTCTCCGTGCCCTCGGGGGTGACGACGAGGATCCAGCGGACCTCGACGAGCGTGCCCGCGTAGCTCGGCGGCGCCCCGACGGGCACGAGGGCGTCGACGGGGGTGCCCGACGCGGTCGCGACGCCGCGGCCCGCTGCGACGACCTCGACGTGGTCCGTCTCGCGCTGGCCCCCGCGCGCGCGCCAGGACATCCGCCAGCCGAAGGCGCCTGCCCCGGTGATGCACGCCGATACATGCTCCCCGGCGACCACGGCCGGGGCGGCGAGCGTGACCTCCATCACCCGGCGAGGAGCGCGTCGACCGCGGGGCGGCCCCAGCGCTTCACGAGCTCCCCGATGACGTGGTCGAGGGCGCGCTGGCCGTCGGCGCCGCCGATGCGGGGCGCTTCGGTCGCGAGCTCGCGCAGTAGGGGGCCGACCGGCGCGCGCTCGTCGGGGCGGGGCCGAGGCGGTCCCGCTCGGTCCAGATGACGCGGTACCACGCGCGCGCGAACGTGTTCCACGAGAGGCTGGCGCGCCACGGGAGGTAGGCGGAGAGGTCGTGCCCGGTCTCCGAGGCGGCGCGGAGCAGGTCGATCAGGTAGAGCTCGTCGCCGCTGGTGGCGCGCCCCTCGCGCAGGGCCTCCGCGGCTTCGTTCCCGATGGTGGCCTGGACCTCGCCCCAGAACGGAAGCGAGGACTCCCGCTCGTTCTGGCGGAGCCGGGGGCCGACACCGGCGTTCGAGCGGACGCTGTCGCGGGAAAACGCTCGTTGCATGGCGGCTGATCCTCGGGGCGTCGGGAGAAGGCGCCCAGTCTACCCGGGAAAGCGGGGCGGTGTGAACGCTACGGGGTGACGCCCCAGCGGACCTTCAACAATTCGAGCGGGAACGCCATGACGGCGTCCTGGCTGACGAGCCAGCCGGGCACGGTGCCGCCCGGGTCGGACTGTGCCGAATAGGAGACGGTCCCCGCCGACTTGTCGTAGATCCAGCTGCCCGTGTTGAACGGCGTGTAGACGGCGTCCGTGTGGGCGTTGAGGGCGGTGGCGTAGGGCCCGGCGAAGGGGGCGCCGTTGCCGCCGATGTGCTTGACCAGATCCCACTCGATCTTCGCGCGCGTCTCCGACTGTTCGGTGACCTTCAGCGCGATGACGTACTGCCGCGAGCCGACCAGCGCGTTGCCGCCCGTGCGCTGGTAGACGACCGAGTAGCCGTCCGACCGCTTCTCGAGGGTGCGGCACTCGAGCAGCGCCTTGACGCCCATGTAGGACGCCGACATCGGGTAGCGCTCGCAGTCGAGGATCGCGGCGGTGAAGTCGGCGGTGGAGATGGGCGCGCCCTTCGTGCTCACCGTCGTGGACATCCGCTTGAAGCTGCCCGCGCGGGAGACGAGCTCCATCGGGGCGGCGGCGTGGACGGCGGTGGAGGCGGCGAGGGCGACGGCGAGGAGGAACATGCGGAAGCTCTAGCCGGGCGCGGGCCGCCCGGGTAGCCTCCGCGGACTCCTACTCGACGTCTCGGGTGCTGATACACGCGTGATACATCTGGAGATGTATCAACACGGCTCGCCCTGATACAGCAGCCCTGCGGCGGGCGTCGCGAACGTGGTCAGCGGCGGGGGGCCCCCGAGGTGGTGACCGAAGCGGACAAGGCCCGTCTCCTGGTGCCAGGGGCCCGCCGTGAGCCAGCCACCCTGCACGGCGATCGACCACGCGCCCGACACGTTCCACTCGACGCTGAAGCGCCCGTTGTGGGTGAACGCGCTGCCCGGCAGGAAGTAGAGCGAGGTGCCGCCGCCCGCGTACTGCATGCCCGCACCGCCGCCGAAGCAGACGCCGAGCCGATCCTGGAGGGCGTGGACGCGCACGTCCACCCGGCCGGTCGCGACGCCGAAGATGGGCGGGCTGTAGAACGCGCCCTGGCCGGACTGGAAGCCGTCCACCTGGTACTGGTGGGAGAAGGCGACGCCCTCCGCGCCGATGCGCACGTTGTTGGCCGGGGTGCCGATGCGTTGGCCGACCCAGGTGACGACCTCCGCGCGGCCGACGGGCGCGAGGCCGATGCCCTCGGACTGTCCGAGCCGCCCGAGGGCGCCGACGTCGGTCCCCCACGGGGCGCCGACGCCCGCCCAGCCGCCGAGCCAGGTGTGGTGCACGCGGCCGTAGGCGGCGCCGGTGTAGAGGTCGTCCGCGCCGACCCAGCTCGCGTAGGAGTCGAGCACGGGGGCGCGGCCCGTCTCCACGCCGAAGGCCAGCGGCGCGCCCACGCGGCCCCGCGCGCCGAGGTGCCACACCGGGTAGGCGTCCGTGTCGAAGCCGAGCGGGCTCGTGCCGATGCGCGCCCAGGCCGCCCACGGCCGCTCCGGCGGCGTGGTGAAGCCGACGGAGGGCGCCACGCCGTAGCGGGTGTCTACGCCGTTCTCGACGCGCAGGAGCACGGCCTCGATGTCCAGCTGGACGGGGCCGAGGGTGGGGGGCCCGACGTGGAGCGGCACGTAGGTGGCGAGCTCCTTGCCGACGCCGGCCACCCCCGCGCGCTGGAGGACGCCGAAGCCGGCGGTGGCGATGGGGCCGGCGTTGCGGGGGAGGGGAGCGGGGGGCGCGGCGGCCACTCGGGGGACGGGTGTGGCGACGGGCACGCCCGGCGGGGTGACGGGGACGCCCTCGCCCCGCCACGCGCGCGGCGGATCGGCGCGGAGGGCGGCGA
>CAJBVW010000557.1 GCA_903959175.1 uncultured Pseudomonadota bacterium
CGACCGCGCCGACGAGGGCGACCTGGATGTCTCCGGAGACGAGGGCGTCCATCGCGGCGCCGAGCGCCTGGACGCCGGAGAGCTCCTCGGCTGAGAACGTGAAGCCCGGGCCGCCGGCGTCGAGCTGGACGCTCAGCCGGTTCGCCGGGATGTTCGGCATGGTGCCGACCACGTTCTCCGCCTTGAGGGCGGGGATCACCGCGTCGCGCAGGGCGTCGAGCGCGGCGCCGGTCGCGCCCGTGCGTGCGCCGAGGCGCCACCGGAGGCCGTAGCCGGACACCGCCACGTCCGCGCCCATGCCGACGTAGATGCCGGTGCCCTCGCGCGGGAGCGGCACGTTGGCCTCGGCTACGGCGTCGAGCGCGACGCGCAGGAGGAGCGTCTGCTGGGGGAGGGAGAGGCCGAGGTCCTTCGGGGGGAACCGGAGGCCGGGGAGGCCGAGGCGGACGGTGTCGCGACGGGGCGTGCCGGTGCCGGCGAAGAGGTCGCGGGCGAAGGCAGCGCGGTCGTCCCCGGCGCCCGCGGCGACGGCGACGCCGACGATCGCGAGCTTGGGGGCGGGCCGGGAGACGGCGACGGTCACCGGCGCGCCGGGGACGTGCTCCTCGACGACGAGGTGGGCGTTGTTCCCACCGAAGCCGAAGGCGCTCACCGCGGCGCGGCGCTGGGCTGCGTCCCACGGCTCGGGCGTGTGGAGGAGGCGGAAGGGGACGTCCGCCATGGCGGGGATGGCGTCCTCCGCGTGGAGGGTCGGCGGCATCGTCTGGCGCGCGAAGCCCGCGAGGACCTTCTGGAGGCCCGCGACACCGGCGGCGGTGATGAGGTGGCCGAGCATCGACTTGAGCGAGCCGATCGGCAGGGCGTGACTGCCGAAGACCTCGGCGAGCGTCGCGACCTCGGTGCGATCGCCGGTGGGGGTGCCGGTGGCGTGGCACTCGACGAGCTGGATGTCGCGCGGGGAGAGGCCGGCGGCGACGTAGGCGGCGCGGAGGGCGCGCACCTGGCCCTCTTGCGACGGTGCGAGGAGGTTGCGCGCGCGGGCGTCGTTCGCGAGGCCGACCCCGCGGACGACGCCGAGGATGCGATCGCCGTCGCGGACGGCGTCCGCGAGGCGCTTGAGCACGACGAGCGCGGCGCCCTCGGCGGGGACGAGCCCGTCCGCCTCACGGTGGAAGGGGCGGCTCATGCCGAGGTGGCTCATCGCGCCGAGCGCGCAGAAGCCAATGTGCAGGAAGAGGCTGTCGGCGCGCTGCACGGCGCCCGCGAGCATGACGTCGGCGCGGCCGGCGTTCAGCGCGTCGCACGCGAGGCGGATCGCGTAGAGCGAGGAGGCGCAGGCGGCGTCGATCGCGAAGGAGGGGGCGCCGAGGCCGAGGGCGCGGGAGAGGAGGTCCGCCGGGAGGCCGGACATGAAGCGGTCGCGCGGGTCGGCCGCGGGGCCGGGGCGGCCGTTGGCCTCAAGCACGACGCGCTCGCCCCACCGGGCCATGCCCTCGGAGGGAAAGGAGAGGTTGCCGAAGATCGCGCCGGTGCGGGCGAGCGTGGCGGCGCCGAGGTCGATGCGGGCGTCCCGCAGCGCGGCGCGGCCGACGTGGGCGAGCCACGCGACGAGGGGGTCGAGGCCCGTGAAGTCGGCGGCGGGGAGACCGAATCCGGTCGGGTCCCACACGGACTCGAAGCCGGTGACGTAGCCGCCGGCAGAGGACCAGGCGCGATCCTTGCCCTCGCCCATCACGTCGGCGTGGGGGAGGCCCCAGCGGCCCTCGGGCGCCTCGGTGACGAGGTCACGGCCGGCGAACACGTTGTCGGCGAACGTCGTGACGTCGAGCGCGCCGGGCAGGACGCAGGCCTGCCCGACGATGGCGATGGGGGACATCAGGCCTCGGCGCGCGGGGGGAGCGCGGGGAAGGAGCCGCTCGGGAGGGCGTGGGTCTCGACGCCGCGGAGCTCGGCGAACACGGTGCCGGCGCCGTCGACGAACGCGAGGTCGGAGGCGACGGCACGGCCGCTGATCTTGCGGCCGGTGAGGACGCAGCGCACCGGGCCCGCTGCGGGGGCACCGTACGAGAGCCACGCGCCGATGGCGGTGGGGAGCGCGGCGGCGTCGGTGTGGATGCGGTTCCAGAGCAGGGCGAGCTGCAGGCCGCCGTCGAAGGCGGCGAGGTCGGTCTTCCAGCCGTTCACGGTCCAGCCGATGTCGCGGGTGCTGATGAGCGTGGCCTCCATGCCGGCGTCCGAGGCGCCGGTGATCGCGCGGATCACCTGGAAGCCGGGGCCGTGGAAGAGGAAGGCGCCGTAGACCTCGGCCAGGGCGTGGTCGTAGGCGCGGAGCGCGGCCGGCGTGGGGGCCGAGGGCCGCGCGGGGGCGTGCGCGGCGAGCTCGACGGTGGCGCGGTAGTGGGCCGGGCCGCCGCCGCTCGTGATCTCCATCGCGAGCACGTTCGGGCCCGTCTCCGTGGCGCGGACGACGAAGCGGTCTCCCGCGCCCTCGAAGGCGGGGAGGGTGATGCCCTTGAGGACCTTCAGGTCCCGGCACGCGACCGCGACCATCCCCGGGCGCAGCTCCTGCGCGAGCTGCACGAACCACTCGAGCGCGAGCACCACCGGGAACACCGGGTTGCCCGCGATCGCGTGGTCGCGCAGGAAGGGGTAGTCGCGGGCGTGCACGGCGCGGGTGACGGTGCCGGAGGCGGCGGCGGCCCGGCCGCGCTTGGGGTCAAGCGCCGGCTGGATCATCCCGCCCACGACGACCTCGGTGGCGCCGGGGGAGGCGAGCTCCGCCACGAACATCTGCGCCCCCACGTCGATCGGGAGGAGCGGCACGCCCATCGCCGCGAACTGCTTCGCGAGCGCCGGGGTGACCATCCCGCCGGCCCACGGGCCCCAGCCCATGGACTTGACGACGCAGCCCGGGCGGCGGCGCGCTTCAGAGGCGGCGAGGCGGTTGAGGGCCTCGTTCGCCATCGCGTAGTCGCACTGCCCGACGTTGCCGCCGCGCGCAGCCACCGACGAGAACAGGCAGATCGCGCGGAGCGGGTCGCTCGCGGTCGCCGCCAGCATCGCGAAGAGGCCGGTGATCTTGGTGTCGTAGACCAGATCGAACGAGGCGTCCGGCTTCTCGGCGATGCGCTTGTCCTGGATGACGCCGGCGCCGTGGACGAGCCCGGTGATGGGCCCGAGCTCGGCGCGGAGCCGCGCGAACGCGGTGTCGAGCGCGGCGGCGTCCTGCACGTCCACCGCGAGGTAGCGGACGGTCGAGCCCGCCGCTTCGAGCGCGGCGACGGTCGCCCGGGCCTCGCGCGCGCCCATCACCGCGGCGGCCTTCCGACCGAGCTCCGCGGGGGTGAGCCCCTTCTCGGCGGTGAACAGCGCCTTCTTGATGCCGGCCTCGTCCTTCGCGGCCGCGACCGCGGGGGCCTCGACGGCGTCGATGCGGGAGCGACCGAGCAGCACGAACTTCGGCCGGCAGGCCTTCGCGAGCGTGAGCAGGCACGCCGCGGTCACGCCGCGCGCACCGCCGCTCACGACGAACACGTCGGCAGGACCGAACTCCGGCGCGACCTGCGCGATGTCGACGTCGCGGGCCTCGAGGGTGACGCGGCCCGCGGCCGTGACGCCCACCTCCACCGGGCCGGACTGGCCGAGCTCGGCGTCGATCCACGCGGCCATCGTGTCGGCGTCGGCCCCGGCGCCGTTGAGGAGCGGGAGGTCGATCGCGCGCACGAAGGCGGCGGGGTGCTCCAGCGCCGCGGTCTTGGTGAACCCGGCGAGGCCGGCGAGGACCGCGCGGGGCGCGTCCACCCCGGCGAGGCCGAAGTCCCCGCCGGTCGCGGTGACGGTCACCCAGGCGGTGCCGAGCGCCGCCTTCTTCGCGGCGTGGAAGCCGCCCTTCGCGAGTGTCACGGCCTCGGCGGTGCCGGCCGCGTGGGAGAGCCCCGCGAGGTAGACGACGCCACGAGACCCGTCGAGGTCAGCGTGGCGGGACACGACGGCGTCCACGCCGCGGGCGGTGAGGCGCGCGACGAGGCGGTCGGCCACGCCGCGGTCGTCCGGGACGATCGCGAGGGGGCCGAGGGGGCGGGCCGATCCGGCGGGGATCGGCGTGACGAACACCTCCTGTCGAAGCGCGGGGGAGAGCGTCATCGCGTGGCGCGCTCCCCCACCATCAAAAGGGAGGGGGGGTCCTCCGACGGCGGGGGCTTCTGCGCTCTCCGCGAGCCGCGACTCTCCGAGGAAGCTGACGATCTGGCCGAGCGTCTTGAGCGCGGCCATGCGGTCGGCGTCGACCTCAGGGGTCTCGGGCGCCCGCTCGCGCAGCGCCGAGAGGATCTCGACGCGCTTGATGGAGTCGATGCCGAGGTCGGCCTCGAGGTTCATCTCGAGGTTGAGCATCTCGACGGGGTACCCCGTCTTCTCGCCGACCACCTCGAGGAGGAGGCGGGTGGCGTCGAGGGTGGGGCGGTGGCTCGGCGCGGCGGCG
>CAJBVW010000558.1 GCA_903959175.1 uncultured Pseudomonadota bacterium
GCAGTCGTTGTCGGCGCCGTTGTCGCAGATCTCGCGGGCGTACGGGTAGGACTTCTCGTCGCTGTCGTCGCAGTCCTCGCCGCGGGCGATGTACTCCTTCGGCGGCTCGCAGGTCTCCATCGCGGTCGCGGGGTCACCGTAGCCGTCGTTGTCGTCGTCCAGCCACCAGATCGCCAGAAGGGCCTCGTCGATGAGGCCGTCGCAGTCGTCGTCGAGGTTGTTGCAGACCTCGCGGGCGTCCGGGTACGACGCGGCGGAGGTGTCGTTGCAGTCGCCGTCGTTCAGCGCGGTGCCCTCGAGCGCCGTGCAGGCCTCGCCGGCCTCGACGCCGCCGAAGCCGTCCCCGTCGGAGTCGCTGTAGATCGTGAAGACGGGGAAGCCCTCGTCGACCTCGAGGTCACAGTCCTCGTCCTTGCCGTCGCAGGACTCGGGGGCGCCGGGGAAGATCAGCGGGTTGTCGTCGTCGCAGTCCTCGCCGGAGCGGGTCCAGAAGTCGCCCGGGGACTCGCAGGCGGGCTGCTCCTGGAGGCCGCCGTAGCCGTCGCCGTCCTCGTCGTAGAACCAGGGGGCGCCGCTGCCGACGGTGGGGTCGTTCGAGTCGCAGTCGTCGGGCCACTCGGCTCCGTCGCCGTCTGGATCGAGGCGCCACTCGCGCTCGGAGGCGGGGATGAAGCCGCAGCCGGCCGCGAGGCCGACGATCACGCCGGCGCGGGCCGCGCGGCGGGAGACGAGCCAGACAGAGGCGAGCACGCCCCAGAGGACGGGCACGCCGGGCGTGCCACAGGTGCTCGCGCCGCCACGGGCCGCGTAGTCCGCGCACTCGCCCGGGTCCCAGCCGGCGCCGAGGCAGGCCTGGCAGGCGTCGCCGACGCCGTCGAGGTCGTCGTCGAGCTGGAAGGGGTCGTAGGTGCTCGGGCAGTCGTCGCAGGAGTCGCCGGTGCCGTCGAAGTCCTTGTCGTACTGAGGGGGATCGAAGGTGGCGGGGCACACGTCGCAGGCGTCGCCGTAGCCGTCATTGTCGACGTCGAGCTGGTCGGTGTCCGGGCGGCTCGGGCAGATGTCGCAGGGGTCTCCCACGCCGTCGCCGTCGCCGTCGGTCTGGTCGTCCGAGAGGTTCTCGCACACGTCGCAGGCGTCACCGACGAGGTCCTCGTCCTTGTCTTCCTGCGGGAAGTTGCGGTCGTCCGGGCAGTTGTCGCACACGTCACCGAGCTCGTCGGCGTCGACGTCGCTCTGGTCCGTGTTGTCGATGTCCCAGCAGTTGTCGCAGTCGTCGCCGATGCCGTCTTCGTCTTCGTCGCCCTGGAAGTTGAAGACGTCCGGGCAGTTGTCGCAGGCGTCGCCGAAGCCGTCGATGTCGAAGTCTTCCTGAGGCACGTCGGCCACGTAGGGGCAGGTGTCGCAGAAGTCGCCGTAGCCGTCGCCGTCGACATCGTCCTGGTTCGGGTTGTAGACCTCGACGCAGTTGTCGCAGAGGTCACCGACGTTGTCGCAGTCGGTGTCGAGCTGGTCGCGGTTCCAGTTCTCGGGGCAGTTGTCGCACGTCAGCGTGACGACGACGTCGGGGAACGTCTCGTCCGGCATGAGCGACAGATCGCCGCCGGCGAGGCCGTCCTTGTCGAGGTCCAGGCCGATCACCGGCACCTGGCAGCCGTAGGACACGTAGTCGTAGTAGAAGTCGGCGTTCGGGAACGGGATCCCCGCCTCGTTCGTGTTGACGAGGCAGTCGGGATCGGTGAGATCCACGCCCACCTCGTCCATGACCTCGACGCCGTTGCAGTTGAGGTCCTGCACGAACTCTTCGGTGGTGCAGACGTCCGCCGCGGCGAAGGCGACCAGAGCGATGATCATCGGGACCTCGGGAGTCGGCCGGTCCACGGCACGGGCACGGGCTCCCAGGAGGGAGGGGGCATGTCCGACGTGAGCTGGCGTTCGATGCGGAACAGTACGCGACGATTGCCCGCGAGGGCCACCTCGTCCGTACCCAGGTTTTCGGGGGCGACCTCGCCCATCGCGCGGTAGCCGATGCGGTCGGGGTGCACGCCGACCTCGATCAGCACGCGGTAGATGGCGCGAGCGCGCGCGGTGGAGAGCGCGTAGTTGTACTCGAAGCTGCCTTCCTCGCTCGCGTGGCCTTCGACCACGACGTAGAGGATGCGCGGGTTGTCGGCGAGTACGCGGGCGACGTCCGCGAGGATGGGGAGGGACTCGGGGAGCACCTCGTCCTTCGCGAACACGAACCGGATGGGGTCGCGGATGACGATGCGATCGCCCTCGACCTTCGCGAGCTCCCCCTCGGCCCAGCCCGGCGCCGGGGGCGCGGGG
Source organism: uncultured Pseudomonadota bacterium (assembly GCA_903959175.1). Taxonomy (GTDB): domain Bacteria; phylum Myxococcota_A; class UBA796; order UBA796; family SXON01; genus CAJBVW01. The sequence continues at coordinate 2,326 of CAJBVW010000558.1, forward strand.
ATGGGGCGGATGACGAGGTCCGGGACCTCCTCGACGGGGGGCGCGAGCTCGAGCGCGGTCTTCGAGACGGGGCGCGGCGCGGGCTTGAAGGGCTCGGGCTGCCAGGAGAGCCCGAGGAAGGCACGCAAGGACGACGCGCCGGCGCCGCCGCCGAGGCCGGGGCCCCCGCCGACGTCGACCGTGATGCCCTGGGGCGCCTTGATCGACACCGACGCGACGAGCGCGGAGGCGTGGTCGCGCGCGCCGGCGCCGGAGGCGAGGCGGAAGCGCCCGAGGTAGCCGAAGCCGACCCCGAGGCGCTGGTGCGACCACTTCACCGCGGCGTTCGTCAGCAGGGACGAGCCGGGGGTGAGCGCGAAGGAGTCGTCGTAGCCGTCCGGGAGCGTGGCCGCGCCGTAGCGGAAGCCGGCCTCGCCGAGGACGGAGATGGGCCCGAAGACGAGCGCGCCGAGCAGGGCGCCGCCGGGGCGCACCGTGCCCTCCCCCATCCAGGTGTCCGTGCCCGCGGAGGGCAGCGCTACGTCCGCGCGCACCGCGAACGCGTGCTTGCCGTCGTCCCCGAGCAGGCGGTAGCGCGCGGCCACCTCGACGTCGCCGAGGGCGAAGCCGTCCGCGGAGCCGGGGAACTCACCGCCTTCCTGCCACGCGAAGGGCAGGGCCAGGGAGAGGTCGAGCCGGCGAACCGGGCTCCATCGCGTCCCTACCTGGAAGAGCGAGCGAGAGGTGACGGCCGCCCCGGCGTAATCCCCGTTCGAGTAGACCACGACGGGGTTCTGCTCGGCCTGGATCGACGCGGCGATGCGCGGCAATCCAGGGGGTTGCGTCCAGGGCGTGTCCTGTCCGAGGGTGCCTCCGGGGGCGAGCGCGGGACGCGCCAACTCCACGTCGAGAGGCAGCCCAGCGGCGAGGGCGCCGAGCGGGTTGAAGACAAGGGTGTAGAGGACCGAGGCGACTGGCACGCGACGATGGTAGCCTGACTCCCCCGAGGACCGAAGCATGATCGTCGCTCTCGTCGCCACCTGTCTCGCGCAGGAAGCGACAAACACCACCCCGACCACGACGGATCGCATCGCGGAGCTCACCCTCTCCCGCGTCGATAACGCCGGTACCTGGACCGTTCGTGACGGTCGGACCCACGAGGTCGACGCCCGCACCTGGGCCCTGCTCACCGGCGATTCCGTGGTGCTGGAAAAGATCGCGGCCACCCAGCGCCGCACCGGCATCTTCGGGCTCGGGCTCGCGGTGGGTGGGGGCGCGGTGGCGCTTTCGTCGCTCATCCCCCTCCTCACCATGGAGGAGTCGCTGAGCGAAAACGAGAGCACGCCGGGCTTCGACGACGTGGGGGTCCGCAACGACGTCCGCGTAGCGACGGCGTTCTCGCTGATCGGCACCGGCGTCATCCTCGCCGGGACCGGCTTCGCGGCGCGCGCCATCTCGCACGACCGCGCGCTCGACCTCTCGCTGCACCTCGACGCGGCCGCGGCGGACGCCGCCATCGTCGCCTACAACCGCCGTCTCTCCGAGACGCTGACGGTCGAGGTCGTGGCGCGCCCCCCCACCGAGCCCGCGGAGGACCTCGATCTCGAGCCCGCTGTGGAGGGCGCGTCGACGGCTCCCGCCGCGCCGGC
>CAJBVW010000559.1 GCA_903959175.1 uncultured Pseudomonadota bacterium
CCGGGCACATGGCGCGGGTGGCCGGGGCGCTCGACCTGGGCGTCGACGAGGGCGCCGATGCGCGTGGTGTCGACGCGGCCGAGCACGCGGCCGGCCTCGGGATCGAGCTCCAGCAGGTCGGTCACGTACCACTGGTCGGGGCTGTAGAGGCACTCATCGGCGAAGTCGGGAGGCAGGGGCATGGACACGCCGCTATCGCGTCGGCACCGCGTGTCCAGGGGACGGGGGGCGTGCGGCCTCGGGCGCCGGCAGGTCCCGAAGGTCCTTCGGGAGGTCGGCGATGCGGGGGGCGTCCTCGCCGAACGTGCGGCCGAGATCGGTCAGGAAGGCGTCTAGGCGCGCGCGGCGGCCGGCCACGGTGTTGGTGTAGCGGAACCACGCGCTGTGGACCTTGAACTTCTCCGCGACGGTCACGATGGCGCCGTCGTCCCGGCGGATGATCTCGATGGTGACGCAGCCGCCGTAGGGGGCGTCCTGGTCGACCACGCAGCGGACGAGGCGGCGGTCCTTCAGCGTCTCGACGGTCTCGAAGGTGACGGGGGGGCCGGAGCGCGGGACCTCCCGCCACACCTCGTGGCCGCGCACCTCGGGTTGCGCCTCCATCGCCGATAGATCGCTGCGCCACGTCGGCTGCGCGCCGACGTCGAGCACGGCCGCCCACACCTCCTCCATCGGGTGGTGGAGGCGCACGGCGCGCGCGAGCGTGTGGGCCTCGTCCATCGGCTGCGCGCGGGCGAACAGGACCCCGGCGCCGAGGAGCGCGAGGAAGGCGGCGAGGGCTACGTAGCGGCGGATGGGGGCCCCGGAAAACGAGGCTCTATCGGATCGGACGGCGTGGGCCATCCCTCGGCGGCGCGTTCCTTGATACGGCGTCGGCCCCGCGGAGGTCCCGATGCCCGAGTTCCAGTACCAGGAGATGTTTCCCGGCCACGACGACCACACCCCCTACCGGCGCCTCGACGTCGACGGGGTGGGCGTCGCGACGCTCGGCGGGCGCTCGTTCCTCGAGGTCGCCCCCGGCGCGCTCACCGCGCTCACCGCCACCGCGATCCGCGACATCTCCCACCTCTTCCGCCCCGGCCACCTCGCCCAGCTCCGCGTCATCCTCGACGATCCCGAGGCCAGCGCGAACGACCGCTTCGTCGCGCGCCAGATGCTCCTCAACGCCAACGTGTCCGCCGGCATGGTGCTCCCCTCCTGCCAGGACACCGGCACCGCCATCGTCGTCGGCAAGAAGGGCCACCGCGTCCTGACCGACGGGCGCGACGAGGAGGCCCTCGCCCGCGGCGTCTACCGCACCTACACGGAGACCAACCTCCGCTACTCCCAGCTCGCCCCGATCACGACCTACGAGGAGAAGAACACCGGGACCAACCTCCCTGCGCAGATCGAGATCTACGCCACCGAGGGAGACGCCTACACCTTCCTCTTCATGACGAAGGGCGGCGGCTCGGCCAACAAGACCTTCCTCTACCAGGAGACCAAGGCGCTGCTGAACCCGGCGTCCCTCCTATCGTTCATCGACGCGAAGATGCGCTCGCTCGGCACCAGTGCGTGCCCGCCGTACCACCTCGCCATCGTCATCGGCGGCACCTCCGCCGAGATGACGCTCAAGACCGTGAAGCTGGCGAGCGCCCGCTACCTCGACGGGCTGCCCACCCGGGGGAACCCGCTCGGGCACGCGATCCGCGACACGGAGCTCGAAGCGCAGGTCCTCGAGCTGTCGCGCAAGACCGGCATCGGCGCCCAATTCGGCGGCAAGTACTTCTGCCACGACGTGCGTGTCATCCGCCTGCCCCGCCACGGCGCCTCGTGCCCGGTCGGCATCGGCGTGTCGTGCTCCGCGGATCGGCAGGCGAAGGGCAAGATCACGGCCGAGGGCGTGTTCGTCGAGGCGCTGGAGACCAACCCGGCGCAGTACCTGCCCGAGGTCGAGGATCTCGCCGGCGAGGTCGTGAAGATCGACCTGAACCGCCCGATGGCCGACATCCGCGCCACGCTCTCGCGCTACCCGATCAAGACCCGCCTCTCGCTCTCCGGCACCATCGTGGTCGCGCGTGACATCGCCCACGCCAAGCTCAAGGAGCGCATCGACCGCGGCGAGGGCCTGCCCGCCTACGTCAAGGACCACCCCATCTACTACGCGGGCCCCGCCAAGACGCCGGACGGCATGGCGTCGGGCTCGTTTGGTCCGACCACCGCGGGCCGCATGGACTCCTACGTGGATCTGTTGCAGGCCAACGGCGGCTCGTTCGTGATGCTCGCCAAGGGCAACCGCGGGAAGGCGGTCACCGAGGCATGCAAGAAGCACGGCGGCTTCTACCTCGGCTCCATCGGCGGCCCGGCCGCGATCCTCGCCCGCGACCACATCCGCAAGGTCGAGGTGTTGGATTACCCGGAGCTCGGGATGGAGGCGATCTGGAAGATCGAGGTCGAGGACTTCCCTGCGTTCGTGGTGGTGGACGACAAGGGGAACGACTTCTTCGCGGGGATCTGACCCCTACATCACCAGCACCCCCGCCCCCAACCGTCTCGCCCGCGCGCAGGCGTTCGAGCGCGATGTTCGCCGCCTCCAACGCGTACACCTCCACGGTGGTACGGAGCGGCACGGCCCCCGCCGGCGCGCGGAAGTCGACGCGGTCGCCGTCCACGGCGGGGCGTTCGAGGACCATCGCGCGCATCCCGATGGGTAGGCACCGCGGGGCGTGATCCCGAGTGCTTAGGGTCTTCGCGGAGGTCTCATGTCCCACGGCATCCTTCCCGAAGGCGAGCTCCTGAAGCGGGCGGTGCGCTGGATCGGCGAGCAGCGGCAGGAGCAGCCGTCCGCCGACGTGGCGCGGCTCATCGACGAGGCGTCGATCCGCTTCGACCTGACCCCCAACGAGGAGGAGTTCCTGTTCGTGATGCTGGCACCCGAGCGGGTGGTGACGTGAAGCCCGCCCGGTAGCCCGCACCGCGAGAGCCGCCCGTGCGGCCACCGTTTCACGCTCGTGCCCTTGTCGGCGCGCCGCCGACCCCGTACCTTGCGGCTCTGATCCGAAGGGTGCGATGAAGCGTCTGATGCAGTCCGGTTTCGCGGTGGGCCTGCTCCTCCTGCTCGTCGTGATCGGGGTGATCAACACCGCCCAGCTCCACAACCTCGAGAGCCGCGTCGGCGCCATCGAGAAGAACGGGGTCGCGACCAAGGCCGGGCCCGCCGTGAAGGCCACCGCCACCTCCACGGCCTCCGCCCTCGCCGGCACCACATGCTACTCCTCCGCCGAGGAGGAGACGGCGTCGCAGGACGCCGCGAACATCCTCGATCCGTTGGTCTACCCGAGCAACTGGCCCGCCGAGATCGCGCGGGCCGGCACGCTCAAGCGGCAGGTCGCGTCCGACCCCCCGGGCCTGAACCTCCTCGCCTCCAACAACGCGGCGGACCTCTCCGAGTTCTACCGGTACATCGGCTCGAAGGTGGCGCTCCAGTCCCCGTGGGACCCCGACCACTGGTACGCCGACCTCGCCACCAAGGTCACGAAGTCCGAAGACGGCCTCACCTACGACATCTACCTGCGCTCCGGCGTCCCGTGGCAGGCCCCCGCCGTCGACACGAAGGACCCCCGCTACGCCTGGCTCGCCCAGCCGCACGAGGTCGTCGCGGACGACTTCCTGTTCACCCTCCAGATCATCCAGAACCCCCAGGTCGTCGGTCGCGCGGCCAACCTGCGCACCTACTTCGAGTCCTGGAAGGCGATCGAGGTCGTGGACGACCACCACTTCCGCGTCCACTTCACCGAGAACCTCTACATCAACCAGTCCGTCCTGTTGGACCTCCATCCGACGCCGCGCTGGCTCTACCTCTACGACGAGGACGGCCAGAAGTTCGACGACGCCACCTGGGGCGAGAAGCAGAACAGCCACTGGTACAACCAGAAGGGCATCGGCACGGGCCCCTTCCGCTTCGTGAGCTGGGAGCCCGGCGTCAAGATGACGTTCGAGCGCAACCCGAGCTATCACCTGAACAAGTGCCTCCCCGCCAACTTCGACGGCATCGAGATCTCGATGCTGAAGGACCAGGCGGCGTGGCTGCGCTACCTCGCCAGCGGCAAGCTCGACTACACGCAGGTCCAGCCCGCCCAGTTCGTGGCCGAGATCAAGGACAAGAAGCCGTACCTCGGGGAGGAGGACCTCGAGCTCCTCGTCCACCAGGAGGCCTCCTACTTCTACTTCGGCTGGAACCAGGCCCGCCCGATGTTCCAGGACAAGCGCGTCCGCCGCGCCCTCACCCAGGCGCTCGATCGCCAGGGCCTGGTAGACGGCGTGTTCGGCGGCCTCGGCACCGTCACGTCCGGCCCGTTCGACCAGGGCAACCCCTGCTACGACCCGAGCATCGCGCCCTGGCCCTACGATCTCGACGCCGCCGCCACGCTCCTCGACGAGGCCGGCTGGACCGACACCGACGGCAACGGCATCCGCGACAAGGTCATCGACGGCAAGAAGGTCCAGTTCGAGTTCACCCTCGTGACCTACGGCGGCTCCACCGAGTACGAGAACCTCGCGAGCGTGTACGGGCAGGCGCTCCAACGCATCGGCATCAAGATGACCCCGCAGCCCCTCGAGTGGGCCGCTCAGCTCAAGAAGACCGCCGAGCGCGACTTCGACGCTTACTCCGGCGCGTGGGTCCCCGGCTGGGAGATCGACCTCTTCCAGCTCTGGCACTCCTCGGAGGCCGACAAGCCGCAGTCCTCCAACTACGTCAGCTTCCGCAACCCCGACGGCGACCGCATCGCCGAGGCCCTCCGCCGCGAGTTCGACCCCGCCGCGCGCACCGCGCTCTGCCACGAGTTCCACGCGCTCGTGCACGAGGAGCAGCCCTACACCTTCTTTTACCAGCGCAAGCGCCCGATGTTGTACTGGGACCGCATGAACGAGCCGGTCATCTCCAAGATGAACCCGCACCGTGACGCGCGCCTGATGTCCTTCTCGAGCGCGCAGGAGTAGGCGCCGATGCTCCAGTACGCCGTCAAGCGCACCCTCTGGATGTTCCCGACCTTCTTCCTCATCACGATGGTCGTGTTCACCCTGATCAACCTCGCCCCGGGCAACCCGGGCGGGGCCGAGGCCGAGCAGCAGGGCGGCACCACGACCTCCGACGCCGTGCGCCTCTTCAAGCAACAGTTCGACCTCGACAAGCCCATCCTGCTGAACACGCGGTGGGCGCTCACCCGGGGCGACGTGCGCGAGCGCATCGTGGTCGCGCACCGGCTCGAGGGCCGCGCCCCGACCCCGGCGCAGCTCATCGCCGCCAAGGACGCCCTCGCGGACGACGGCAACTACCTCGTCCAGCACCTCGTGGGGCTCCTCGCGGAGGACCCCGCCCCCGAGATCCGCGCCCTCGCCGCCGACTACCTCACCCGCTCCGCGTCGCTCCCCTTCGTGAGCGAGCGCATCGGGGACCCGACGGCCGCGCGCGACGAGAACCGCACCCGCGGTGCCTACAACGAGGCGTTCAAGGGCTGGCGTTGCGCCGACGGGGACGCCGCGTGCCTCTCCGACGTCACGGGCAAGTGGCAGGCCTGGTGGGAGAAGGAGCGGCCCCGCTACGAGTACACCGCCGGCGAGAAGGCCTGGGCCTTCCTCTTCGACACGCGCTTCGCGAACTACTGGTGGAAGCTCCTCCACCTCGACCTCGGCGTCTCGCCCAACACCCGCATCCCCGTCCTCGACACCCTGCTCTCGAAGATGAAGTACTCGGTGAGCCTGTCGCTCACGGCGGTCGTGCTCGCCTACCTCATCGCGGTCCCGTTGGGGGTCTACTCGGCCGTGCGCTCGGGCTCCCGCTCCGACACCGTGCTGACGATCGGGCTGTTCGTGCTCTACAGCCTCCCGACGTTCTTCACCGGCACCGTGCTCCTCAAGCTCTTCGCCGACGGAGACCCGTTGACCTGGTTCCCCGTCGGCGGCTTCCAGAGCGACGCGAAGGAGCTCCCGGTCACGACGCTCGGCTACCTCGCCGACGTGACGTGGCATGTGACCCTCCCCATCCTCACGTCCACGTCCGTCGCGCTCGCCGCTCTCTCCCGCTACGCTCGCTCCGGCGTCATCGACGTCATCCGCGCCGACTACATCCGCACCGCGCGCGCCAAGGGGCTGGAAGAGCCCATCGTCATCGTCAAGCACGCTGTCCGCAACGGCATGATCCCCATCCTGACGCTCCTCGGCGGCTTCCTGCCGGTGCTCGTCTCGGGCAGCGTCGTGATCGAGGTCGTGTTCACCATCCCCGGCATGGGCTCGTACCTCGTCGATTCCATCAACGGCCGCGACTACAACGCCGTCATGGCGGTGCTGCTCGCCTCCGCGATCCTCACCCTCGTCGGCATCCTCATCTCCGACCTCTCCTACGCCCTCGTCGACCCCCGGATCAACCTTGACTGACGCCCCGCGCCCGTCGCCCGTCCCGGCCCCCGAGGACCCCACCTGGTCGGAGATCGTCTGGGGCCAATTCCGCAAGCGGAAGGTCGCCTACGGCTCCATGTGGGGCGTGGTCGGGCTCTTCGTCGTCGCGGTCTACGCGCCGCTGTTCATCGCGGAGAAGCCCTTCCTCTGGAACGCAGGAGACGGCTGGTCCTCCCCGTGGCTCGCGACGATCTTCGACCGCACGGTCTACCCGAGCGGCATCGACCTCTTCTTCAACGCGCTCCTCGTGTTCGGGACGCTCCTCGCGATCCCCCTCGCGTGGATGTGGCGCCGCACCGCGCCCCTCCCCCGTCGCCCGCGCGGGCTGGTTCGCCGTCGCTGGCTCACCGGCGCCCTGCTCGCGTGGTTCCTCTCCCTCGCCGGGGCCCTCGCGGCCGACCTCCAGCGCGGCGAGGTCTACTACGAGGAGCTCGAGGCGCGGCTGGAGAAGGACGGCACCCCGCCCACCGCCGTGTGGCCGATGGTGCGGATCTCCCCCCGCAACACCGACGTCACCGCCACGATGGCGCCCCCCTCCGGCAAACACTGGCTCGGCACCGACTCCGCCGGCCGCGACGTGTTCGCACGCCTGCTCTACGGCACGCGCGTCTCCCTCACCGTCGGCATCTTTGCCGTCGCGATCTACTGCACGTTCGGCACCGTCGTCGGCGCCGTCGCGGGCTTCTTCGGCGGCCGGGTCGACGCCCTCCTGATGCGCATCGTCGAGGTCGTGATCTGCATCCCGTCGCTGTTCCTGGTGCTGGCCGTCGCCGCCTTCATCCCGAAGCGCAGCATCTTCCACATCATGCTCATCATCGCGGTCGTCGCGTGGACCGGCCCCGCCCGCCTCGTGCGCGCCGAGTTCCTCCGGCTCCGCGAGCTCGACTTCGTCGCCTCCGCCCGCGCCGCCGGCTTCAGCAAGGCGCAGATCATCTTCGAGGAGATCCTCCCCAACGCCATCGGCCCCGTGCTCGTGAGCGCGACCTTCGGCGTCGCCTCCGCGATCCTCGTCGAGTCGACCATGAGCTTCCTCGGCCTCGGCGACGCGAGCGTGCCGAGCTGGGGTCAGATCCTCGCCACCGGCCGCGCGACCAGCAGCTGGGTCCTCATCCTCGCCCCCGGCTTCGCGATCTTCGTGACGGTCTCCCTGCTCAACCTCCTGGGTGAAGGCGCGCGCGACGCCCTCGACCCGAAGCTGAGGTCCTGATGGCGACACCCTCGCATCCCGACGTACTGCTCGAGGTCAAGGACCTCCGCACCCACTTCTTCACCGACGCCGGCGTGCTCCCCTCGGTGGACGGCATCAGCTTCACCGTGGGTCGCGGCGAGGCCGTCGGCATCGTCGGCGAGTCCGGCTGCGGCAAGTCGGTGATGTCGATGAGCATTCTGCGGCTCATCCCGCAGCCCCCGGGCCGCATCGTCGGCGGCGAGATCGTGTTCCACCCGGAGGGATCGCCCCCGATCGATCTGGTGAAGCTCCCGATGGCGGAGCTGCGGAAGGTCCGCGGCAACAGCATCGCGATGATCTTCCAGGAACCGATGACCTCGCTGAACCCCGTCTACACGGTGGGGGACCAGATCGCCGAGTCGGTCATCCTCCACCAGGGGAAGGACGCCGAGGAAGCGAGGGAGATCGCCATCAAGATGCTGGAGGAGGTGGGGATCCCCGCCGCCCGGCAGCGCGTGGACGAGTACCCGCACCAGCTCTCCGGCGGCATGAAGCAGCGCGTCATGATCGCGATGGCGCTCGCCTGCAACCCGGACCTGCTGATCGCCGACGAGCCCACCACGGCGCTCGACGTGACGATCCAGGCCCAGATCCTCGCGTTGTTGAACCGCGAGCGCGCCCACCGGCGCATGGCCATCATCCTCATCACCCACGACCTCGGCGTGGTCGCCGAGACCTGCGACCGCGTCGTGGTCATGTACGCGGGCAAGGTCGTCGAGACGGCGAAGACGGACGAGATCTTCGCCCGCCCGGTGCACCCCTACACGCGCGGCCTCATGAGCTCGCTGCCCGGCGAGCACGGCGCCCGCTCGCGGCTACGCACGATCGAGGGCATGGTCCCGAGCCCGCTCGATTTTCCGAGCGGCTGCCGCTTCCGCACCCGCTGCCCGATGGCGACCGCCGCCTGCACGGAGGCCCCGCCCCGCGTCGAGATCGGCGACGGGCACTTCGCCTTCTGCCACCACCCGCAGGAAGGAGCGCTTCGCCATGCACCCTGAAGCCGCCCCCTCCGCTGTCGCCGTGCCCGCCGAGCCCCTGCTCCGCGTCGAGGGGCTGACCAAACACTTCCCGGTCTTCCGGGGCTTCTTCCGTCGCCGCGTCGGCACCGTGCGCGCCGTAGACGACGTGAGCTTCACCCTCGGCCGCAAGCAGACCCTCGCCGTCGTCGGTGAGTCCGGCTGCGGCAAGACGACCGCCGGCCGCGCCCTCCTCCGCCTCGTCGAGCCCGACGCCGGCCACGTGTGGTTCCGCGGAAAGAACCTGCCCACGCTCGGAGCGGACGAGCTCCGCGAGACGCGGCGGCACATGCAGATCATCTTCCAGGACCCCTACTCCTCGCTCAACCCGCGGCACACCATCGGGCAGATCATCGGGCGGCCCCTCCTCCTCCACGGCGTCTGCAAAACGGACGCCGAGGCCGAGGACTTCGTGCGCGCGCTGTTGGAGCGCGTCGGCCTCCAGCCCAAGTACATCTCGCGCTACCCCCACGAGTTCTCCGGCGGCCAACGCCAGCGCATCGGCATCGCCCGCGCCATCGCGCTCCGCCCCGAGTTCGTCGTGTGCGACGAGGCCGTCAGCGCCCTCGACGTCTCCGTGCGCGCCCAGGTCCTCAACCTCCTGATGGATCTGCAGGACGAGTTCGGCCTCTCCTACGTCTTCGTCACCCACGACCTCTCCGTCGTGCGCCACATCGCGGACGACGTGGTGGTGATGTACCTCGGCCAGATCGTCGAGAAGGCGCCGCGCGCCTCGATGTTCGCGCGCCCGTCGCACCCCTACACCCAGGCCCTCCTCTCCGCGGCGCCAGAGCCCGACCCCGCGAAGCGTCGCAAGCGCATCATCCTCTCCGGCGACGTGCCGAGCCCGATGAACCCGCCCCCCGGCTGCCGGTTCCACACCCGCTGCCCGCTCGCGTTCGACCGCTGCAAGATCGACACGCCCGCCCCGCACGCCGTGTCGGACGGCCACACCGTCGCCTGCCACCTCTACGAGGGCCGCACCGAGCCCATCGATCTCGCGGCGCGCATCGCCGGGTAGCGAGCGCGCGACAAGCAGGCAGGCGTCGCGAGTGGGGAATTCGGCGGCCCCGGCCACGGTGCAGGCCGGACGGTCGTTGCCGGGGCCCCCCGGGTGTCGAACGGCGAGGCATGCAACGTCTCACCCTGCTCGCCCTCTTCGCCCCGCTCCTCCTCCTCTCGGAGGCGGCGCGCGCCCAACCGCTCTCGACGGGGCCGACCACCTGGCCCGCCGACGCCCCGATCCCGGAGGCCCCCGCCGCGCCCACGCCGCCCACCGGTTGGGATCCCACGACGGCCCCGGCGGTGACGCCGCCGATCACCGAGCCGCCGACGGCCACGCCCTCGACCGGCACGCCGCCCACGGGCCCCGGCACCGTCTCCGCCTTCGCCCTCTACGCGACGCGGCCGCCGGTGGCCTCCGCGCTCTACCTCCAGGGCTTCGACGTGGCGTGGGACGCGCGCCCGGGCCGCCTCCGCAGCCTCGTCTTCGTCGCGGACGCCGCGGCCCCCAACCCCGGCACCGCGCCCTCGGGCGCCCTCCTCGTGCGCGTACAGGGCGGCGCCGCGGCCGGCGAGGCGGTCGACGATCGCGCCACCGCGGACCTCGCGTACGGCGGCATGAGTTCGACGAACGCCCCCATCTACCGGGGCGCGGTTCGGACCACGCTCACCGGCGGGACCAGCCCCGGGGCCCCGCGCGAGCCCGCCATCGCCACCATCCCCGTGGAGGTGCCCGTTGCGGGCGTGACGGCGGACAGCGCCGCCGTCTTCATCCAGGGCTTCGCCTTCGAGAGCGAGGCCACCCACGCCGACGGCTTCGTCCCCCGCGTGCTCTCCGTGCAGCTCGGCCCCGCCACGATCACCGACGGGATCGCGCGCTTCGACGTGACCGTCGAGCTCGACGCCGCGGTTGCCCCCGGCGGCCTCGGGCCGACCGCCGGCTACGGCGCGGACGTCGAGGTCGGCTGGGCGCTCGTGCCCGCCGCGGCCGATCGGGTCCACCGCGTCGACGTCTCCGGGGGCGCCCCGCACGGCGTGGGGCTCGACGGCGCGCCCGCCACCACGGCGGCGGTCCCCCTCCCCCTCGGCGTGGACCTCCACCCCGGCACCACCGACGTCGCCGCCGGGCTCTCCGGCTTCCGCGTCGCGATCGACGGCGCCGGGACCGACACCGGGCGCTCGCTCCGGACGCTCGGCGTCACGCTCGACGAGGCAGGGGTCGACCCCTGGCGCGCCCGCTGGGACGGCGTCGTGGAGGCGCGCTTCGCGAACATGGGCGGAGACGCGGCCATCGAGGGCGTCTCACTCCAGGCCGACGTGACCGTGCTGGAGCTCGCCGAGGGGGAGCGGGCGTGGTCGGGCCGCTGGCAGACGCCGCTCGCGGGCGCCGACGCGCAGCTCCCCTACCCCGGCACCCAGCGCACCGGCCGCCCCTGATCAGCAGGGATCGTTGGTCGTACCCGGGGTGCCCGGCTCGGTCATCGGCGCGGTGAGCGTGGTCTGGTCGCACCAGGCCCCGCCCGCGTCGTTGTCGCCGGCGTCGAGGGCGCCCTGGTCGACGCCGCGCGCGACGGCGGGCACGAACCAGGTCTCGTCGTAGGCGAGCGTGTCGATGACGAGGCCGTCGGGCCGCGCGAGGATGAGCTCGTCGGGGCTGTTCGCGAGGGCGAGGCCGCCGCCGTTCCACTTGCGGAGGAACCAACCGTCACACGGCACGCCGCCGTTGACCGCGGGGTCCATGTCGGCGCACAGGACGACGAAGCCGTGGGCGGGGACGACGAGCGGACCGTCGAGCACCCACGCGTCGATGTCCTCGTCGCGGAAGGTGTAGCCGCCGATGTCGATGGCGGAGTCGGCCGTGTTGTACAGCTCGACCCACTCGCCGACCTCGTCGTCGACGGCCTGCGGGTTGACCATCATCTCGGAGAACAACATGTCGCCAGGCTCGACCTCGTCGGGCTCCTCGTCGGGGCCCGAGTCGACGGGCTCCTCCTCGATGAGCACAGTGACGGCGTCGGTGCCGACCTCGCCGTCGGCGTCGGTCACGGTGAGGGTCACGACGTGGGTGCCGAGGGTGAGCGCCTCGGAGAACACGGCGGACGCGCCGCCACCGGAGACCGCGCCCTCGAGCACGCCGTCCAGGCTGGAGTACCAGTCGAAGGTGAGCGCGTCGGCGGGCGTGGTGGTGTCCGTGGCGGTGCCGCGGAAGGCGACGGTGTCGCCGAAGAGGTAAGCGGCGCCGTCCTCGGGGCTCTCGATGGTGACCGCGGGCGGGCCGAGCGGCCCCTCGACGTTGACCGACACGGTCGCGACGCCGGTGTCTCCCTCGGTGTCGACCACCGCGAGCGTGAGGGTCAGCTCGCCCAGGGGGAGCGCGTCCACGGAGATCTGCGCGCCGACGAGGCCGTCCCGGCCGACCGTGACGGGGACGTCCGCGCCATTGGCGGTGAGCGTGACGGTGAGCGCGTCGGCGTCGTCCTGGGGGTCCGAGACGGAGCCGACGACGACGAGGATGCCGGCGCCCTGACGGAAGGTGTCGCCGTTGCCCGGGGCGCTGATGGCGGCCGTGGGCGCGTCGTTGAAGCGCTTGAAGCCGGAGTCGATCGCGCAGCCGCAGAGCAGCAGGACGAGAACGGAGGCCGAGCGCGGCATGGGGACCTCGGAGCGCAGCAGAGATACCCCAGGCGCGACCAATCCGCCGTGCCCTTCGCGTGCCCTTCGGCCGCGCGGCCCCCCGACTTGAGCGCCACGGGAGCCAAAAGCGAAACCGCCCGCCGAGACGATGTCTCGGCGGGCGATTCGTTTGACCTAAGTGGTGGAGCGCAGCGGAGTTGAACCGCTGACCCCCAGAATGCCATTCTGATGCTCTCCCAACTGAGCTAGCGCCCCCGAAGGTGCAACCCTATTATCGCGCCCCGAGAAGTGCGCAAGGGGCCGAGGGCGATCTTCTTTCGCATCGTCCCCGCCTGCGTCTCAGGTACTCTCGGACCCTCCGCCTTCATCCCCACTGACTTCCTTGTCGGGGTCTCCGCCGACCGCGCGCACGGCGTCCTCCGCCTCGAGCAGCCGCGCCTCCAGCTCCCGGATGCGCTCCACGCCGCGCCGGATGCCGGGGTGCTCGAGCTCGCCCGCCTCGAGGAGCTGCCGGGTCTCCTTCCCGAGCTTCTGGTACATGCGATCCCGATCGCCGCGGAGCTGACGGAGCGTCAGGCGCTCGCGCCCCTTCCGTGCGGCCTTTTCCATCTCCACGCGGCCACGCCGCCAGAGCTTGCCGAAGAGGTCTGCGAACATCTCCGCCAGCGGCTCGGCCTCGCCGGTGAGGCGGCGCTCGCGCGTCCCTCCGCCCGTTGCGCGCCCCTCCGCTTCCTCGCCCGCCGCTGCACCTTCGTCCTCCCGACGCTCCGACACGAGACCTCCACCGATGGTGTGCCCTCGTATCTCGCCGGACGGCACGCACCTCGCGCGACGGTCGTGGGCGCGCGCGGCGTGCTCTTGATAGGCGGTCGTCCTCTCGGGAAGCTCCATGATCCTCGTCACCGGTGGAACCGGCCGCCTCGGCAACCAGGTCGTGCGCGTCCTCCGCTCGGTCGGGCTCGACGTGCGGTGCCTCGTCCGCAAGGGCAGCGAGTACTTCTGGCTCAACGACACCGGCGCCAGCTACTTCTTCGGGGACCTGCGGGATCCCGAGAGCCTCTCCCGCGCCCTGCGGGACGTGCGCTACGTCATCGCCGCGGCGGGCGTCCGCGTCGAGAAGACCGACAACAACCACAAGAGCGTCACGGCGGACGGCAACATCGCCCTGTTCGAGGCCGCCCTCGCCCGCAAGGTCGAGCACGTCGTGTTCGTGAGCTGCGCCGGCGCGGCCGACCCGCAGGACGTCCCCGCCCTCACCGCCAAGCGCGCCGCGGAGGACCACCTCGTCGCCTCCGGCCTCTCCTACACGATCCTGCGGCCGGGCCTGTTCGCCGCGAACTTCGCCGATCTCGCGCGTCGCGCCGAGACGAACGGCTCGATCTTCCTGCCGGGGCGGGCCGACGCGCAGGTGTCCCCCGTCCACGGGCGGGACCTCGCGCTCATGTGCATGGCCGCGCTCGATCTTCCGGGCGTGCGCAACCAGATCGTCGAGGTGGGCGGCCCCGAGACGCTCTCGGTCGAGCAAGCCTGGAAGACGATGGCCGGGGTGGCGAACGTCCCCGCCGACACCTGGAAGCTGCCCCCTACCCTCCTCCGCGGGCTCACCCCGCTCGTCCGCCCGTTCGGCCGCCGCTGGCAGAACCACCTCCGCGCGCTCGATGCGTGGTTCGGGCGCGACCACGTGGTGGACGGCGCGGCCACCGCCGCCCGCTTCGGCATCCCCCTGACCCCGTTCCGGGACGCCTGCGCCACCGCCTGGGCCGATCGCCACCCCGGCGAGGATCCCACCGCGCGGGAGGAGAAGGTCGTCCATCGCCAGTTCGTCGCGACCATCTACGAGCCCGGCACCATCAAGTACGACGCGTTGCCCGAGGGCCCCCCGCCCCGCCGCGACTGACCGCCGCGCGGGCGATCCTGCAACGATTCCGCGACAGAACCCCCTCACCGGGGACAAGCACCGCCACCTGAGGTACCGTTCGGCGCCTCGGAGTGTCCATGCCGGCCTGGTTCGAAAAGCTGCTCCCGATCCTCATCCTCCTCGCTGTCGTGCTGGTGGTGGTTGGGAGGCTCCCCAAGCAGGAGCTCGGGCACTCGGCCGCGTTCAAGTCCCGCCGGGTGATGAACTGGCTGCCGGTCGGTCTCGCCTACGCGTTCCTCTACATGGCCAGGTACAACCTGACCGCGTACAAGAACGCGGTCGGCATGTCGAACGCCGACTACGGCACGATCGACGAGTGGGGCTCCATCACCTACGGCGTCGCGTTCCTGATCAACGGTCCCCTGGCCGACCGCTTCGGCGGCCGCGCCACCATGCTCGCCGCGCTCGCCGGCTCGGCGATGATGAACGGGTACATGGGCTACCTTGCGCTCGATGGCTGGCAAGACGGCGAGTCCCGCACGTTCGCCTTCGCCTACGCCGCGAACATGTACTTCCAGAGCTTCGGCGCCGTCTCCATCGTCAAGGTGAACGCGTCCTGGTTCCACCTCCGCGAGCGCGGCACCTTCGGCGGCATCTTCGGCATCCTCATCAGCCTGGGCCTCTACTTCGCCTACGACTGGACGAGGATGATCGTCAATATGTGGGGTGTCGAGGCTCCGAAGGCCGCGCCGCGGCTCGATCCGGCGGTCGCGGCGGACCACTGGGCCTTCTGGGTCCCGGCCGTCCTGCTGATCGCGATGAGCGCGGCGGTCGCGGCGCTGGTGCGGGACACCCCCGGCCAGGCCGGGCACGTCGACTTCGACACGGGTGACGCCGGATCAGGGGACACCGGGCCCTCGAAGGGCGTCCTCCACATCGTCAAAACCATGCTCACCAACCCCGCCATCCTCATCATCACCGGCATCGAGTTCTGCAGCGGCTTCTTGCGGAACGCGGTGATGAAGTGGCACCCCGTCTACGCCAAGGCCATCGGCACCGACGACATGTTCGTCGCCACCAACTGGGGCATGCTCCTCTGCTGCGCCGGGATCATGGGCGGCGTGTTCGCCGGCACCATCAGCGACACGTTGTTCCAGTCGCGCCGCGGCCCCGTCTCCGCCATCCTCTACGGCGGCATGGTGCTCGGGTCGGGCGGTCTGTTCTTCCTGCTCGGCCACCCCGCGCTCGGCGGGCTGGTGCTGTTCATGTCGCTCTGCGTCATCGGCGTCCACGGCATGCTCTCCGGCACCGCGTCGATGGACTTCGGCGGCAAGAAGAACGTGGGCCTCGTCGTCGGCATCATCGACGGCTTCGTGTACCTCGGCACCGCGACGCAGGCGGCCGTGCTCAAGCGCGTCCTCCCCGACGGGGACGCCGCGGCCGACGCCGCCAACTGGTGGACCTGGCCCACCGCCATGTTGCCGGCCACGATCGTGGGCCTCGCCCTGTCGATCTGGGTGTGGAACGCCCGCGCGCAGAAGGAACAGCCGAAGATCGCGGCGGCAAAGGCCAGCTAGGCGGGCTCCGGCACCCCCGCGAGGTGCCGGCTGACCCACTCCTCCGCCAGCCGCGCCACCTCCTCGAGCGCCCCAGGCTCCTCGAAGAGGTGCGTCGCCCCCGGCACGATCGCCAGCGCCGACTGCGACCGCAGCGCCCGCAGCGCGCTGCGGTTCATGTCGAGCACCGGCGTGTCGCGCCCCCCGACGATGAGGAGCACCGGCGCCCGGACCCGCGCGAGGCTGTCCCCCGCGAGGTCCGGGCGGCCGCCGCGCGACACCACGACCCGCACCGCCTGCGGGCGCGCCGCCGCTGCGAGGAGCGCCGCCGCCGCGCCCGTGCTCGCCCCGAAGAGCGCGATGGGCAGCTTCCCCAGCTCGGGGTGCTGCCCGAGCACGTCGATGACCCCCTCCAGGCGCCGCGCGAGCAGGTCGACGTCGAAGCGGAGCCGCCCCGTGACCGCGTCGCTCACCTCCTCCGCGGGGGTCAGGAGGTCGAAGAGCACCGTGCCGAAGCCAGCGGCGACCAGCGTGTTCGCGACCGCGCGGTTGCGCGGGCTACGACGGCTCGACCCGCTCCCGTGCGCGAAGACGACGAGGCCCCTCGCCTCCGCGGGCACCACCACGTCGGCGTCGAGGGACACGGGGCCCACGCGGAAGGTGAGGCTCTGCGACGTAGGCGGCGCCGGGATCCCCGGGAGACTAGGTGCGCGCGGAGGAGACGCGCGCGCCGCGGGCGCCGACGCGACGACGGGCGCCGACGCGACGACGGGGGCCGACGCGACGATGGGGGCGCGCGCAGCGGCCCGCTCGTCCCGCGCGCGGTCGAGCCAGCGGAGCACGTCCTCGTCGGTGAGCTGGCTGAAGTCCTCGTACCACTCCCCAATGGCGTGGAACCAAGCGGGCGTCTCGAGGCAGATCACCTCGTCGGCCTCGGCAGCGAGCGCCAGGCGTGCGTCGTGGGCGCTCACCGGGGTGGCGAGCAGGAGGCGCGCGGGGCCCCGTTGGCGAAGGTCGCGGAGGGCCGCGCGGGCGGTCCCGCCGGTGGCGATGCCGTCGTCGACGAGGATGACGACGCGCCCGCGGATGTCGGGGAGCGGCCGGCCCCCGCGGTAGCGCGCGACGCGGCGCCGCAGCTCGGACTCCTCGCGCTCGATCACGCGGTTGAGCTGGTCGGGCGTGGCCCCGACGAGCCGCACGATCGCGCTGTCGAGCACGCGAAGCCCACCCTCGGTGAGGGCGCCCATGCCCAGCTCGGGGTGCATCGGCGCGCCGAGCTTGCGCGCCAGGAACACGTCGAGGGGCGCGTCCAACGCGCGGGCGACGTAGTAGCCGACGGGCACACCGCCGCGCGGCAACGCGAGGACCAGGACGTCCTGGCCCTTGTAGGGCGTCAGCGCCTGCGCCAGCAGCGCCCCTGCCTCCTCCCGATCCCGAAACACCCGGTCCTCGCCTCGTCCGTACACGTCCCACCCCCGGTCGATGTCTGGGCGGGCCGCGCGGATTGCGGGCGCCGCCGTCCGTCGATCGTGCGCACCCGCACGGGCCGCGGGTGTCTCCAGGCGTCGCGCCACGACGGGGTGCCGCCCCGCGCCCCGGACGATGACTAGCTTCCATGACGGAAGGAGGATCATGTGAACGTCGGAACCATCTGCACCCGCACCGTCTCCGTCATCGACGGGAACACCACCGTGAAGGACGCCGCGCACCGCATGCGGCTCGACCACGTCGGCGACCTCGTGCTCGTCGAGGACCACGCGGGCCGCCTGCTCCCGAGCGGCATCCTCACGGATCGCGACATCGTCGTGGGCATCGTGGCGCACGGCCTCGAGGAGCTCGACCGCCTGGTCGTCCGCGACGTGATCACCCGCCCCCTCGTCACCGCGCGCGCGGATGAGGACTCGATGGTCGTCGCCAAGCGCATGCGCGAGAACGGCGTGCGCCGCGTCCCGGTGGTGGACGAGCACGGCGAGCTCGTCGGCATCCTCTCGGTGGACGACCTCCTCGGGGCCCTCCACGCGGAGCTGGAGCAGCTCACGCGCCTCGTGACGCACCAGCGCGAGCTGGAGGAGAGCTTCCGGCCGTAGCGGCTAAGTGAGGGCCGGCACCGGCGCGAGGCTCCGGAGCCGGCCCCCCTCGACGGTGACGGCGGTGCCGAGCGCCTCGCTCGCGGCGGCGAGGTGCGCGAGGGCCCGATCGCGCTCCGCGCCCTCCGCGAGCAGGGCGCGCATGCCCCGGATGCGCGTGGGGAGGACCTCGACGCCCTCGACGGCGCCACGCTGCGCGCGGAGGTGGAACACGCCCCCGCGGTCGTTGCGGAGGAGCGGGTCGACGGACTCGTCGTTCACGAGGTCTCCCGTGTCGTAAAGAATGGGCCGCCCGTGGGCCCACTCGACGCCCTGGACCATGTGCGCCCCGTGCCCCCACACCACGTCGGCGCCCGCCTCCACGAGCGCGCGTGCGAAGCCCCGCGCGGCGGCGTCGGGGCGCTCCCTGGGCGGCGCGCCGGTGTGCACCGACACAACGAGGAGGTCGGCGAACGGCCGCTCGGCGGCGATCGCGGCGCGCGCGCGGGCGAGGCCGGCGGCGTCGCGCGCGACGAAGCGGACCCCCGCGGTGGAGGGCCCGGCGGCCCACACGGCCGGGTGGTCGGTGAACGCGAGGAGCGAAACCCGCCACCCCCGACGCGCGATGCGCACCGGCGCGCTCGCCGCCCCGAGGTCGGCCCCGGCCCCGGCGTGCCCGATGCCAGCACCCGTCAGCGCCGCGAGCGTGTCGAGGAGACCGACGCTGCCGTAGTCCCCGACGTGGTTGTTCGCGACGCTCACCGCGTCCACCCCCGCGCGCCGGAGCACCTCGACGTGGCGCGGGTCGGCGCGGAGGTAGGCGGTGCGATCGGGCGCGTCCTCCGCGCGGATGAGCCGGGACGTCAGCGCGCAGGCGAGGTCCGCGAACGTGAGGTCGGCCTCCGCGAGCAGCGGCACGACGGCGCCGAGCGGGTGGTCCACCCCGTAGACATCCGCGGCGCGCGCCACCCCGCGGCCGAGCCGCACGTCCCCCACGAGCGCGATCGTCAGCGGCGCCGCGCCGCCCGAGCCTGGTTCCCGTTCCATCCCGTGCGCCTCCCCGACGAAGGTGCACACGCCGCCGCCAGCTGGGGCATACGAAGGAACTTACTCGACCTTTCGCCCGCGGCGGTCTCCGGGATCGACCACCGTGCCGCTCGCCTGGGCGTAGCTCACCGCGGCCTCGTAGTCGGTCTGGCCGGTGCTGCGCACGTTGCGCGGCTGCACGCCGAGGTGCTTCTCCCACTGCTCCGTGATGTAGGAGTTCGTGGCCACGGTGTAGACGCGGTCGCGGTCCAGCACGCTCGCGCCGACCTTCACCTCGACCAGCTCCGGCGCGCCGCTGCGCACGCGCCAGGTCCACGTCACGCCGGACATCGGCAGGAAGCCGCGCTTCTCGTCGTTGTCGGCCATGGCGTTCTTCAGCACGATGTCCTGGAGGTCGGCGCCGGTGATCTCGAAGGTCTGGAGCTCGTTCCCGAACGGGAAGCAGTTGAACAGCGTGCCGCGGGTGACCTTCCCCGGCGCGATGTCCGAGCGGAGGCCGCCGTTGTTGTAGATGCCGACGTCGGTCCCCGCGGTCTCGCGGAGGGCGTCCGTGATCCAGCGGCCGAGCGGGCTCTCGTGGTTGTAGCTGCGCCCCATGAGGTCCGGGGCGTCGCCGAGCACCTCACCGAAGGCGACGTCGAGCTGGGCCTGGTACTCGTCCACGAGCGCGACGATCTCGGGCGACGCGGCGCCGGGGGAGGTCTCCGGCGTGAGGTTGCGGAGCTCGTACCGCATGGTGGCGACGTGGTCGTCGGTGACGACGAGGTCGACGATGCCGAGGGAGCGCCCGTAGCTGCCGGCCTGCACGATCCAGGTGTCGCCGACGCGCGAGGCCGCCCTCATCGGGGTGTGGGAGTGGCCGCCGACGATGAGGTCGATGCCGGGGACGGCGCGAGCGAGCCGCTCGTCGTCCTTGAGGCCGATGTGGGAGAGGACCATGATCACGTCGGTCACGGGGTCGAGGCGCTTGACCTCGGCGCGGACGGCGTCCTCGACGTCGAGGAGCGTGAGGCGGGCGAAGTCGGCGCGGTTCATCAGGCCGGCGAGCGAGTCGGTGGTCGCGCCGATGACGCCGACCTTGACGCCGCTGCGCTCGAAGACGTGGCTGAAATCCTGGTTGGGGAGGAGCGGCGAGACGCCGTCCGGCGCGCGGAGGTTGGACGAGAGCGTCACGATGTCGTAGCGCTCGGTGTACACCGAGAGGTTGTCGAGCCCCTTGTCGAACTCGTGGTTGCCGACGGCCCAGGCGTCGTAGCCGGCGGCCTCGAAGAAGGCGTGCATGGCGCCGCCCTTGCTGCCGTCCACCACGAGGTCGGAGAGCGGGGTCCCGGTGAGCTGGTCTCCCCCGTCGAGGAGGAGCACGCTCTGTCGGGGGCGCGTGGCGCGGAGGTGGTCGATCTCGGCGTCGATCCTGGCCCATCCGCCGATGGCTGGGCGGCCGTCGATCCACTCGGCGGCCTCGGGGAGGAAGTGGCCGTGGATGTCGTTGGTGTGGAGCACGGTGATGTGCCCGGCCTCCTCGGGCAACCCGGGCTCGAGCACGACCGGCCGGCAACCCGAGAGCGCGAGGAGGAGCAGCATCAGCGCGCGCCCTTCACGGCGTTGATGAGGGGGAACACGTCGTCGTGGTCGATGACGCCCTTCTTGTGGTAGACGACGCGGCCGTCAGGGGCGATGACGACCGTCTGCGGGATCTGCTCGAAGTCGAGGCCGCACGCCTCGAAGAGCTCCTGCGGCGTGCCGGTGAAGAGCACGCTCCCGTAGCCGACGCCCGCGCTGTCCGCGAACTGGCCGACCTTCTTCGCCACCTGCGCGGGCTTGCCGGGGTGGTCGAAGAGATCCCAGCTGACGCCGACGAATTCGCCGAGGTCCGCCACGCCGGCGGCGGCGCGCACGAGGCGGGGGAGCTCGTCTACGCAGGGGTCGCACCAGGAGGCCCAGTGGTTGACGACGAGGGGCTTGCCGGACGGCGCGATGGCCGCGAGGAGGCCCTGGACGTCGACGGGCACGCACCCCTCCTTCGGCCGGGAGGGCGTGACGTGGACCTTCGGGGCGGCGGCCTTCGCCGGAGCGGGAGCGGGGGCCTCGACCTTCGGGGCGGCGGCCTTCACCGGAGCGGGCGCCACGGCCTTCACCGGAGCGGGCGCCACGGCCTTCACCGGAGCGGGCGCGGCGGCCTTCGCGGGCTCGTGCTTCAGGGGGAGCGGCGCCGTGGGCGGGCGCTCTCCCGGCTTCTCGAAGAGATCGTCCTTCTCGACGAGGCTTCCCACGCGCTTGACGGCGCGCCGCGCGAGGTTCCGCAAGAGTCCCATGTCGCTCCTCGGGGCGCTTCCGCCCGCGGGAGCGCCCTAACGCCCCGGCGCGAGCGGCGCCGCGAGCGCGCCGCGCGGCCCGCCGAACTCCGCGGGGGCGCTCACGGGGGCGGGGCCCTCCGCACCGGTCACTTCGCGCGCTGCACCCCAGGTGATCCAGGCCTCGCCCGTCCACTTGTAGAGGAGCGGCGAGACGGGGTTGGGGAGGGTCTCGTACATGCGGCGCACGCCGACGGCGACGATCTTGTCGAAGACGACGTCCCCCGGGAGCCATGCCACGAGCACCCCGCGCGCGGGCGCCGCGACGACGAAGGCCCCGCCAAGCCGCTTCTTCAGCGCGTCCGGGTGGAGGAGCGCGGCGTGGTCGCGGCCGTCCCCGACGGCGGCCATCCAGTACGGCGTCGCGAACCCCTCGACCGTCACCGGCTCGAGCCGCTTGACGGCGTCGTCCGCCGACCCGAGCGCGGCGGCCTCGAGGGTGGCGAGCGACCGGCCGTCCGCCGTGACGTACCAGGACCGGACGCCGCCTTCGAGGCGGGTGAAGCAGAGACGCGTCCGCTCGGCGAAGGGCCGGCACACGAGCGCGCGCGCGGCCTCAGGGCGGCCCTGGGCCGCGGCGTATTCGGCGTAGGCGGCCTGCACCTCGTCCGACTCCACGCCCGGATCCACGCGGGGAGCGGCGGCGAACGCAGCGGCGATGAGGAGCACCGTCTACTCGGTGACCGAGTGCCCGTGCACGAGGTCGAGCGAGGTGCGGGCGAGCCGCTCCGGCGCCTTGTCGGCGAGGGCCTCGGTGAGCTGCTGCGCGGTGTTGCGCGCACGCACACACAGCACCTTGGCCATCTCGTGGATGAGCTTGTAGGCGGCGAGGTTGTCCTCGTGGAGCAGGTGCTCGAACTCCTTGCGCGGAAAGCGGAACACCGTGGCCTCGCCGCGCGCGATGACGGACGCCGAGCGCGGGGAGTGGTCGAGGATCGCCATCTCGCCGAAGCAGGCGCGGGCCGTCAGGCTGGCGATGTGGCGGGACGGGAGGAACTCGTCGTTCTTGTAGACGTCGGCCACGCCGTCGTAGATGACGAACCAGGCGTCCCCCGGATCCCCTTCGCGAAAGAGGATCTGCCCGTCCCGCAGGCGCTGCACCTGCATGATGTGCACGATCTGCGAGAGCTGCGTGGCGTCGAGATCGCCGAACATCGGAGCTTCGAGCAGGAAGTTGATGATCTGTTCGAGGGTGATCGACGTGGCGCTCATCGGGGGGCACTCCGAGCTTCAGAGGGAGCGCTCTTCATACCACGAGTTGATGGTTTCCCGGCCGCCCGCTACCTTCGCGGACATGAGCCTCCGTACCCGCCTGAAGTCGTCCGTGAGCCGCGTGATCAACAAGTTCTCGGGCGAGTACTCGTCCGCGGAAACGGAGATTCGCACTCCCTCTCCCGAAGACTTCACGGCGCCCGTCGCCGGGGCGGAAGTGAAGGTCACCCGCGCCAAGCTGAACCGGCCGCCGGGCGGCTCGAACTAGTCCCGCCCCCCACGGATCGCGGGGCGCGTGGCGCTCCCGCGGAGCTACAGCGTGGCCACCACCCAGAGGAACACGGACTCCTCGGGGTGGACGGGCAGCGCCTCTTCGGGGACATCCCACCCGTCCGAGCCGTAGATGTTCACCTGCGCAAAGCCCGCGGACTTGAACATCGACACGAGCTCGACCGGTGTCCAGCACCGCAGGGACTGGACGGGCAGCTCCGTGCGCCCGCTCGCGCCGATCACCGTCACGCGGTCCTCCACGCGGCCGCGCATCGCGTCGAAGCGGTAGGTCCGCACCACGTCCATCTCCTCGGCCAGGGCGCCCGGGGGGTGGTGGCGCGTGACGTTGCGGTGGGCCCAGTAGTAGGGGTTCAGGAGCTCAGCGATCACGCGCCCGTCGGGCCGGAGCTGCTCGCTGATGGCGAGGAGCGTGCGGAGGTGGTCCGCGTCGTCGTCGAAGAGGCCGAGCGTGTGGTCGAGCAGCAGCGCGGCGTCGTACGGGCCACCGGCGGGGAGCCAGCGCATGTCGCCGGGCATCCAGGTCGGGCCGCGCCGGCCGGGGTTGCGATCCTCCCAGTTCTGGCGTGCGAGGCGGAGGATCCGCGGCGACAGGTCGACGCCGGTCACCTCGAAGCCGCGCTCCTGGAGCAGGATGGCATGGCGCCCGCCGCCGCACCCGACGTCCACCACGCGGTCCCCCTCCGCGAGCGCGAGCATGCGCTCCACGAGGTCCACCTGGGCCTCCGCCGCGCTGTCCACCGCGCCGGCGAAAACCGGGTCGACGTCCGCCATCGCTTCGTACCGAAGGGCCCACCAAGGGGCCTGGCCCGCTTTGCTCATGCCATCCGATATCAAGGAACGCGCGGCCGAGCGCGATAGAGGCGCCCGCGAGGTCGTCATGCTGCTCGAGTCCCGGATCAATGACCGCACGACCATCATCATCGACGCCGAGACGGTCGGGGGCATCGACAAGGGCGGCGGGGTCGCCTTCAGCCACCCCGACAAGGCGCTCCCCAACGCGATGACGCTCATCCGCGCCGTCGCGGAGACCCTTGGTGAGGGCATCCCCAGCGGCACGAACACCCCTCCCGACACGATGGAGGTCACCTTCGCCGTGCGGGTGGACAGCAACGCCATCGTCTCGCTCGCGCGCGCGGTCGACGCCGGGCAGCTCCGCGTGACCCTGCGCTGGACCCGCGCGGGCGCCTAAGCTCGCTCGCCGATCCGGCGGATCGCCTCCTCCAACGTCCCCTCCCCCGGCCGCCACACGCCGTAGCGCACGCGCACCCGCGCGAACGGCCACGGGACGCGGAAGCGGTCCCACGAGCGCAGCCGGATCCCCGGCGCGTCCGCCACGCCGTACACGATCGGCACCCCGACCCGCCGCGCGAGCGCCTCGGCGCCGGGCTTCACGACGCCGGCGGGCCCCCGCGGGCCGTCCACCGCGAACGCCGGCGATCGCCCCTCCCGGAGCGCGCGCTCCGCGGCCCGCAGCGCGTCGGCGCCCCCCGACGACGAGGACCCGCGCACCACGCCGTACCCGAGCCCACCGAGCGCGGCGGCGACGAGCGCGCCGTCTTTCGAGCGGCTCGCGACCACCACGAGCCCGCGGTCGCGGTGCAGGCCGACCATCGGCAACAGATCCCCATGGAGGAACGCCACGACACACGGCCCGTCCACCGGCCACGGGGACGCATCCGCTCGCCACGTCCACGCGAGCGAGCGCACGAGCCGAGCGAGCAGCCACCCCACCACCGCCGCACCTCCACCGCTGCGGTGTAGCATTCCGGGCGCGCCTGCGCTAGTCCGCGCGTCCGCCACGTCCCGAGGTGCCCGCGTGCGTCCGTCCCTGCTCCGAGCCCTCCTCTCGGGGGTCCTCCTCCTCGCCACGGGCTGCTCCACGGTCCACGGCGTCCGACCGATCGGCAAGGGCGCCGTCCAGGTGGATGCCTCGCTCGGCGGCCCCATCCTTCAGCTCTTCGGCGCGCCCGTGCCCCTCCCGCTCACGACGGTCGGCGCCACCGTCGGCGTGAGCGACCGCACCAACGTCCACGCGGCCGTCCACCCCTCCGCCATCGCGCTCTTCGGCGTCTTCGCGGCGGACGCCGGCGTCTCCACCCAGCTCCTCGCCCAAAAGGCGACGCGCCCGCGGCTCATGGCAGACCTCACGGTGGTCGGCGCGGGCGGCGATCGCGCGCCGGACGGCCCGAACGGCGGCGCGGAGGGCGGTGTCCGCTTCTTCGCCCGGCCCACGGTCACGGCCTCCTGGGACTGGGGCAAGGACGCGCGCCACGCGCTCTACACCTCGCTCGGCGGCTTCATCGAGCCCTACCCCGGCCCGCGCGCCCTCGGCACCGTCGCGATCGGGAACCAGTGGGGAATCGGCCGGAAGGTGCATCTCACCACGCAATTCGAGTGGATCGCCCCCTACGCCTCGAGCGCGGCCCTCACCCCGCAGTACTACGCGCCCGGCGACATGGGCGCGATCGCCTTCCAGCTCGGCTTCGGCGCGCGCGCCTTCACCCCCCACTCGGCGGTGGCCCCATGATCCTCCTCACGCTCGTCGGGTGCATGTCGCTCGACAGCTTCTTCTTCA
This sequence comes from uncultured Pseudomonadota bacterium, assembly GCA_903959175.1. Taxonomy (GTDB): domain Bacteria; phylum Myxococcota_A; class UBA796; order UBA796; family SXON01; genus CAJBVW01. Next base: position 25,272 of record CAJBVW010000559.1, read on the forward strand.
ACGGCACGGCGGTCTCCGCCTACGCCCTCCCCTCCGACGTCATCCCAGCGGACGCCCTCGAGGAGGTCAGCTTCGAGACCGAGGACGGCGTCACCCTCTACGGCGTGTGGGCGCACCAGCCCGGCGGTCCGGGCGCGGAGGTCCTCGTGTACTTCCACGGGAACGCGGCCAACATCGACGGGTACATGCCCCAGGTCGACAACTACTGGACCTACGGGTACGAGACCTTCATCTTCGACTACCGCGGCTTCGGCAAGTCGGTGGGCAGCCCCTCGTACGCCAACGTCCTGCTCGACGGCCTCGCCGCCGTCGCCTACGTCGAGGACACCACCGGCGTCCCGGTAGAGCAGCTCCCCTTCCTCGGCCTGTCCCTCGGCGGCTCCGTCGCCACGCGCGTCTCGGGGATCCACAACCCGAAGGTCCTCATCACCGAGGAC
>CAJBVW010000560.1 GCA_903959175.1 uncultured Pseudomonadota bacterium
CGCCGCCGCGCCCCTCGAAGCGGCCGCGCCCCTCGAAGGGGCCGCGCTCCTCGAAGCGGCCGAGCCCCTCGAAGGGGGCGCGCTCCTCGAAGGGGGCGCGCTCCTCGAAGGGGCCGCGCTCCTCGAAGGGGGCGGATCCGCCTCCCCGGCCCTCGACCGGCTCGTCGCGGCCGATGCCCACCTCCGCGCCGTCGCCGCCCGCGGCGACCCGCTCCCGCCCGCGCTCCTCGCGCTCACGGACGCCGCGCTCCTCGAAGCGGGCGTACCCGCCTCCCCGGCCCCGGCCCCGTCCCCGGCCCTGGCGCGCCTCCGCGCGGCCGATGCCCACCTCCGCGCCGTCGCCGCCCGCGGCGCCCCGCTCCCGCCCGCGCTCGTCGCGCTCACGGACGCGGCCCTCCTGCTCGCCGGCGCGGGAGGGCCCGACGCGGTGCGGCTCGCCGCCGTGGTCGACGCCCTCGCGCTCATCGCCCACTTTGTTTTTGCCGGCGGCCTCGACGCCCTCTTGCTGGTCGCCCACCTCCGCGCCGTCGCCGCCCGCGGCGACCCGCTCCCGCCCGCGCTCGACGCGCTCGGCCCCGCCGCCGCGCTCCTGCGCGCCGTGAAGCCCGCCATCGTCCGCATCTACGGCGACGGCGCGGGCACCGGCGTCAACCTCGCGCCCGAGGGCCGCGTCCTCACCAACGTGCACGTCCCCGAGCGCCTCGGCGCCGAGCTCTGGGTGGAGTTCCCCGACGGCAGCCGCTACCGCGGCGTGTGCGTGCGCCTCGACGCCCGGCGGGACCTCGCCGAGCTGGCCCTCGCCAACGCGCTCGCGCTCCCGACGGCCGCGCTCGCCGCCGCGCCCCCCGTGGTCGGCGACACCTTCGTCCTCGTCGACCACCCCGGCGGCCCCACCGGCGATCCGCCCCCCTTCCGCGTCATCGAGGGCGAGCTCCTCGGGCTGCGGACCCCGCGCGACGGCCTCCAGGCGCTCGGCGCCGCCGCCCACGACGCCCCCACGGCCGAGGGCCACAGCGGCAGCCCGCTCTTCGACGCCGCGGGCGGCATCATCGCGTTGCACAACAGCTACAACGGGCGCTCGGGCATGCGCCACGCGGTGTCCTGGGAGGCTCTTCGAGCGTTCCTTGCCGATCCTCAGGGCGTGGCCGATTGACGGTCCTCAAACGAGGACCGGAGTCCGCCGATAGCGGCTCATCCCCCGACTCCGGTCCTCAAAAGAGGACCGGAGTCCGCCGATAGTGGCTCATCCCCCGACTCCGGTCCTCAAACGAGGACCGGAGTCCGCCGATAGTGGCGGTCCGCCACTCCCACGCGCGGCCAGGGGGATCACTTTTGCCTGTCGCCTGACACGGGGTCCTCGCCTGCCCCCGCGCGAGGGGGCGTGACCCGAAGGGCCAGTCGCGTGGCCGTCCTTCGCTCCCGTCGCCCGCTCGCTTCGGCTGGGCGCGGCCGCGCGTCCTCCTCGGTCGCAGGTTTCAACCCGCTCCCTCGTCGGCCGGGCAGCCGCGCCTCAGCCGAGCCCTCGCGGGCTCGGTCCGCGCAGGCCTTCACCGCTGGCCAGGACGGCCCCGCTCGAGACCGGCGCTCAGGAGGCGCCCAAAGGACGCGACCGACAGGGAGCGACCGGCAGCGCGGACACGTCGCGATCGACCGCACGCCGCCGACGGGGCCCCGATTGTTTTCGGGGGCGGCTTTGCGCCCTCGAAAACGGGTGGGGTCAACGAGGCGGGCGGCCGCCGCCCGATAGCGCCCGGCCGGCGAAGCCGGCGCGCCCTCCCGCCTCCGGGCAGCCCGCGAACCGCGGAATGTCACACAGGATCGCAAAAGCCGTAGCCGCGCCGTCGCGAGCATGTCACCGCGGGCGCCTACGTTGGGGGGATGGACGCCCCCATCCTCCTCGTCGACAGCGACACCGCGCTCACCCGCGCCCTCGCCGCGCGCCTCCGCTCGGCCGGCCTGACGGTCGACGTCGAGGCCGACGGCGCCGCCGCCCTCGCGCGCACGAGCGCCGTCCGGTACGCGTGCGTCGTCACCGAGCTCGACGTCCCCTCGGTCCCGGGGCTGGAGCTCTGCCGCCGCCTCCGCGCGCAGCCCGAGACCAGCGCCGTGCCCATCATCGTCCTCTCGACGCGCGCCGACGAGATCGACCGCGTGGTCGCCTTCGAGGTGGGCGTCGACGACTACGTCGTGAAGCCGTGCTCCTGGCGCGAGCTCACCCTCCGCATCCGCGCGCGCCTGCGCCCCGCCCGCCCCGCCGCGCTCGTGCCGCCGCCGTTCCGCTTCGCCGGGATGGAGTTCGACCTCGGCCGCTTCCGCGTGTCGGTGGACGGCGTGACGATGCCGCTCACCAACACCGAGGTCGCCCTGCTCGTGGCGCTCGTGCGTCGGGGGGGCGCCGTCGCCACGCGCGAGTACCTTCTCTACGAGGTGTGGGAGCTGCCCAGCGGGGAAGAGAGCCGCACGCTCGACTCGCACATGCGTCGGCTCCGCGAGAAGCTCGGGCCCGCCGGGGAGCGCGTCCAGACCGTGCGTGGCACGGGGTACCGACTCGTGTCCGCCGACCCGAGCGTGTAGGAGGGCCCGATGTTGCTGCTCGTCGCCATCGGGTGCGTCCGCGCCCCGGCCCCCGCCCCCGCCACGACCTCCGGGCACCTGCTGACGGTCACGCCGGTGCCGGTGCCGGAAGGCGCCGCCCAGCGCGAGGTGCGCGTCGCGACCGAGGCGAGCCTCGACGGCGCGCCCTTCAGCCTGCGCTACCAGCCCATCGCGCGCACCGGCGATCGCATCGGCGGCGCCGTGTTCGGCGCGCGCACGAGCCGCTCCGGCGCCGCCATCCCCGAGGTGTGCGAGGGCCTCGACTACACCGGGCTCTGGAAGGCCTCGACCGGCCTCGCGATGGTCACCCACTTCGAGTGCCAGCCCGGCGCCGTCTACCTCACCGCGCTCGACGCCACCGCGGACGGCACCCTCCGCGCCACCTCCACCCGCGCCGTGGAGACGGGCCCCATTGGCGGCGGCGGCCTGTACTGCGCCGGCTCGCCGAGCCCGTGGGACACACACCTCGCCGGCCAGGAGTACGAGGCGAACGTCCGGAAGCTGCTCCCCGACGGCACGGTGTCCGACAACTTCGAGGGCTACAACGAGCTCGCCGCGTGGTGGGACGGCGACCTGTCCGCCGCGCACCCGTGGATGTACGGGTGGATGGTCGAGGTGCCGCCGGAGGGCCCGCCCGCGCGCCGGTGGGCGATGGGCCGTTTCTCCCACGAGATCGCCCAGGTGATGCCGGACGAGCGCACGGTGTACCTCACGGACGACAGTCCGGACGCGAGCGCGTTCTTCCTGTTCCAGGCCGACCTCCCGCGTGACCTCTCCGCGGGCACGCTGTACGCGGCGCGCCTCACCGAGGGGGCCGAGGGCCACGGCGTCTCCTGGGTGTCGCTCGGACACGCGACGGACGCCGAGGTCTCCGCCGTCGTCGATCGCCGCGCCGCCTTCACGGACCTGTTCGACGTCGCTGAGCCCGTCGGCACCACCTGCCCCGACGGCCTCGGCTACATCAACGTCAACTGGGGCCCCGAGTGCCTCCGCATCCGTCCGGGCATGGCGGCGGCGGCGAGCCGCCTCGAGTCCCGCCGCGCCGCCGCGCTCGCGGGCGCGACCACCGAGCTGGTGAAGAACGAGGGCCTCGCCTTCGCCCCGGAGGAGCGGAGCCTCTTCCTGGCCGTCTCGCGGATCTCCAACGGCGCGACGGCCGCGCACCCGGTGTGGGACAAGGGCGGCCGCGACGACGTGCGCCTGCCCGCGAACCGCTGCGGCAGCGTGTGGCGGATGGACCTCGGCGAGGGCGCCGCCGTCCTGCCTTCCGGGCCCTACGTCGTGACCGCCGCGCGCACGCTGGTCAGCGGCGTGGAGGAGGGCAAGGCCTGCGCGACCGACGCCATCGCCAACCCCGACAACCTCGCGTGGATCCCCGGGACCGGCACGCTCGCCATCGCCGAGGACACCGGCCACCACGTCAACAACGCGCTGTGGTTCTACGATCTGCACCGCGGCGCGCTCGTACGCGTGCTGACCGCCCCGGTGGGGGCCGAGGTCAGCGGCCTGCGTTGGACCCCCGACGTGGCCGGGCGGAGCTACCTGAGCGTCGGGATCCAGCGCCCGTTCTCGGACGACCCCACGGCGACCGAGACCGAGAAGCACAGCGTCGCCGGCGTGCTCGGGCCCTTCCCCGCCTGGAAGTGAGCCCGGCGGCCGCCCCGGAGCGGCCCCACCTCACTCCTTCTGGATGACCACGAGCTGGAAGCGCCCGAACCCGGCGCTCCCGGCGGTGTGCAGGGCGTCCGAGACGACGGTGTAGGGCACGGACTTGTCGCACTCGACGCGGAGGAGGGGCTCCTCCGTTCCGGTGCCCGCGGGCTGCTTCTGGACGGCGCGGAGGGCGTCGTAGAGCGGCACGATCAGCTTGCCGTCGCGCTCGACGGTGCTGGGCACCTGGCCGCCGGAGAGGCCGAACACGGTCTTGGCGTTCAGGCGCACGGCGTCGGGGGTGATGGTGAGGGTGGTGCCCTCGGCCGCGGCGTCCGTCGTGGCAGCGGAGGGGAGCTGGACGGTGGGGTCGGCCGACATCGCGGGGTCGATGAAGTGGAGGAGGAACACGAGGATCAACGTGAACATGTCGGTCATCGACGTGAGCATGACCGTGGGCGTCTCCTCGATGCGGCGGCGGCGGGTGCGCCTCACGGGGCCACCCCGTCGTCCGCGAGGAGGGCGTTGGGGAAGAGCACCTCCTTGAAGGCGCCCTTCCCGCGCGAGCGGGTGGCGCCCATCACGGCGATCACGACCTCGTAGGGGGTGTCGCGGCCGGGGGCGACGACGACGCGGGTCTCGGTGGGGTGCTGCCGCTTGGCCTCGACCATCGCGGCGGTCAACGAGGCGTAGTCGTAGGTGTCGGGCGCGCAGAGCGCGGCGGTGCACGGGATCTGGTGGTCGCCGCCGAGGCCGCCGACGGTGAAGCCCTGTGCCGTGATGCGCACGGACACGACCTTCGCCTCCTGCTCGGCGAGGGCGTCCCCGCTGGGGGCGGGCACGCTCGGCACGACGCGGCCGCTCGGGAGCTGCGCGAGGTAGGTGAAGCGCACCGAGAGCAGCAGCATCGGGATGAGGTGCATGATCAGGCTCATGATCGGCACCACGTCGAGGTCGGCGCCCTCCGGGGTCCGCGCGCGGGACGCCACCTAGCCCTCGACGTTGGCGAGCGGGGCGTCGGGCGTGGCGGCGCGGCCCTCGCGGCAGGCGAGGAGCAGGTTCACGATCTTGAGGCCGTAGTGGTCGATGTCGTCGAGCGTGCTGTTCGCCTTGGCGGCGAGGAAGGAGTGGACCACGAGCACGGGGATGGCGACGGCGAGGCCGAGGAACGTCGTGTACATCGCGACGGCGATGCCCTCGGCGAGCTCGCTGGAGCGGGCGTCCGCGGTGGCGGCGCCGACGGAGTGGAAGGACACCACGAGCCCCTGGATGGTGCCGAGCAGGCCGAGGAGGGTGGCGGCGTTGGCGATCATCGGGAGGAAGGAGAGGCGGCGGCCGAGGAGCGGCGTGGTGGCGCGGGTGGCCTCCTCCACGGCGCGGGACATCTCGCCCTCGCTGCGGTTGGCGTGCAGGAGCGCGGCCTTGAGCACGCGGGGGAGGAGCGCGCTCGGCTCGCTGTTGCAGAGGCGCAGCGCGGCGTCGGTCTGCCCGTCGAGCACATGGCGCTGGACGTTGTCCATGAAGCGCACCGAGTCGATCGCGGCCTGGAAGTAGACGAAGAAGAACCGCTCGACCGCGATGCCGAGGCCGAAGATGCCGCACAGGAGGATCGGCCAGACGATGGTGCCGCCGTCCTTGAAGAGGTCGGTGAGGTTCAACGCAGCCATCCGGGGAGGTGGGGGTTCATGCAGGCTCCGTCGCGGTCTCGGGGATGGGCACCGTGGGAGAGGCGTCAACCCGCGAAACGAGAGTATCCGCTCGGGGCCCGGCTCGGGGGCGCCGCGCGCTCGCCCCGCCCACCCTGCCCCCGCGCTGGCCGGGCGTCCGCGCCCGGTCCATGCGCCCCCTCCTACGCCGGCTCCGGCGCCCGCTCGGCGTCCACCAGCACCGGCAGGATCCGTAGGACGGACGCCGGGTCCAGCGAGACGCTGTCGATGCCCGCGCGCACGAGGAAGCGCGCGAGCTCAGGGTAGTCGCTCGGGGCCTGGCCGCAGATGCCGATGGGGCGGCCGGCCGCGTGGGCGCCGTTGATGGCGGCGGTGAAGGTGCGCGTGACGGCCTCGTCGCGCTCGTCGAAGAGCGGGGCGAGCAGGGCGTTGTCGCGGTCGACGCCGAGCACGAGCTGGGTCAGGTCGTTGCTGCCGATGCTGAAGCCGTCGAAGATCGCGGCGAAGCTCTCGATCGCGATGACGTTCGCGGGGATCTCGCACATCACCCACACCCGCGGGCCGTCGGGCGCGCGCAGGAGGCCCTCCTCCGCCATCGCGGCGAGCACGCGGCGGCCCTCCGCGGCGGTGCGGCAGAAGGGGACCATGACCTCGAGGTTGGTCAGGCCCATGTCCTCGCGCACGCGGCGCACGGCGCGGCACTCGAGGCCGAAGGCGCCGCGGTAGCGGGGGTCGGCGTAGCGGCTGGCCCCGCGCCACCCGATCATCGGGTTCTCCTCGTGGGGCTCGAAGGCGGCGCCGCCGAGGAGGCGCGCGTACTCGTTGGTCTTGAAGTCGGAGAAGCGCGCGATCACCGGGCGCGGGTGGAAGGCGGCGGCGATGAGGCCGAGGCCCTCGGCGAGGCGGGAGACGTACCAGGCCTCGGGCGTCGGGAAGCCCTGGGCGCGCGTCGCGATGGCGGCGCGGTCGGCGGGGGAGACGCGGTCGGGCGAGAGGACGGCGCAGGGGTGGACGCCGATCTGGTTCGCGATGACGAACTCCTCGCGGAGGAGGCCCACGCCGTCGACCGGGAGCGCGGCCAGGGAGAAGGCGCGGCCGGGGTCGGCGAGGTTGATCATCACGCGGGTGCGCGGGCGGGGGAGCGAGGCGGCGTCGATGCGCTCGCGGGTGTAGGGGAGGAGGCCGGCGAGCACGCGGCCCTCGGTGCCGCCGGAGCCGTCCACGGTGACCGGGGTGCCCGCGGCGAGGGTCGTCGTGGCGTTCTGCGTGCCGACGATGCAGGGGACGCCGAGCTCGCGGCTGACGATGGCGGCGTGGCAGGTGCGGCCGCCGCCGTCGGTGATGATGGCGGCGGCGCGCTTCATCACGGGGACCCAGTCGGGATCGGTCATCTCGGCGACCAGCACGTCCCCCTCGCGGAAGGACCCGAGCTCGTCCACCGAGCGCACGACGCGCACCGGGCCGGCGCCGATGCGCGCGCCGACGGACTGGCCGCGGAGGAGCACCTCTCCCTCCCGGTCGAGCTTCCAGCGCTCGAGCACGCCCGCGTCGTCCCGCGAGCGCACTGTCTCGGGGCGGGCCTGGACGATGAAGAGCTCGCCGGTGCGGCCGTCCTTCGCCCACTCGAGATCCATCGGGACGGGCTGGCCCGTGCGCGCCGACCACGCGGCCTCTACGGCCACGCCCCACGCGGCGAGCTGCAGGACGTCGGCGTCGTCGAGGGCGAAGCGCGCGCGGTCCTCGGGCGGAACGTCGACGGTGCGCGTGCCGCTCGCGGCGTAGACGACCTTGCGCGCCTTCGCGCCGAGGCGGCGGCGCACGATCGGGGCGGCGGCGTGGCCGAGGCCGGGCTTCCACACGAGGTGCTCGTCCGGGTCGACCCGCCCGGCGACGACGGACTCGCCGAGGCCCCACGCGCTCGAGAGGACGACGGCGTCGCGGAAGCCGGACTCGGGGTCGAGCGTGAAGAGCACGCCGGCGGCGCCGAGGTCCGCGCGCACCATGCGCTGGACCCCCACGGAGAGCCGCACGGCGAGCGGATCGTAGCCGTGCGCGGCGCGGTAGGAGACGGCGCGCGCGGTGTAGAGCGAGGCGAAGCAGGCGAGGCAGGCGTCCACGACGGCGGAGGCGCCGACGACGTTGAGGAAGGACTCCTGCTGGCCGGCGAAGGAGGCGTCGGGGAGGTCCTCCGCGGTGGCGCTGGAGCGCACCGCGACCTCGCCGCCCAGGGCCTCGTAGGCGGCGCGGATCTCGCGGGCGAGGGGCTCGGGGACGCCGGCGCGGCGCACGATCGCGCGGGCCTCGGCGGCGCGGCGGGCGAGGTCGGCGACGTCGTTCACGTCGAGCCCGGCGAGGGCGTCGCGGAGGCGGGCGCGGGTGTCGAGCTGGTCGAGCACGGCGTCGTAGGCGTCGACCGTGATGGCGAAGCCGGGGGGCACGCGTACGCCCACGGGGGCGAGGGTGCGCACGAGCTCGCCGAGGGCGGCGTTCTTGCCGCCCACGCGCGGGAGGTCGGCCATGCTGAGCGCTTCGAAGGGGACGCAAAAGGGCACGGGGCGCCTCGGGGAGGGGATGTTCGTCGTGAGCGAGATCTGTACGGAGGTGAGCTTGTAGGCGGGGCAGTCGGTCACGCGGTCGCGGTCGTGACCGGTCAGGGCGTTGGTCGCCGTCTCGGGGAAGTGGAAGGGGAGGAAGACCGTGCCGGGCGGCAGGCGGTCGGTGACCCGGGCGGTGGCGCGGGCCTCGCCGTGGGTGCTGGTGACGGTGACGGCGGCGCCGTCGGGGATGGCGCGGGCGGCGGCGTCGTCGGGGTGGATGTCGAGGAAGGCGCGGCCCTCGAGGGCGAGGTTCGGCGTTCGCCGCGTCATCGCGCCGGCGTTGTAGTGGGCGAGGGTGCGGCCGGTCACGAGCGCGAGGCCGGGCGGCGTCGTGAGCGGGACGAGGCGCTCGGGGGCGGGCGCCCACTCGACGATGGAGAGCGCGGCGCGGCCGCCGGGGCGCGGGAAGGTGTCGACGTGGAGGATCGGGGTGCCGGGGTGGTCGAGCGCGGGGACGGGCCACTGGAGGCCGTCGCCGTCGAGGCGGTCGTAGCGGAGGCCGGCGAAGACGGGGGCGACCGCGGCGATCTCCTCCATCACCTCCGCGGGGGAGCGGAAGCGCTGGGGGAGGCCGGTGGCGGCCATGAGCGCGAGGAGGGTCTGCCAATCGGCGCGCCCGCAGACCGGGGGGACGACGGCGCGGACGCGCTGCACCCGGCGCTCGGCGTTGGTGAAGGTGCCGTCCTTCTCGAGGAAGCTGGCGCCGGGGAGGACGACGTCGGCGCGGGCGGCGGTGTCCGTCAGGAACAGCTCGATGCAACAGAGGAATTCGAGGTGGTCGAGCGCGACGCGGACGGCGGTGGAGTGGGCGTCGGTGCGGACGATGTCCTCGCCGAAGACGACGAGGGCCTGGAGCTGGCCCGCGACCATCGCCTCGTACATCCTCGGGATCGTGCGCCCGGGTACGGGCGGGATCGGCCGGCCCCACACGGCCTCGACGCGGGCGCGGGCGGCGGGGTCGCTCACGGGCTGGTAGCCGGGGAGGAGGTCGGGCGCGGCGCCCATGTCGGCAGAGCCCTGGACGTTGTTCTGGCCGCGCAGGGGGTTGACACCCACCCCGGGCCGGCCGACCGCGCCGACGAGGAGCGCGAGGTTGCAGAGGAGCGTGACGCCGTCGGTGCCCTGGACGTGCTCGGTGACGCCGAGGCCGTGGAGCATCATCGGGCGCGCGGCGCCGTTCCCACAGCCGGCGCCGTCCCCACAGCCGGCGGCGTAGCGACGGGCGGCCTCCCGGACCTTCGCGGCCGGCACGCCGGTGACGGGCTCCCAGCGCTCGGGCGTGTGCGCAGCGATCGCGACGCGGTAGGCCTCCCAGCCCTCGACGCGGGTGGCGAGGAAGGCGTGGTCCACGCGATCCTCGACGACGAGCACGTTGGCGAGGCTGTTGAAGAGCGGCACGTTGGCGCCGGGGCGGAGCTGGAGGTGCACGTCCGCCATCGCGGCGAGCTCGGTGCGGCGGGGGTCGACCACGAGGAGCTGGGCGCCGCGCAGGACGGCCTCCTTGATGCGCGCGCCGACGACCGGGTGGGCCTCGGTGACGTTGGCGCCGACGACGAGGAGGAGCGAGGCGCGCTCGATGTCGTCGTAGGTGTTGGTGGCGGCGCCGGTGCCGAAGGCGGCGCGCATCGCGGCGGCGGAGGGGGCGTGGCAGACGCGGGCGCAGCAGTCGACGTCGTTGGTGCCGAGGCCGGCGCGGAGCCACTTCTGGAAGAGGTAGTTCTCCTCGTTGGTGGCGCGGGACGAGGACAGCCCGGCGACGGTGCGCCCGCGGAGGCCGGCGGCGACGCGCGCGATGGCGTCCTCCCAGGTCGCGGGGACGAGCGCGCCGTTCTCGCGGACGAGGGGGGTGCGGAGACGGTCGCCGTGGTGGAGGAAGCCGTGGGCGTACCGGCCCTTCACGCAGAGGTGGCCGCGGTTCACGGCGGCGGTGGCGCCGTCCACGTGGGCGACCGTGTGGCCGTCGGTGGCGACGTCGAGCTGGCAGCCGACGCCGCAGTAGCCGCAGGTGGTGCGGGTGTGGGGCGTCGCCGGGGTCGGGGGGCGGGCGAGGGCGTCGGTGTCGGTGAGGGCGCCGGTGGGGCACGTCGCGACGCAGGCGCCGCAGGCGGTGCAGTCGGTGTCGACGAAGGTGCCGCCGCCCCAGGTGAGCTCGGTGTCGGCGCCGCGGTTGGCGGCGGAGTACACGAACTGGCCCTGGACCTCGGCGCAGGCGCGCTCGCAGCGGCGGCAGAGGATGCACGCGTCGAGGTCGAGGCGCAGGTAGGGGTGGGTGGTGTCGGCGGGGCGCGGCGCGCGGGGGGCGTAGCGCGTGCCGTCGGCGCCCCACGCTACGAGCGCGGCAGCGACGGGGCCGCCGGGGGTGCATTCGGCGCGGACGAGCTCGCCGAGGTCACGACGGTAGGCGCGCAGGCGCGGGGTGTCGGTGCGCACGTCGGCGGCCGGCCGCGCGGCGGTGGCGCAGGCCGCGACGAAGCGGCCGTCCATCTCGACGATGCAGGAGCGGCAGTGGGCGCGCACGGAGAGGGCGGGGTCGTCGCAGAAGTGCGGCACGTCCACGCCGACGGCGGCGCACGCGTCGAGGACGCGGCCGTGGTCGGGGGCGGCGCGGCCGTCTACTCGCACGCGAAGAGCCGGTCGCCGTAGTGGGCGAGCAGGTCGCGGATCGGGCGCGGGACGCCGAGGCCAAAACCGCAGAGGGAGCCGATCTCCAGCGTGTCGCAGAGGCGCTCGAGGGCGGCGCGGTCGGGGGCGTCGCGCAGACGCGCGGTGCCGACGCGGCAGGGGGTGCAGGTGCCGCAGGACTCGGCGGCGGCGAAGGTGTAGAGGTGGCGGGCGAGGGCGCGCGGGGTGACCCGGGCGTCGAAGGCGACGACGCCGGCGTGGCCGAGGCCGGGGAGGGCGTCGTAGGAGAGCGGCTGGTCGAACGCCGACTCCGGGAGGACGCGCCCAAGCGGGCCGCCGACGAGGGCCATCGTGGCGCGGCGGTCGCCGGGGAGCGGGGCGCCGAGCACCTCCCGGAGCGGCGTGCCGAAGGCGAACTCGACGAGCCCCGGCGCGGAGACAGCGCCGGAGAGGCTGGCGACCTTGGTGTGCGAGCGGCGCCCGTTGGCGAGGAGCCAGGGGATCTGCGCGAGGGTCTCGACGTTCTGGATGACGGTGGGGGCGCCGTGGAGCCCGGCCTGGGCCGGGTAGGGGGGCTTCGGCGCGGGCTCGGCGCGCAGGCCCTCGAGGGTGCGGAGGAGCGCGGTCTCCTCGCCGCACACGTAGCTGCCGGCGCCGCCGCGGACCTCGACGGCGAAGCCCGCGTCGAGCCAGCCAGCGGCGCGGGCCTCGGCGGCGGCGGCGGTGACCGCGTCGCGAGCGGCTGGATACTCGGCGCGCACGAACACGATGCCCCGCGCGGCGCCGACGGCGCGGGCGCACGCCATCATCCCGGCGAGGACGGCGTGGGGATCCTCCTCGAGGAGGACGCGGTCGACGTAGCTGCCGGGGTCGCCCTCGTCGCCGTTGGCGATCACGTAGCGCAGGGGCGCGGGGGCCTCCCGCGCGACCCGCCACTTGGCGCCCGTGGGGTAGGCCGCGCCGCCGCGGCCGCGCAGGCCGGAGGCCTCGACGAGGCGGAGGATCGTGGCGCCGTCGGGCATGCGGTAGGCGTCCGCGGGGTTGCCCGGCGCGCCCAGGAGGTTGCGCAGGACGACGGGGGGGACGAGGGCGCGGCGCGGGGGCCGGTGCGCACGGTGCGTCGCGACGGTGGCCGCGATCGCATCGGCGGCGCCGAGGCGATCGGAGGCCCCGGAGACGGCGTCGCCGACGCGCAGGGAGGGGCCGTCGTAGCAGAGGCCGAGGCAGCGCACGGTGGCGGCGCCGGGGAGGGCGGCGGCGAGGGCCGGGCCGCCGGCGAAGTGGCAGGCGGTGCCGTCGCAGACGCGCACGGCGGGGTCGAGCTGGTCGTAGAAGGTGGCGACGCCGAGCGCCGCGGCGGCGGGGAGGCCGTGGCGGCGCCGCGCCTCCGCGAGCGGGAGGCCGGCGGCGAGGTCGTCGATCGTGGTGGCGCCGTCGTCGCCGGCGGCGGCGTGGCGACGGGCCCATTCGAGCAGGCGCATCGTGCCCCGGGGATCCTCCTGGCGTAGGCACTGGTTTGTTGAGAACAAGGGCCGATAATCGCGCCGCGCCAGGGGCGCGGAGGGCGGCCGCCCCCGGCGGCCGGTCC
>CAJBVW010000561.1 GCA_903959175.1 uncultured Pseudomonadota bacterium
GAAGGGCCTGCCCTACTGGGGCGTCCACCGCGGCGCGGCCCGCCTCGCGCAGCTCCTGACCGAGGTCGCCGGCGCCACCGCCGTCGCCCGCACCGAGGCTGGCGCCGCCCCCGCGCCCGCCGCCGCCATCCGCGTCGACCGCGCGCGCATCCGCGCCCGCCTCGGGATGGACGTGCCGGACACCGAGATCGACCGCATCCTCCTCGCCTCCGGCGCCACCCTCGAGGCCGGGCTGGCCACCCCGCCGGAGTACCGCCCCGACCTCCGCATCTTCGAAGACCTCGTCGAGGAGGTCGGCCGCGTCTTCGGCTACGAGCACGTCCGCGCCGAGGCCCCGCGCGTCGAGCTCTCCAACCCCCGCGCCAACCCCAACTTCGTGGTCGGCCGCCGCGCGCGCCGCATCCTCACCGCCGCCGGCTGGGACGAGGTCTACCTCCCCGTCTGGATCGGCGACGCCGAGGTCGAGCGCTTCGGCTACGACGCCCCCGGCCTCATCAAGCTCATCAACCCGCTCGCGGAGAACCTCGTCTACTTCCGCCCCAGCGCCCTGCCCGCCCTGGTCGAGGCCGCCGTCCAGAACCGCAAGGAGCTCGGCCGCTTCGGCGTCTTCGAGATCGGCAAGACGTGGCGGCGCGACGCCTCCGGCGCCATCGTCGAGCGCGCGCACCTCGCCGGCATCGTCATGGGCGAGTCGATCCTCGCCGTGCGGGACGTGATCGCCGCCTTCGGCGCGGCCAGCGGCGCCTCGGTTGACCTCGGCCGCGGCGGCGACACCAACCTCCACCCCGGCCGCAGCCTCACCCTCGGCGACTGGGCCTCCGTCGGCGAGCTCCACCCCCGCCTCGTGCGCGCCGTGGGCCTCCGCGAGGCGCCCGTCGCCTTCGCGGTCGATCTGCAGGCCCTCTTCGGCGTCGTCCCCGCGCCGGTGCGCTTCGTCGCGCCCCCGCGCTTCCCCTCCGTCGAGTACGACCTCAACGTGACCGTCCCCGCGCGCACCGAGGCCGCCACCGTGCTCGCCGCGGTGCCGACGCACCCCCACCTCCACTCCCGCGCCGTCGTCGACATCTACCCGCTGCCCGATGGCGCGCGCCTCACGCTGCGCTTCGTCTACAACGCGGGCGATCGCTCCCTCACCCAGGAGGAGGGCGCCACGGCGATGGAGGCCGTGCGCGGCGCGATCGCGGCGCAGGGCTGGAAGATGTAGGGTTGCCCACTGGGGCTCCGTGGTAGCGTCGGGCGGCAGAGGAGCGACATGGCACAGGATCCCTACGGTTTCAAGGACACTGCGCCCACCACGCTCGACGCGACCGGCCCCTCCGCGGACGCCACCCGCGCCATGCAGCTGGCGCTCTGCTCCGCGCTGCTCGGCTCCGTCGGCGTCTGCTTCTGCTACGTGCCCTACCTGATCGCGCTGCCGATGTCGGTCTACGCCGCGTTCCTCGGCAACCGTGCGCTCCGCGCCGTCACGACGGAAGAGGGGCGCGCCCTCGCGAACGGCGGCCTGGTGGGCGGCATCCTCGCCGCCTGCGTGAGCGCGATCTTCAGCCTCTTCTTCCTGCTGTATCTCGGCATCATGGTCGTCTACTTCGGCGCCATCGTGGCCGTGTTGGGCGCCGC
>CAJBVW010000562.1 GCA_903959175.1 uncultured Pseudomonadota bacterium
CCGCCGCCCCGGCTGACGCTCACCCGCGGTTCGAGGTAGAAGGGCGCTCCCCGTTGGAGCGCCCCTTGTCCCAGCCCGTCGACTCCCTCGTCCGCGACCACTTCACGGCGCGCGCCGCCCGCTACAACGTGTCGAGCCACTGGGTGACCGACCCGGTCCTGGGCGCCCTCACCGTGCGCCTCCTCGACCCGAAGCCGACGGACGTGCTGCTCGACGTCGCCTGCGGGACCGGCCTCGTCTCCAAGGAATTCGTGGGGAAGGTGGCCCGCATCGTCGGCGCCGACATCACCGAGGCCATGTTCGACCAGGCCCGCCCCTACGTCGACGAGCTCGTGGTCGCCCCCGGCGAGGCCCTCCCCTTCCCCGACGCGAGCTTCGACCGCGTGGTGTGCCGCCAGGGCATCCAGTTCATGCGCGACGGGGACGCCGTGCGCGAGATGATGCGCGTGCTCAAGCCGGGCGGCCGCGCCTGCCTCGTTCACCTGTGCGCCTACGGCGAGTCCGACCGCGCCGAGTACTTCGAGAGCCTGCGCCTGCGCAACGAGGCCCGCCGCAACTTCTACCTGCGCGCGGACCTCTCCCGCCTCCTCACCGACGCCGGCGCGGTGAACGTGGCGGTGCACGACTACATCTCGGTGGAAGACGTGGACGTGTGGTCCAACACCGGCGCCATCACGGACGCCGCCCGCGAGGGCATCCGCAACGTCTACCGCAACGCCTCCTCCGCCTTCGCCGAGCTCCACGCGGTGCAGGTGGGCGATCGCATCGTCGACCACATGCTCTTCGGGGTCGCGGTCGGCGACAAGGCCTGATCCGCCCGCTCCGCGCTACTCCAGCGCCGCGAACGCCGCCCGATACACTGGCCAACGCATCGCGTTGCGGACGATCTCGCGCGGGGCGCGGTCCCGGATCGCCTTGCGGAGCCCGATGTCCGCCCAGATCATTCGCTGGGCGACCTCGTACAGCTCGGGGCTGTGGCGCATGTCGAAGGTGAGCCGCCCGCCGTGCTCGCCGGTGACGCGGTCGGCCACCTGGTCGTAGAATTGGGTGCCCTTCATCGGGTGTGCCACCGAGAGCAGCGTGACCGCCGGATCCAAACGACGCAACATGTCCCGGGTGGCGAGGATGTCGGGCTTCTCCTCGCCGGGGTAGCCGATCATCACGAAGACGCCGATCTCGATGCCCGCGCCGCGCAACAAGGCGCCGCCTCGCTCGATCTGTTCGACGGTCGTCTCCTTGCGCATCGCGTCGAGCACGTGCTGGGCGCCGCTCTCGGCCGAGAGGTACATGCGGTAGCAGCCGGCGCGTCGCAACGCGTCGACCATCGGAGCGTCGAGGGTCTCGGGGCGGCCGATGAGGTAGAAGGGGGTGACCGCGCCGCGCTGCACAACGCGGTCGCAGAACTTGTGGACCCACGTGCGGTTGATCGTGAACATGTCGTCCACGAACCACACCTGGTCGGGGCCGAAGCGGTCCTTCACGAACAACAGCTCGTCGATGACGGCGTCGGGATCGCGGCGGCGGAAGGTGTCACCGTAGACCTGCTTGCTGCACCAGGTGCAGTGGTACGGGCAGCCGCGACTCGTGGTGAGGCTCATCGCGGTCTCGCCGTGGCGGGCGCGCCAGGCGTTGAAGTACACGTCGAGGTCACGACGGTCGCGGTGAGGCCAGGGCAGGGAGTCGAGCTTCTTGATGAGGGCGCGCGACGCCGTGCGGATCACGCTGCCGTCGGGCGCGCGGAAGGCGATGCCGTCGACGTTTGCGAGGGTGTCCCAGTCCCAGGCCCAGCGGTTCGCGCGGAGGTGGCCCATGAGCGCGGCGAGGGTGTGCTCGCCCTCGCCGATGACGACGACCTCGACCCCCATGTCGAAGTAGGCCTCGAGGTACTGGGAGGGGTCCGGCCCGCCGGCGACGACGCGGCGCCCCTGGGAGACCGCGAGCGCGACCATCCCCGCGGTGACCGGGCGCGTGATCGTGTGGCCGTAGAAGCCGAGGACGCGCGGGTCGGCGTCCGCGAGCACGCCCGCGAAGGCCGCGGGGCCGGGGTGGAACGTGGCGTCCCACCAGTCGGTGGCGGGGAAGTCGTTCTGGCGCAGGTACGCGACGAGGTACTGGAGCCCGAGCGGCGGGAAGGGCCGCATGATCTGCGCCTCGTGGGGATCCCCCGCGAGGAAGTAGGCGTGCGTCAGCAGCAGATCGAGCATGTCGGCGGCAGTGTAGCCGGGTGGCCGGCGATCGGCGGGCGACCTGCGTCCGCCGCGGTGCCCGGCGCCGAGCGCCGACCGCGGCGAGGGAGCGGCGCTACTCGGCCCAACATCCCCAGCGATGCAGCGCTCCGTCTTCCGAGACGGTGAACAGGAACGTGTCGTCGGGCGCGACGGCGACATCCACGCCGCCCGGCAGCTCCGCGCCGGAGCCCGCCGAGCCGTCCCACGGGAACGCGCCGAGGACGGTGTCGTCCACCAGGAAGGCCGCCGGGCTCGTGGGGTTCCCGTCGAGCTGGCCCGCGCCGATGTCGACGAGGAAGCTGCTCTCGACCACGGTGAGGTCGTCGGCGTCGAGCGTGACGATGCCGTTGGTGTAGGCGGGGTCAGCGCTGCCGTCGTGGGTGGGGCCGACCGCGCCGTCCGCGAGGGCGAACAGCTGGATCTGGTTGTCGGCGTCGATGGTAGCGACGCGCGCGAACGTGGTCTCGATCGCGACGTCGACGACGGTGGCGCCGAGCGGGGCGGACCAGCGGAGGGTCACGTCGGTGTCCAAGAGCGCGCTCGGAGCGTAGTCGTAGACGGCCACCGTGCTCCCACCGATGACGACGAGGTAGCCGTCCCCGACGAGGACGCGCGCCGGGGCGCCGTCAAGCTCGGCGAGCGCCCGGGACCAGCTCGGCAGGAGCGTGTCGAAGGTGCCGAGATCCCCGACGCAGTCGCCGAGGGGGACGGGGGTGAGGTCACGGATGTCCGTGTCCGTATCGGTGTCCGTATCGGTGTCCGTATCGGTGTCCGTATCGGTGTCGGAATCCGTGTCGGTGTCGGTGTCCGCATCGGCGGCGGCGGTGTCGACCGGGGCGTCGGTGTTGCCCTGACAGGCCGCGAGGACGAGGAGGTTCAGCATGGGGCCATGGTAGCCCAGGCTGCCCACCGCAGCGTGAGCGTCTCCGGGCCGGGGTCGGCGCGGCCCTGCGCGCCGGGCACCCCGGCCCTGCGCTGCTCGAGCCCCGCTCTCCCTCAGACCTCCCGCGCCACGAAGCTCCGCAGCCAGGGGATCTCGGGGTCGGGCTCGATGGGCTTGGGCGAGTGGTCCGTCTCGACGAAGACGACGAGCGACTCGGGGTGGCGACGTCGGAACACGTTGACGTTCGCGGGCTCGTTGTCGAGGTAGAGCACGACGTGCCCGATCGCCGCTACGATCTCGAGGGCGCCCTCCTTGAACGTGGTGTCGTCCGTGCGGAAGTCGGGCTTGACCAGGAGCGTGGTGCTCGGGAGGTCGAAGGGGAAGCCCGAGCGACGCAGCGCGACCTCGGTGCCGGCGCGCATCGTCTCGTCGCGACCGGTGAGGTACACGCAGTGCACCCCCGCCTCGTGGACCGCGCGCACGAGCGCCGCGGCGCCGGGCATGGCGTGGTCGAAGAGGACGTACTCGGAGGTGAAGAAGTACCGCTCCCACCACGCGCGGACCTCGGCGGCGTGGGCCTCGATCCACTCTGCCGACAGGCCGGCGTTGGCGAGCGTACCGCGGAGCGACCAGTCGACGAAGTGCTCGGTGCCGACGCGGTAGAGCGCGTCGAAGCCTCGGTGCGAAGCGAGCTCCCGGAAGATCTGGACCTGCCGCGGGCGCGTGTCGAACAGGCACCCGTCGAGGTCGAACACGGCGACGTGCCCCTCCCCCATCGTGCGCGCGAGCGTCCGGATGCGGCCGAGCAGCTCGGCGCTCTCTTCGGACCATTCGAGCGGCGCGTAGCCGCGGGCGCGGCGCAACGTGGTCACGACGCGGACGGCGGCGAGAGCTCCGCGAGGATCTCCCGCACGGTGTCGGCGGCCTCGCTCCCGAGGGCGTCGAGCTGGGCGAGGCTGCCCTTGAGGAGCGCGAGCCCTTCGTCGACCTCACCCGCGGCGACGAGCACCTGGCCCATCATGCCGGCGGAGACGGCGGCCTCGTGGGAGAGGCCGAGGCCCTGCTGGATGTCGTGCGCGGCCTCGAAGGCCCGCTTGGCGCCGAGCAGATCGCCGGTGCCGGCGATGCGCGTGGCGAGCGCGAAGTGGGCGGCGGCCTCGGCCTCGCGGTCCCCGGTGGCGGCGGCGGCGGGCACGAGGGCGCGCGCGGCGGCCATCGCCTTGTCGGGGCGCTCGTGCTCGTCGCCCATGGCCTGCATGAGCTGGAGGACGGTGATCTCGCCGATCCAGTTCTCGGCCTCGCGGAGGGTGCGGATCGCGTAGTCGAGGCGGTCGAAGGCCTCCTCATGGAGGCCGATGGAGAACTCGACGCCGGCGAGCTCGCGCAGGACGTTGGCGCGGCCCTCGACGTCCTTCATCAGCTCGCGGCCGACGAGGACCTCTTCGAGGACCTTCTGGGCGGTGTTGTACTCGCCGCGGAGCGCGTGGATGGTGCCGATGTGCTGGAGCGCGTCGACCTCGGCCTGGCGGTTCTTCGCCTGGCGCCCGAGGTCGAGGCCCTGCTTCGCGTGGCTCAGCGCCTTGTCGAAGTCCTTGCGCTGCATCCACACGGTCGCGAACATGAGCTGGAGGGCGGCGCGGCCGCGCTCGGCGCCGGGGCGGTCGAGCGAGAAGAGGCCGCGCTGCACGAGGGCCTCGGCGGCGGCGTCGTCCCCGAGCTGGAGCACGACCTGCGCGAGCTGGTGGAGCGCGTGCGCGAGCGCGTCGGCATCGCCGGTCTGCTCGGCGGCGCCGACGTGCTGCTCGCCGGCTGCGCGGGCGGCGGGCAGATCGCCCATGCGGACGCACAGCTCGAAGCGCTCCTGCCAGAGGGACGCGACGCCCTCCCAGTCCCCGGTGGTCTCGCGGAGCGGGATGGCGGCGTCGATGTGGGCCATCGCGTCGTCGAGGCGGTTGCCCATGATGTGCGTGATGGCGAGGACCTGGTGCGCGGCGGCGGCGCCCGTGCGGTCGTTCGCGGTCGAGAAGCCCTCGAGCGCGAGCTCCGCGGCCTCGCGGGCGGCGTCGGGGCGGTTCTGCTGGAGCGCCGTGAGGGCCGCGTGGAGCTTCTGGGCGGCGGGGCCGGTGTCGGTCATGGAACCTCGCTCTATCGGAAAGAGCGAGGCCGTTAACCGGGGAGACCGGCCGCCGGAGGCGCCGCGACCGACTCGGCGGAGGCGATGCCCGCGGCGGGGTGGACGGCGGAGAGGGCCTCGATCAGGCCCTCTTCGAGGGGGCACGCGCGAAAACCGAGGTCTCGCGCCGCCGCGTCGGTAGCGTACCCCACCCACACGGGCACCGGCAGTCGCACGACGCGGGCCCGCCCGCCCATGCGCGCGAGGCCCCCGACGATGTCGGCGAGGGGGGTCGGCGGCCCGGCGATCGAGTAGGCGCGGCCCTCGGAGGCGGGGGCGCCCAGCGCGGCCACCACGGCATTCGCGACGTCGCCGGCATGCACGGCGGGGATCCCGACGGTGGGCGCGAACACGAGCGGGCGCTGGACGCTTCGGAGGAGGCGCGCGGTCCACTTCGGGTCGCGCGAGCCGTAGACCGGGCCGGGGCGGAGCACCGTGAGGGCGAGGCCGAGCTCGGTGGCGAGCGCCCACGCGCGCTCCTCCGCGGCGAGCTTGCTGACACAGTAGCGCCAGTCCGTGCCGAGGTGGGTCCACGAAAAAAGGCGGCGCCGCGGCCCGTAGCGTGGCTGATCCTCGGTCATCGCGCGGTTGATGACGGTGGCGTACACCGCGACGGTCGAGATGTAGACCACGCGGCGGACCCCGGCGGCGGCGGCCGCGCGGAGGGTGTTCTCGGTGCCCGCGACGTTGGTGCGGACGAAGTCGTCGAGGGTGCCCTGGTACGAGCCGAGCGCCGCGTTGGCGACCACGGCGTCCGCTCCGGCGAAGGCGGCCGCGAGCGCTTCGGGATCCGCGAGGTCTGCGCTCGCGAAGTGGACGCCCGGGAGGGCCGCCAGCCACGGCGCCGCGTCCGGACGCCGCGCCACGCCGCGCACGGATGCGCCCGCGGTAGCGAGGGCCTGGGCGATGTGGCCGCCGACAAAGCCGGTGGCGCCCGTGACGGCGATGGTCATGGGCGCGTATGTAGCCGACCCCCGGGTGCCCCGCGGGCGGGAGCGGGCCCGCGATCACGCCGCGTTATGGCGCCAGGATGTCCCCCGTAGACCACCTCCAGGCCGTGCTCGACTCCCTCGGCTACCGCGCCGACCCCGAGGGCCGCGACACCCCCGGCCGCCTCCTCGAGGTGCTCGAGGCCTTCGCCCCCGGCCGCCCGCCGCCACGCATCGAGTGTTTCGACGCGCCGGGCCACGATCTCGTCGTCATCCGCGCCATCCCCTTCCACAGCTTGTGCGCGCACCACCTGCTCCCCTTCTTCGGGGACGCCGACATCGCCTACCGCCCCACCGCGCGCATCGCCGGCCTGGGCGCCCTCCCCCGCGCGCTCCGCCACTTCGCGCGGCAGCCGCAGCTCCAGGAGCGGCTCGGCGCCGCGCTCGCGGAGCACCTCTACACCCACCTCGACGCCCCCGTGGGCGTCCGCCTGCGCGCCCGCCAGATGTGCATGGAGATGCGCGGCATCGAGTCCCCCGGCACTGTCGAGACCATCGCGTGGCGCGGCGAGCCGGACGACGCCCTGCGCCGGGCCCTCGGGTGATCACCCTCCGGGGCGTGACCTGGGCGCCCGACGGCCACCGCGTGCTCGACAGCTTCGATCTCTCCGTCGAGCTCGGCCGCATCACCGCCATCGTCGGCCCCAGCGGCTGCGGCAAGAGCTCGCTTCTCCGCCTCCTCGCAGGCCTGCGCCCGCCCGACGCGGGCGTCGTCACCGGCGTGCCCGCACGCAAGGCCTTCGTCTTCCAGGACGCCGCGCTCCTGCCCTGGCTCACGCTGCGCGACAACGTGGCGCTCCCCGGGCGCTTCGGCCCCATCGGCGACGTGACGGAGGCCCTCGCCCGCGTCGGCCTCGCGGACCACGCCCACAAGCTCCCCGCCGCCCTCTCCGGCGGCCAACGCATGCGCGGCTCCCTCGCCCGCGCCCTCGTCGCCCGCCCCGAGCTGGTCCTCCTCGACGAGGCCTTCGCCGCCCTCGACGGCCTCACCCGCGCCTCCGTCCAGCGCGAGTTCCTGGCCCTCCAGGCCGAACACGCGTGGACCGTCGTGATGGTCACCCACGAGCTCGTGGACGCCGTGCGCCTGTCCGACCGCGTGATCGCCGTCGGCGGACCGCCCCTCGTCGTCAAGGCCGACCTCGCCGTCCCCTTCCCCCGCCCGCGCGACCCCGCCGCGATCCCCCCGCTCGTCGCCGCCCTCGAAGCGGTCTACGCCGCATGAGCGCCGCCTCCCTCCGCGCCGCCGCCGGCCCCACGCTCGCCGTGCTCGCCGGCCTCGCCGCCTGGGCGCTCGTGGCCCACCGCGCCGGCCCCCTCCTCCTCGCCGGCCCCGTCGAGGTCCTCCAGGCCCTCGTCAGCGAGCGCGCGCGCCTCCTCGAGGCCACCGCCCGCACCGCCGTCTCCGCCGTCGGCGGCCTCGCCCTCGCGACCACCCTCGGCCTCCTCCTCGCCGTCGGCGCGTGGTGGAGCCGCGCCCTCCGCGCCGCCCTCCTCCCCTACACCGTCGTCCTCCAGGTCATCCCCATCGTCGCCATCGCGCCGCTGCTCGTCGTGTGGCTCGGCTACGGCACCGCCGTCGCCCTCGCGACCGCCACCCTCGCCGCCTTCTACCCCGTCTATTCCGCGGCCACGACCGGCCTCGCCGCCCCCCCGCGCGAGCTGGTCGACCTCTTCCACCTCTACGGCGCCACCCGCCTCCGCGAGCTCGTGCTCCTGCGCCTGCCCGCGGCCCTCCCCGCCCTCTTCTCCGGCCTCCGCTCCGCCGCCGGCCTCGCCGTCATCGGCGCGATCGTGGGCGAGTTCGTCGGCAGCAACGGCTTCCCGCCCACCCTCGGCTACCTCGTCGTCTATGCTGCGCGCTCGGCCCGGCCGGACCTCTGCTTCGCGGCGATCGTCGGGGCGGCGGTGCTGGCGCTCTGCCTGCATGTGGTCGTGCGGTGGGCGGAGCGGCGGGCGATCGGGCGGTGGTACGGGGTTTGAGGCTGGCTTAACGAGCGGTCCCTTCTGGTACGACGGGCGTGCCCCACTTGCAGTACTCGTCGCCCTCGCCGTAGCACCCCCAACACTCGATGGAGGCGTCGTCACGAACGCCACACGTCAGCGCGCGGCCGGCGTCGATGCTGTGCCAGACGCCGGCGGGCGTCGTCGAGATCTGCCCGTAGGTGTCGTCGCCCCAACACACGGCCTCGCGGGCGGGGTTGAGCGCGCAGGCATGAAACACCCCCACGGTGACCGCCGTGTAGCCGGTGCCGACGGGTGGGGCGGTGATGCCGTAGTCGGGCGAGCCCCAACACGAGAGCGCGCCCGCGGCGTCGAGGGCGCAGGCGGCACCGAGCCCCTCGACGGTGCGGAAGCTGCCGTCCGGAGCGGCGGTGTGGCTGTCCTGCCCGACGTGGTACCCCCAGGTGTCGAGGGTCCCCTCCGCAGTAGCGATGCCGACGGAGTCGTTGGAGTAGACCGCCACATCTGAGTAGCTGCCCGAGGGGGGCACGGTCTCTCCGCCGTAGTTCGCACCCCAGCACGCGATCGACGCGTCCGGGCGCAAGCCACATCCATGCTCGTTCCCGATCGCGATCTTCGTCCACTCGCCAGCCGGCACGTCGGCCTGTCCGCTCGCGTTCCATCCCCAGCAGCGCGCCGTCCCGTCCGGGCGCAGGCCACAGGCCGTCCCGAAGCCGAGCGCCAGCGTGGTCCAGCCCTGCTCGGGCGGCGCGGCCTGCCCGTAGTCGAACTCCCGGGCGTCGAGGAACTGGCAAGTCGCGGTACCGTCCTCCAGCAGGCACGCGAAGCCCCCGCCGACGAAGAGGGCGCCTGGGTCCGCCGCGGCGGTGTCGTCGGAGGTGCAGGCCAGTAGCGTGAGGAGGATCATGGCTACTCCGCCACGAAGGTGTATGTGCCAGGGGAACATACCGACACGCCCTTCCACGAGATTTCATCGAGACGCACTTGCGCCGTGTTCGAATTGGAGGACAGGAGAACCCCGTCAATCGTGAGCCCACCCTCTTCGAAAACGAAGGCTTCGCCCGACGTGGTCGAAACAGTAGGCTCGACCAAATAGAATGCCGAGTTTCCGTACTGCTCCAGATACACTCGTTTAGGGCTCGTCGCGTACCGCAGGGTCATCTTCTGGTTGCCGACACAACCGATGTCGGACAACCTAAACTGATAGCCTTTCGGCCGGGTCACACCCGTTGCCGCCGGACATGTCCACTGCATGTCCACAACATAAGCATCGAGGGCAGACTCAGCGACCTCCTCAGCTACGAACACGGGGTTCCCAGACACGGATCCCGAAGAGAAGGTATGCGTGGCGGAGATGACCGTCGAAATAGACGACCCGGAGGTAAGCAAGTCCTGCTGAGTGAAACCGAAAGCGCCACGAGTGCGAAGAACGCGCAACTGCGCGGTCGAACCGCTCACCTTGCTGATGCTCGTGACGGACGCGAAGCGTGTCATCACTCCGGTGCCGGTCAGTTGCATGGGGAGGTAGCTGACGTGAAGCAGGGAATCGCCGTCGCGGTCTCCGTTTCGGTGCGGCGCAAGGGCAAAGCGACCGCTGCCGGGCGCGCACTCTGCCTCCGAAGAGGTGCAATCGACGGGAGTACTGTTTTCGTCCGCCCAGATGGCCGCCTTGATTGGGCCAAACGTACTGCACGGCGCGCTGCCTCCGCCGTCAAAGGTGAACTCGTAGGTGCCCGCGCACGACTCTGCCTCGCACGCCCCACACGCGGTGTCGAAACACTCCTTGAGCCTGAAGTAGGAAGGGGCCAACAAACCCGACCCGGTCGGCTCCGCTCCCCAATTTGCGTCACGAAGATTGGCGTCCCCGTCGCAGGGCGCCTCGGAGACCCCAGCAATGTAGCCGCACTGACCCGGGTCCGCCTCTTGCTCGGCTTGACATGGGCTTGCAGACCGCCGGATGCTTCCCCCACCTGCAGGAAGGTCCGCACACTCTGTCGCAGCCGCCTCATAGCCGACAAACTCAATTTCATTGAGCTGCATCCCTGCCAACTCAGGGCTCACACTCGCAGAGCAGGGACCACCGTCGGGCCCAGATGGGTAGCCGACCGGGTCCTCCTGCGTCGGGTATCCCGCATAATAGCCGCCGTAGGGGTCGGTGTCGTCGTGGTAGTGCGATCCTCCGTCGGACTCATAAAAATCAGGCTTTTCCACGTTTACGCACGCGCTCAGCCAAAGGATACTCGTCCGCAAGGAGGAGAGGAGAGGAGAGGAAGCCATGCATGCACCCTAGCTGCAAAACAGTACCGTGGACACGACGAACCGGCAAGCCGAGGGTCTCGAACCGTGGCCTTTGCACGACGCCCTTCGTCGCCCGCCCCGAACTGGTCCTCCTCGACGAGGCCTTCGCCGCCCTCGACGGCCTCACCCGCGCCTCCGTCCAACGCGAACTCCTGGCGCTGCAGGCTGAACACGCGTGGACCGTCGTGATGGTCACCCACGAGCTGGTGGACACCGTTCGCCTCTCCGACCGCGTCCTCGCCGCCGCAGGCCCCACGCTCGCCGTGCTCGCCGGCCTCCCCGCCTGGGCCTTCGTGGCCCACCGCGCCGGCCCCCTCCTCCTCGCCGGCCCCGTCGAGGTCCTCCAGGCCCTCGTCGGCGAGCGCGCGCGCGGCGTTGGACCTGCTTGCCAGCGGGCCGCGCCAGTAATACATTCCGTATTACCGAGAGAACCATGTCGATCGTCCACAAGACCGTCCAGCGCGTGGGGAACAGCAGCGGCGTCGTGCTCCCGCCCGAGATCCTGAAGGAAGCCGGCCTCGAGCGCGGGGACGAGATCATCGTGCGGGCCGAGCGCGGGCAGATCATCATCTCCCCCCGGGTGCCGCTCCGCGAGGAGGTGCTCACCGCCGCCGAGACCGTGATCGCCCGCTACGACGACGTGTTCCGCCGACTCGCGCAGTGACCAGCGGCGAGCGCCCGGTCACCTTCCTGTCCCAACAGGAGGTTCTTCGGATCCATGCCACCCTGATCGACCTGTACGGCGGCGCGCACGGGGTCCGCGACGCCGAGCTCCTGGCATCGGCGCTCGCGCAGCCCGAGGCCACCTACGAGGGTCTCTACCTGCACTCCGAGGTCGTCGAGCAGGCCGCGGCCTATGGCTTCCACCTCGCGCAGAACCACCCGTTCCTCGACGGGAACAAACGCATCGCCCTCGCCGCGCTGCTCGTGTTCCTGGAGATCAACGGCCGCTCCCTCCGCGTTGAACAAGAGTCGTTGTACGCCGTCATGATGAGCGTCGCCGAGGGCCGCCTCTCCAAGCCCGGCCTCGCCGGCTGGATCCGGGACAATCTGGGTTGACGGTTCGCAGGGCCGCGGACGCAGCGAGGAGGCGGAGCGGCGGGCGATTGGGCGGTGGTATGGGGTTTGAGGGGGGTGGGCGCGCCGGCGGACGCCGGCCGGGTGCTATCGGGC
>CAJBVW010000563.1 GCA_903959175.1 uncultured Pseudomonadota bacterium
GCGAGCGGCGCGAGGAGCGTCAGCAGACCAGGGCCCACCTGGGTGTGCGCGCCGCCCAGGGCGACGACGACCGCGGCGAGCAGGGCCGCCCCCGCGGCGCCGAGGCGCAGGCCGGGCGTGTCGGCCCGTCGGGCGAGGCGCGCGCCGTGCGCCACGAGCTTGAGGGCGCCGGCGGGGACCGCGCCCGCGAGGAGGGGGAGCCACGGCGTGGGCAGCTCCGGCAAACGGAGGGCCTCGCGCGCCCCCGACGCGTCGACGGACACGAGCAGCGCGCACGCGACCAACGGAAGCGTGGTCAGGACGATCTCGAGGAGCGACGCCCCGGCGAGGCCCTCGACCGCCGCGAGGAGGAGGATCAGGCCGGCGCCGAGGGCGAACCCCAGCGCCCGGGACGCGCCCGAGAGGGGCGGGGGCGCCGCGCCGCCGTCGAGGGCAAGGGCGGTCAGGCGGACGCGGAGGAGGCCGGACGCGAGGACGGGACTGCCCGCACCGGGGTTCCCGCGGCACCGCAGCGTGTCGGCGCCGGAGCGGGCCACGAAGCCGTCGCCCTGGAGCTCGATCGCGAGCGCGTAGGGGGCGGCGCCGGGAACGGGGAGGGCGCCCTCGCAGGCGAGCGGGGGGGGGCGCTCGTCGACGGGGGCGACGGCGGCGGGCACGGCGCCGCGGGAGAGGGCGAGCGCGGCGTCGCCGCCCGCGGGGTGGACGGTCAGCGACCCGCCCTCGGGCAGGAGGACCTCGAGGTCGAGGCGCCGCGCCGGTGCCGCCGCGGTGAGCGTACGGTACTGCGCGAGCGACCACGCCGCGTCCGAGACGCCGATGGGACCGAGCTGAGCGGGGTCGACGTAGCGGGTCGGCGCGGCCGAGAGGGCCCACCCCGGCGGCGCCCCGGCCGCGCGCGCCTGGCCCACGCCGACGAGCGCCGCCCGCGCCCCTGCGCCCCCGAGCAGCGCCAGCGCCAGCCACGCGAGCCGCGCGCGGCCCGTCGTCACCGCGGCTCCGCTTTCGGCTCGTTCTGGAAGTCGTAGCCGGTGCGCTGGAGGAGCTCTACGAAGGCCGGGTCGAGCTGGAGCTCCCGCGGCACCGCGCGCCCGGCGACGGCCTCGCGGTAGCCCTGCCAGCGGCCGAGCAGCGCCTGCACCTGCTCCGGGTGGGCGTCCGCGAGGTCGGTCTTCTCGCCGGGGTCCGCGTCGAGGTTGAAGAGGCACTTCCGCAGCGTCGGCGGGCTGCCGGGCCTCCCGGGGCCGGGCATCGGCGGCGCGCCGGGAGCCGGGGCCTCGCCCGGGAGCGGCGGATTGCCCTCGGGCATCGCGTCGCGGGTGCACGGGAAGGACTGGTGGAGGAGCGCCCAGGGCGGCGAGATCACCGCGCCCGGCACGTCCCCGCCGAAGGCGTTGGTCGCGCTGCCCTCCACGAGGGTCGTGCTGCGGATCTGCTCGCCCGTGCGCTCGAGGAGGGGCCGCATCGACACGCCGTCGAGGAGCGCGGGGGGCTGCACCCCCACGAGGTCGAGGAGGGTCGGCAGGACGTCGACGTGGCCGACGAGCGCCGCGCTGCTCCCCGGCGCGATCCCCGGCGCGCGCACGAGCAGCGGGACATGCACCACGGCGTCGAAGTAGGAGCCGCCGTGCAGCAGCTCCCCGTTGTCGTCGAGGGCCTCGCCGTGGTCCGCCACGAGCACGACCACGGTGCGGTCGGCGCGCCCGCGCGCGGCGACGGCGTCCAGGATCACGGCGACGTCGGCGTCCATGCGCGCGACGGCCTTCGCGTACTCGCGCCGCCAGATGGCCACGCCGGCGTCTCCCGCGCGCCGCGTCAGGCGCGTGGCGTCGTCGTTCGCGGAGCCGAGGAGCCCGCTCCGCTGGTTGCCGCCGACCCTGCCCGGCATCCCCGCGCCGCCGCCGCCGCCCTGCCCCTCCTCCCAGAACGCGCGCACCACGCCCGTCGGGTCGTCGTCCGCGCCCTCGTCCGAGACGACGAAGGGGAAGTGCGCCGTCCGGCTGTGGAAGAAGGCGAAGATCGGGCGATCCTTGGGTTGCTCGCCGATCCACGCGGCGGCGGGGGCCGCCGAAGCGCCGGGGGCGGTGTCGCCGGTGGTGCCGTGCCGGCCGTCGGGCGTGCCGCGGGGCGGCGGGACCACGCGCATGCGCTGGAAGCCGCGATCGAGGCCGTAGTCCGGGCGAAGGCCCGAGGCGGCGTCGACCGTGAAGGCGCCGGTGCGGTAGCCGTAGAAGCCGAGGACCTCCGGGAGCGTCGGGACGCCGTCCCCCAGGCCCTTCCCCCACCCCACCACGCCCGTGGAGCTCCCGAAGCGCCCGGTGAGCAGCGCGGTGAGGCTGGCGAGCGTGAAGTTGGAGCCGGCGTACGCGGTGTCGAAGCGGACGCTCTCCGCCGCGAGGCGGTCGATGGTGGGGGTCAGCCCGTCGATGACGCCGTAGGCACCTACGTGGTCGCGCCGCAGCGAACAGACCGAGATCACGACGATGTCGCAGCCGGCGCAGGGCGCGGCGGCGGCGGTGCGGACCTCCTCGGTGGGGGGCGCCCGGTCGAGGTCGACGGTGCCGGGGACCACGGCGGCGGACGGCGCGGGGCCGGCGGGCGGCGGGCCGGCTGGGCCGGGGGCGACGGGAGCGGGCGCTGCGGGAGGCGGGCTGTCGGCGGGGCCACAGCCGAGGAGGAGCGCGAGCAGGGCGGTGCGGAGGCGTCGGGAGCCCATGGCGTCGTCTCTCCCCGGGGGTGGTGACCGGAGTCTACCAGAGCGTGGATCAGGGGCCGCCGATTGCCCATAGGCGAAGCTCACCATCCGCCCGCGCCGCCACCCCACGCCCCAGCACCCTACCCGTCCTCGAGCAGCGCCGTGATGGGCTCCGCGCCGGCGGTGTCGGGGTCGAGCCCCGCGAGCGCGAACAGCGTGGCGCCGAGGTGCTCGGGGGTGAGCGCCGCGCCGGCGTCGTCGGGGCGGCCGGTGCCGAGGTCGACGGGGAGGCCGTACAGCGCGTCGTCGTAGCCGCCCACGACCGTCCCGCCGCGCACCCCCGCCCCGAGGAGCATCGCGGAGGTGAACGTCCAGTGGTCCTTCCCGTCCGCCGCGTTCAGGCGCGGGGTCCGCCCCATCTCCGAGAGCACGACCACCGTGGTCTCGTCGAGGAGGGTGCCGCCGCCGAGCCCCGGGCGCGCCGCCATCTCGTCCAGGATCGCGGTGAGGTCGGAGAAGAGCAGCTCGAAGTGTGCGCTCTGGATGCTGTTGCTGGAGTGGCTGTCCCAGGTCTGGTCGTAGAGGCCCAGGTGCTCGACGAGGGCGCAGCGCGAATAACCAGCCTCGAAGCACTGGAGCGCGGCCGCGACGCGCACCGGGACCGGCACCAGCCGATCGGTGCCGACATCGAGGCCCATGTCCAACAGGTCGGCGTTCGACCTCACCAGATCGAGCTGGTCGTAGGCGCCGAGCAGGGCCTCCCCGAACGCGGCCGGCTGCCCCCCCGCTTGCGCGGCCGCCCACCGCTCGGCGCGGCCCCGGGCGAAGGCGCGCGCGGCCTCGGCTGCGGCGCTCGACGGCACCGCGAGCGTGCGGTCGGCGCGGTCCACGAAGCGGCCGCTGAGCAGCTCGGCGAGCTGGTTGTTCTGCCCGAGGCGCACGACGGCGGCGCCGTGCGCGGCGGTGAAGCTCGGCCCGGTGAGCACGAGGTGCGGGAGGCGCCAGCGGGCGTCCGCGGCGGCGATGAGCGTCGGCCAGTCGTCGGCCTCGCCCTCGCCCTCGCCGCAGAAGAGCAGGCGGCGGCAGCGTTCGTGCGTGAGCGAGCGCACCTCGAGCCCGTTCACGAAGCTGGTCTGCCCGCCGTACTTCTCGAGGAAGGAGCGCACGGACGGGCGGGTGGGCGCGTCGCGGAAGGCGAGGCCCCCGACCTCGGCGTCCTCGCCCTCGGCGTCGAGGTCGACGGTCGCGGGGTCGAGGCCGGGCGTGAACACGTAGGTGGGGTCCCACCCGCCGCGGGCGAGCACGAACAGGAAGCGACGCTCCGCGGTGTCGGCGGCGCGCGCGCGGCGGGGCAGAGCGGCGAGGGCCGCGGCGAGGCCGAAGAAGGCGCGGCGGGTGAACATCAGTAGGTCACGAAGCGGGGGTCCTGGAGGAGCGCGGCGAGCGTGCCGCGCCAGGCCTCGGCGGCGCCGGCGTCCGCGGCGATCGCGGCCCACATCGCGCGCACGTCGGCGAGGGCCTCGGCGTCGGGAGCCTCGGCGTAGAGGCGTCGGGAGAGGGCGGTGATCTCGGCGTCGAACGCGGCGGAGTCGACGTCGTCGTCGAGGGTGACCGCGCCGAAGGTGAGGCGCGCGCCGCCGTCCACGAGCTCGGTGTCGACGGCGTACGCCGCGG
Organism: uncultured Pseudomonadota bacterium; assembly: GCA_903959175.1. GTDB lineage: Bacteria > Myxococcota_A > UBA796 > UBA796 > SXON01 > CAJBVW01. The sequence goes on from CAJBVW010000563.1 coordinate 4,367, forward strand.
CGGCCTCGGCCGCGCGGGACCACACGGCGAGCCAGGTGAGCCCGGGCGTGGCCTGGCTGCGGGTGGCGTACTCGCCGTCCACCCCGCCGCCGAGGAGCCGGTAGCCCCAGGTGTCGTTCTCGAGCTGCGCGAAGCCACCGTAGGACCAGGAAAACCCGGTGAGGTCGCGCAGGACGCTCGCCAGGAGCGGGGCGTCCATCATGCGCACGGAGACCTCGCGGGCGCGCGTCGCGTCTGTCGCGGTGTCGGCGTAGGCCCCGACGCGGTATCGGGCGCCGTCCGTGAGCGCGGCGAGGGTGTCCTTGTAGGTGCCGTTCTCGACGTGGCGCGCGCGTACGGCCTCGATCTCCGCGGCGTCTTCGACGCCCACGGGGCGCCGCCAGAGGAGGCTCGCGGCGGTCTCGACCGTGCAACGGGCGAAGCGGGGGTCGGCCGCGACGAGCACGCCGAGCTCCGAGAGGCCGGAGAAGGGGGTGCCGAACCACGAGGACTCGACGCCGAGGAGGTCCTCCCCGACCAGCTCGCGCTCGGGGTGGTAGCGCTCCAGCTCATCGAGATTGTACTCGTTCGCCGGCCAGAAGCCGAAGAGCGCGGTGGCGGCGGGGTCGAGCGAGGCGTGGCAGCCGAGGCAGTAGGGGTTCTCGCGCAGCTCGTCCTCGGCGGTCTCGGCGTCGGTGACGGCGGTGGAGGCGCTGAGCGTGACGGGGCGCGCGGTGTAGTCCTCGCAGAGCAGCAGGCGCGCGATCGCGGCGGTGCGGCCGCGGTTGTAGTTGGACACCGTCGAGAAGTACCGCCACCAGAGCCCGTTCGTCGCGAGCACGCCCGCGGCGGGGCGCTGGTCCGTGTAGCGCACGACCTGCCAGCCGAGGCCGTCCGCCGGGTAGTCGTTCGGCCAGAGCCGGCCTGTCACCTCGTTCGCCATCGACCAGTCCGCGGTCACGATGGTGGACCACGGGAGCCCCTCCGCCGCGACGTGGGCCATGAGGCGGAGCGGCTCCTCGCCGACCGCGCGCTCGAAGGGGTACTCGCTGGTGGGGTCTCCGGCGAGCTCGGGGTTCTCTGTGTAGAGCACCAGGAATTCGTCGACCTGCGTGCGCCACGCCTGCCCGAGGAGCTGGACGAGCCGCTCCTCGAAGCGGGGGTCGTCGAGGAAGGTGTCGCGGAGCGTGGCGGGGGTCGCGCCCTCGACCACGGAGTCGAGCTCGGCGAGGCTGGGCAACGTGCCGCGGAGATCCAGGCTCATCCGGCGGATGAGGCGGGCGTCGTCCAGGGGGAGGAGGTCGGGCGGGGCCTCCGCGACGGGCGGGGACGCGGGCGGGGAGCACGCGGCGAGGAGGCCGAGGAGGGCGAGGATCACGGTGTCTCCCGCAGGCTCGCCAGCGCGGGGCCCCAGGCGGGGCAGCCCTCGCCGAGCGCGACGCCGGCGGGGTCGACGATCTCGCCGCAGCCGGAGCCGTCCTCGCGGAGTACGAGCGTGTACCAGCTCCCGACGTCGTCCCGCACGAGGAGCGCACCGGAGACGGGGGCGTCGGGCGCGGCGAGCGAGTCGACGGTGACGCCGTCGAGGTAGACGGACGCGCCGCCGAGCGTGATCCCGCCCTCGACCGTGGCGGTCACCTCGGCGCCGTCCCACACGCCGTCGTAGCTCAGGGAAAAGCTTGGCACTTCGCCGTACCAGCCGGGCTCCCACTCCCAGCCCCAGGTGCCGCGGAGCGTCTGCCACCAGGCGCGCGGGCCGTCGCCGGGGTCGGCCGCCCACCACTCGAGCTCGCCGCCGAGCACGCCGCGCTGGCCGTCGGCGTCGTTAATGAACCCGTCTCCCGCCATCCACTCGCGCAGGCCGCCGTCCTCCGCGCCCGACTCGCGCAGCGTGAGGCCCGCGAACACCCAGCCGCGCGTGGTGGTGCAGCCCGCGAAGGTGGACTGGTACGCGTCCAACCGGAGGCGGAAGGGGCACGTAGGCTCGCCGTGCTCCGTCAGGATGCCGACGTACACGTCGAACGTCGCGTCGGCGCGCGGCAACCCCTCGGCGAGGGCGGTGTCGGCGCGGGCCACGACCTCGTCGCGGGTGAGGGTCCCCGCGGCGGGCGGTGGGCTCTCCGTGGCGGTCGAGGTGGCGTCGTCGTCGCAGGCGAGGAAGGCCTGAAGCAAGGCGCGGTCGTCCGCGGCGAGGCCCCCGCCCACGGGCATGTCCTGGTCCGTGAGCACGCTCTGTTCGATGGCGGCGGCGGCGGCCCGCACCTCTGCCAGCGTGTCGAAGTCGAGCCCCTCGGGCGCGCCCCGGCGATCCGCGGTGGACGCGGAGTGGCACGAGCGGCACCACGTCGTGAAGAAGCCGTCGCCGAAGGCGTCCCACGACACCTCGTCGGGGGAGACGCAGGCGGCCGCCTCCTCCGAGGGCGCGGGGGCGCAGCCGACGAGGAGGGCGAGGAGCATGGCGGCGAGGGTAGCACGCGGGCTCACTCGAACGTCATCTCCGACCGACCGCGAGGCTCCGGACGTACGCCTCGTCGTCGAAGACCAGGCCCGGCGGCACGCCCTCGGCGGGGGCCTCGTGGTTGTGGCAGACCTCGCACCAGTCCACGAAGAACTGGCGGCCGAAGTTGTCCCAGGTGTACGTCGTGCCGCCCGTCGGGCTCGGCCTGGACAGCGCGGCCCGGGCCGTGATGGACGCCGTGCCGCGCGCCTTCACCGCGGTCGACCTCGCGCCGGCCCTCCGCGCCGCGGAGCCCGGCGGCCGCACCTCCTTCGTCTTCGACGGCCACTGGACGCCGCGCGGCCACGACGTGGTGGCGGAGGCCCTCGCGCCGCGGGTCTCCGCGCGCCTCGACCCGCGCGAGCGATAGACTCGCGGGGTGTCCGCCGCCGCGCCCGAGCCCGAGATCCCGCTCTCCGTCCGCGTCGGCTTCGCCGTGGGGAGCACGCTCCTCGCGCTGGTCCTCTCCGAGGGCGTCGTGCGCGTGGCGGACGGCGGCGCGCTGCCGACGCTCGGCCTCTTCGCGACCGCCGAGGACGGCGCCATCACGCTCCGCGCCGAAGCGAGCGCCCGCCTCACCCGGCCCGACGGCACGGTGTACACGATCATCACCGACGCCGACGGGCTGCGCGCCGAGCCCGCCGCGGGCCGCTGGCTGGCCGTGGGGGACTCCCAGGTGCTCGGGATGGGCGTCGCGGGGGACGACACCTTCGCCGCGCGCGCCGGGCTCCGGAACGCGGGGGTGCCCGGCTACGGCGTGGCCGACGCCCGCGCGCGCGCCGAGGCCCTCCTGCCGATCCTGCGTCCCGACGGCGTCCTCTTCGTCGTCAACCAGGCGAACGACTGGGACGAGGGCGTCACCCCCGCCGCGTCGCGCCTCGCCGTTCGCGGCGGGTGGCTGGTGACCGCCGCGAACGCCGAGGGGCCCGGCGCGTGGTTCTGGGCCAGCCCCCTCTCGCGCATGCACCTGCTGTACCATGCGTGGATGCGGCTCTCGACCGCCCCCGCCGTGTCCGACGTTGCGACCCTCGCCGGGCTCCGGGGCGCCGCGCCCGTCGCGCCTACTACCGCCGCGCTCGCCGGCGAGATCCGCGCCTTCGCCGATGCGCATCCGGACGTCCGCACCGTCGCCGCCTTCCTCCCGGTCGACGCCGCCACCTCCGCCGCGCGGGCCGCGGTGTCGCTCTTCCGCGCCCCCGACGCCCCCGGCGCCCCCTGGGCCGACACCTCCCTGCGGGACGCCCTCCGCGCCGACCTCGGCGCCGTCCCCCTCGTCGACCTCCTCCCCGCCCTCGCCGCGCCCGACAGCTTCCTCGACGGCGACTACCACCTGAGCGCCGCCGGTCACGCCCGTGTCGCGACGGCCCTCGCGCCCGCCCTGGCCGCCCCGTGACCATCACCGCCGCCAACCTTCCGATCTGGCTCGCCTCCTGGCTGGTCTGGAAGATCGTGCCCGGGCGCGCCGCCGCCAAGATGGCCGAATTCTCCCACACCGAGGCCGGCAGCGGCCTGGACATGCTCTCCGCCGTGGAGGAGACCACCCGCCCCGAGCTGCGCGCCCGCTACTTCCGCCACGCGCTCGACGAGCTCCGGCACGCGCGGCTCTTCCGCGAGCGGGCGC
>CAJBVW010000564.1 GCA_903959175.1 uncultured Pseudomonadota bacterium
GAACATTGTGGAAGCAACACGCACTGGCCTTGCAGTCGGCACACGACTTGCTGAGTCACTTGCCGATGTTCCCGTTGTCCGTCGGCGAGGAAGGCAGCTTCGTCGTTGCGGACATCCCCGGGCTCATCGAGGGCGCCGCCGAGGGCAAGGGGCTGGGCCACCAGTTCCTGCGCCACCTGCAGCGCACGCGCATGCTCCTGCACCTCGTGTCCCTCTCCCCGATGGAGAGCGAGTCCGTGGTGCACCGCTACCGCAGCTTGCGGAACGAGCTCGCCGCCTACGACGACGAGCTCGCCGCCAAGCAGGAGCTCGTCGTGCTCACCCAGCGCGACACCGTGGACGACGAAGCCGAGGCCGAGGCGCGCGCCGAGCTCGCCGCCGCCGGTGCCGGCGAGGTGATGACGATCTCCTCGGTCTCCGGGGCCGGAATCCCCGAGCTCGTCCGGCGGACCTGGGCCCGCATCCGCGACATCCCACGGTCGTGAGCGGCGCGCCGTCCACGAGGATTCCGTGCTGACGGCGCTCGCCTGGATGGTGGCCTGCAGCGGCGCCCCCGAGGCGGTCTCCGTGCCCCTCCCCGTGGCGGCCGACCGTGCGACCTTCGCCACCGTGGCCGGGCTCGGCTCCTACCGGCTCCAGGCCAACGTGCGGCGCTCCACCGGCGGGGAGGGGACACCCCCCGTAGCCAGCACCGAGCTCGTCGAGCTGCGCTGGAAGGACGCCGATCACTGGTCCTACGTCCAGCGCCGTGACGACCGCGTCCGCAGCGAGGTCCTCGTGTCGGGCGGCGTGGCGTGGCGGAGCGGCGGAGAGGGGCCCCTCGAGCGGAAGGGGGACGCCGAGCCCTACCGCGTCCAGCTCGCCGGCACCTGGGACCCCTGGTCCTGGGCGCTCGAAGGCCTCGCCTCCAGCCTCCAGCTCACGCCCGCGGGCGAGGAGCTCGTGGACGGGCGCCGGGCCCTGCGCCACATCATCACGCCCGTGCCGCCGCCGGAGAAGCCGCGCCGCGGATGGACGGTCACCGCGGCCGAAGGCGACGTGTGGATCGACGACGCCACGGCCGTGCGCCTCGTCGGGAATGTTCGGGTCGAGGCCGTCTCAGGGGCACGAACCCAGGAGGTCACCCTCGCCTTCTCCATCGAGGGTGTGGGCCTCGATCCAGAGGTATCCGCGCCTCCTGGAGACAAGCCATGACTTGCCCGAGGTCGGGGGCGCTTGTATGGTACATGCCCTGACGGAGCCTCAATGGTGCCAGCGCTCTCCCTCGCGTCGATGATCTTCGTGCCGGCCGCGTTCGCGGGCCCTTACGACGCGTCGGCGCATGTGGCGCAGAGCGCCGCGGCCCCCGCGGTCAACGCGGCCGCGACGATGGACGTGGCCGTCGCCAGCCACTCCGCCCGCGCGGGGGAGCTCATCGGCAGCAACTGCTCGTACACCACCGGGATGATGGCCCGACGCGTCCTCGAAGAGGGTCAGGACTGGTCCTACGTCGGCACGCTCGAGGCCACCGGGAACAACCTCGGCAGCATGGTCGCCGTGCCGTACACCGCACCCGACGGCGTCAACGTGATCGCGAACGAGCTCGTCGAGCTCATGTCCGCCGACGGGCACCTTCGCTCACGGCTTTCGCTCACGGGGAAGCTCCTCGAAGTCGATGGCGTGCGCTATGTTGTCCTGGTGTCGTTCAAAGTGATCAACGCGTGAAGTCCGTGAGGTGCCGTCATCGAGTCCCTTGACCTCGCCGCCGTCGCGGCGCGCGCCGCGTCCGACCGGAAAGCGGAAGACGTAGCGGTTCTGAACCTGTCGGGTGTGGCCTCGTATTGCGACAGCTTCGTGATCTGCACCGGCACGAGCCGGCGGCATGTCCGAGCCCTCGCCGAGGGGATCATCGAAGACCTCCGCTCCCTCGGCCACAAGCCGATCGGGGTGGAGGGCCTGGATGCGTCCCGGTGGATCCTGATCGACTTCGGGGACGTGCTGGTGCACGTCTTCGACGAGCCCATGCGCGGCTTCTACGACCTCGACGCGCTCTGGGCCGACGCCCGGCGCGTGAACGTCGGCGGGGCGACAGCCCCCCGCGGCGCCTTCGGCCAGACGCGGGTGTGAAGCTCGCCGTCAGCGCCGTCCGCTCGGGGCGGGTCCCCTGGGCGGACGACGCCTGTGCCGACTGGGGCAAGCGCATCGGGCGGCACTTCCCCTTCGAGGAGCGGATCATCCGCCCGAACACGGCCCAGGCCGAGGCAGACGCCCTCCTGGGCACCCTGCCCGCCCGCGGCCGCCTCATCGTGCTCGACGAGCGTGGCGAGGACCTCACCAGCACCGCGCTCGCCGCGCTCCTGGAGCGCTGCGCGCAGGACGGGGTCACCCCGGTGGTGTTCGCCATCGGCGGGGCCTACGGCCACGCGCCGATCGTGCGGGAGCGCGCGTGGAAGACGATCCGGCTGTCCTCCATGGTGCTCGCCCACGCGGTCGCGCGGGTGGTCCTGGTGGAGCAGATCTACCGGGCGTGCACCATCCGGGCCGGAGAGCCCTACCACCACGCCTGACGCGTACGCGTACGATTCTCCAAAAAGCCCCAAACTGCGCACGGAAATCAAAAAATCAAGGCCGCGAAAAAATCGATCGAATTCCGCTCGTCGGAGGGGCTCCTGATTCCCGAGGGAGATCCTGATCGATGCCCCCAAGATGCAAAAAACGCAAGTGCGTTTCGCCGACGATCCGAAAAAGACACCGATTGACATGCATTCTCGACGTGAGCATTGATCGCCCATGCTCGAAGTCGTCTCCTGCCTCGGTGTCGATCGCTGCGTCGCCTGTGACTCCCACCCGCCCGTCGCGGCGAGAGGCGCGCTGGACGGCCACCTGTGCCGAACCTGCCTCGACGTGGTGCCCGATCACCTGACGCGGCTCCCCGTGCTCCCACCGGGCATCGAGTCCGGCTGGTACCTCGGGAGCTACGCGGGCCCCGTGGGCGCGATGGTGCGCGCGGGCAAGTACAGCGGCAACGAGGCCGTGCTGTGGGCCCTGGGCCGCCACTGCGGCCGCAACCTCGACATCCGCGCCATCGACTCCGTCGTGGCCGTCCCCTCGAGCCCCTGGCGCCGCCTGGTGCGCGGGATGAACCCCGCGGACCTCCTCGCGTACCCCGTCGCCGCCGACCAGGGCATCCCCCTCTTCCACCCCCTCGTCCGCCGTCGGTCGCAGGCCCAGGCGCGCCTCCTTCGGCGGCGCCGCGCGCAGAACGCCCGGGACGCCTACCGCGTGACCTGCCCCGTGCAGGGGCGGGTCCTCCTCGTCGATGATGTCGTCACGACGGGGAGCACGGCGCGCGCGTGTGCGGAGGCGCTCCTGGCCGCCGGGGCCGCTGAGGTGCACCTGCTCGTCGTCGCAGCGTCACCCGGCGGGATTGTTCCGGAATCTTGACATTGTGCGACAGGGAAACACTCTGGTTCGCGCGTAGAGATCCGAAGAAGCGGACACCCGGTGGCACACTTGAGACACAATCCCTGGCACAGGGTTTGCATCAGATGCAGCCGGGTCCAAACGCAAGCGGACTCCTGGAGGGCAAGATGGCCATGAACACGAACCTCGGTGAGCTCATCTCCACCATCTACGAGCAGTTCCTCGTCCAGTACGGGGACGAGGAGCTCGCGAGCGTGGCGACCGCGGCGGTCATCAACGACCTCCTCGCCACGACCGGCCCTCGCCGGGCCGAACGGGAAGAGGCAGCGTAGGTAGATCCTTGGCGGGGCCGAGGCCCTCCGGGGCCCGGTCCCCGCGATAGGCTCCCTGGTACGCCCGGGCGTTCGTCCCGACGCGCCCTAGGCCCATGGACCCCCTGCCTCCCCCTCCCTCACCCCCCGGCATGCCCGACCCGCTCCGGCGGCTCTGGGGCCCGATCACGATCCGCGTGGCCTGGGATCTGCTCCGCGCGGGGGTCCAACCGCGCCCGCCCACGCTCCGCGCGGCGCGCGATCACGCATTGTGGTCGCTCCCAGCTGACGTAGGGCTCTCGGAAGCCGAAGCGCGCACCACCGCCGGCGTGGAGAACTTCCTCGCCCGCTGCGCCGGCCGCTACGCGCCCATCGGCGCCGACCCCGACCTGGACGTGCTCCCCGCGCCCGCCTGGCGCGAGGCCATCCTCGCCGCCTCCGACTCCATCCACGCGGCCGTGCTGCGCCTCCACTACGCAGACGGCCTGCAGCTGGAAGAGGTCGAGCGTCGCACAGGGCTCGAGACCGCTCTGCTCCGCGGCGCGCGCGACGCCGTTCGGGAGCTCACCCGCTCGGTCACGAGCGACGAGGGCCTGTCGGTCGAGGGCTGGGAGTCCGCCCGCCTCGACCGCCTGATCGTCCGCATCGCCACCGCCGCAGGAGACCTCTGCCCCGGCCCCGGCGGGCTCGCGACGGAGACGGGCAGGGCCCACGCCGAGGGCTGCCCCCGCTGCTCCCGCGCCCTGCGGCTGTTCCGCGAGGGCATCCTCTCCCCGGCGGACCTCTTCCCCCCGGAGGACGGGCACTGCCGCCCCTCGGGCACGCTCGACCTCTGCTGCGTCGGCATCCACCCGGACGCCCGGAAGCACATCCGCGCCCTCACCCGCGCCTTCGGGGACGCCGCCCGCGTCCTCCCGGAAGACGTGCTCGTGGTCGACACCGCGCGCGTCGACGTCCAGGCCGCGCTCGTCGCCGCCGCCGAGCGCGGGGCGCCCTCGGCCGACCGCATGCGCATCGTCCGCGCAACGGTGCCGGGCCGCTGGGTGCCCCGCGCCGTCATCGGCCCGGGGGTGGACAGCCTCCTCGGCCGCCTACAGGGCATGGAGTGGGGCAAGGTCGACGGCATAGAGCCTCTGCCCGAGCCGCTGCCGCCCCCCCCGTCGGCGGTGCGGTACTGGGTGGGCGCCGCGTTCGTGACCCTCCTCGCGGTCGCCGCGGGCGTGTGGGCGGCCGACCCCGTGTCGGTGCCGCCCCAGGTCGCGCTGGAGGCCCAGGGAGAGGCCGGCGGCGTCGTGTTCGACACCGACGACCACGCCTGGGTCGAGATCATCGCGCTCCGCAGCGGGCGCGCCGAGGTCGTGTTCCACAGCGACTCGCCCGGCGACAAGGGCACCCTCGCCACGGGGGACGGCCGGTTCCGCCTCTCCGCCGAAGGCGACGCCCTCGTGCTCGTCGCGAGCCCGACGCGCATCGACGGCGTGGACCGCGTGGTCGGCGTCCTCCCCCCGAGCGACGCCCGCCCGGTGGACGTGCTCGTCGAACGCCTGCGCGAACGGTACGTCGGCGCCGCCGTCGTGGGCGTGCCATGAGCGCGCCGTTCGCTGCGCGGGTGGGATAGGCGTCCGGCATGCCGCTCACTCCCCTGGACGTGCTCCAGAAGCAGTTCGGCCCGGCCCGCAAGGGCGGGTACGACTCCGACGAGGTCCAACGCTTCCTCGACGACGTGCGGGAGGCGTGGGAGGTCTCGCTGAAGGAGAACTTCAAGCTGCGCGAGGAGCTCGCGACGCTCGACGCCGCGGTCGACACCTTGCGCACCGAGCAGGACGAGATCCGGAAGACCCTCGTGCTCGCCCGCCGCATGGCGGTCGACCTCGAGAACACCGCGCATCGTGAGGCCGACGTGTTGGTCGGCGAAGCGCGCCTCGAAGCCGAGCGGATCCTCGCGGCGGCCCACGACGAGCGGCGCGCGCTTCAGGAGGAGCTCGTGCACCTCAAGTCGACGCGCCTGCATCACCTTGCTCAGATGCGCGCCCTGGTCGACGCTCACGGACGGATGCTCGATGCGATCGAAGCCCAGGACTGACGCCGATCCCGGCCGGATCGACCTCCACATGCACACCGACCGCTCCGACGGGCGCTTCCCGCCCGAGGACGTGCTCGCGCGCGCGCTCGCCGGCAAGCTCGACGCCATCGCCGTGGCCGACCACGACCTCCCCAACGCGCTCCGGCCGGGCATGCACGAGGGCGCGAAGCACCAGCTCCGCGTCATCGCCGCGGCGGAGGTCTCCGGGAGCCACCTGGGGCGGGAGTTCCACCTCCTCGTGTACTTCCCCGGCGAGATGCCGGCCGACTTCCAGGAGTTCCTCCGGGGCCGGGCCCGCGTGCGCGCGAACCGCTACGACCGCGCCGTCGAGAAGCTCGGCTTCGCCGACCTCCCCGTGGCGGACGCCGCGGCGCACGCCGGCGAGCGCAGCCTCACCCGCCACCACCTCTTCCACGCGCTCCGCGCCGGCGGGCACGTCCGCGACATGCGCGAGGGCTTCGCGCTCCTCGGCGGCTCCGGCGTCGTCCCGCTCATCGAGCTCCCGTTCGTGGACGCGATCCGGATCGCCCGCGCCGCCGGCGGCCTCACGAGCTGGGCCCACCCCTCGCTGGTGGACGCCCAGGCCTACACGCCCACCTTCGTCGCCGCCGGCCTCCAGGGCCTGGAGGGCGTGCGCCCCAAGGCCGACCGCCGCACCCGGAACGGCCTCAAGGCGTTGGCCGAGCGCCACGACCTCCTCCTCACCGGCGGCTCGGACTGGCACGGCTGGCACGAGACACAGCTCGGCATGTTCGCGGTGACCGGCGAGCGCGCCCGCGACTTCATCGCCCGGCTCGATCACGCGCCGTCGCCCGCGCCGTGAAGCCCGGCGCGCCCGGCCCGCTCGTCGTCCTCGGCGGCGGGCGCCTCGGGGGCGCCGTCGCGCGCCAGGGCGCGGCCGCAGGGCGCAGCGTGATCGTCGCCTCGCCCACGCCACGCCCCCACGCGGGCCTCTGGCGCCGCTGGAGCGCGGGGGAGCCCCTGAGGGTGCCCCTCGAGGGCGCGACCGTCTGCGTGGCCCTCTCGCCGCGCACCGCGCGCGACGCCGGCGAGGTCTGGGGACGAACCGTTGTGCGCCTCGCGCTCCAGGCCTGGCGGGAGGGTGCCACCGCCGTCACCGTCTGCGGGCCGGCGGGGAGCGGGGAGCCCGGCCTCGACGCCTTCGACGCCGGGCTGGAGGCCCTCCGCGCCGCGCCGCGCACCACTGTCGTGCGCTTCGGCCCGCTCTTCGGCGTGGACGACGGCTGCGTCTGGCCCATCGTCACCGCCATCCGCCAGAGCGGCGTGGCCCGGCTCCCGCGCGGCGCCCCCGCCTCGTGGCCGCTCCTGCTCGACGACGCCGGCCGCGCTGTCACGGTCCTGCTCGGCGCCGGCGGCGAGCACGTCCTCCGCGGCCCCGAGCGGCTGCGCACCGAGGACATCGGAGACGCCGTCACCGCGCGCTTCGGCGGGAGCTGGGCGTGGCGCTGGTGGGGCGGCCCGCCGCAGCCCGCGCGGCTCCTCGCGTGGTCCGACATGCCCGACACCTGGAGCGACGCCCGCCTCGGTGCGCGCCTCTCGCTCGCGACCTGGATCGGGAAGTTGCCGGGCCTGCGCCGGAAGCGATAAGGCGCACCGTCAACCGAGGACCCCATGGCCGAGACGACGGAATTCTTTGAGAAGTACATGCCCGAGAAGCTGATCGCCAAGCCGGACCTGGCGGCCTCGGTCAAGGCGATCTTCCAGTTCGACATCACGGGCGCCGGCACCTGGACGATCGACCTCTCCACCCCCCCGGGCGCCGTGCGCGACGGCCCCGCGGAGACGCCGGGCTGCATCATCACCGTCGCCAAGGCCGACTGGGAGAAGCTGCTCGACAACCCCAGCTACGCCATGCAGCTCTTCATGACCGGCAAGCTCAAGGCCTCGAACGTCGGCCTGGCGATGCAGCTTCAGAAGATCCTGGGCTAGTCCCCTCCGGGGCCACCCCTGCGCCCGTCGCACCTCCCGCGGGAGGCCGGCGGGCGTCTTCGTTTTCGCGCCTCCGCAGCCCGCGGACGGACGCCGGATCAGGCCCCGAAGCGCTGCTCGGCGGTCGTGAGGACATCGCGGTGAGCGCGGTCCTCCTCGGCCATCTTCGCGAAGAGCTCGCTGAAGTGCGGGTGCAGCTTGAAGAACTGCGTCCGGCCGTGGAGCTCGGCGCTGGACTCCTCCACGCGGCGTGCGGCCTTGAGCGCCTCGCCGATGGTCGGCGGCGTGCGCTCGAAGCCGGTGCGCATGGACCGGATCTCGTCGAGGACGGCGGTGGCCTCGCCGAGGCCGACCTCGAGGGAGTCCATCGGCTCCCCCGCGAAGGCCGTCTGGTGGATGCGGATGCTGGCGGCGTGGTAGCGCTCGGCCTCGGCGTACATCAGCCAGAAGTACACGACCTCGGAGCGGCCGGAGAAGCAGCGCCCGAAGACCTCGTAGAGCGCGGCGCACTCCAGTTCGATCGCGACCGCGAGATCGATGATGTTTGGCGTGCTCATAGGACCCTCGCTGCTTTACTGTAGCGTGCCGGCTCCGGACGCGTCCACGGGCGGCCCGAACGACCGGACCACCCGGAGGGACGGCCTACAGACGGCGACGCCGGAGCCAGGTCCCGACCGCGCCCACGATGGTGAGGCCGGGGGCCACGACCGCCGCCGTCACGATGGCGAGGAAGAGGGTCACGATGTTCAGGTTCAGCTTGCCCTTTCCTGCTTCGTTGGGCCGGATGCTGATCTGGTCGTCTTCTCCGACCACCCAGGCCACGGCGTTGAGCAGGAGGTCCTGGTTGACGCCGAACGTGATGAGCTTGTTCGTGGCGAAGTCCCCATCTCCGTAGACCACGACCTTACCGCCGGCCTTGGTCGGGAGCGTGGGCGCGGCCTCGACCGGCACCGCGGGGGCCGAGGCGCCCTCGACGACGGGCAGCGTAGACGCCGTCACCAGGCGGATGGCGGCGGGGTCCGCGACCTCGACCGTCACCATGAGGGGCACCTTGCCGACGAGATCGGAGCCCTCGGTGGGGGTCCAGGACTCGGCGGCGTCGGTGACGGCCGTCTCCGCCCAGCTCTTGTCCGAGGCGCTCGCCACGACCTGCACGTTCAGGCCCGGGATGTCCGCGCCCTTGCCGACGGAGCGCGCGTGCCCGAAGAGGGCGACGCCCGCGAGCTTCTCGGTGATGGGGCTGATGTCGAAGCTGCCCTGCTCGAGCATCACGTAGGTGGGGCCGCCCTGCGTCTGCCGGTACGGATCGGCCTCCACCACCACGTCGTTCCCGACGCTGACGCCGTAGCGGGAGAGGTCCGCGGCGGTCTCGGGGACGAGGAGGGGGTCGATCATCGCGATGAGCCCGCCGCCCGCGGCCACGTACTGCGCGAGGCGGTCGCGCTCGGGGGCGAGGAGCTCCGCGCGCGGGGACGCGAGGACGACGACCTCACACGACTCCGGCATGGGCTGCTGCTCGAGGAGCGAGACGGGCTGGACCTTGTAGTTGACGCCCTCGAGCTTGAGCTTGGCGATGCCGAGGCCGTCCTGGCCCTGGTCGTCCATCAGCTCGAGCTCCTGGTGCCCGGTCACGACGCAGACGGAGTGCTGCACGTCCGACTTGACGCGGACGAGCGCGTTCGTCACGTCCTGCTCCTCGAGGCCGGCGTCGAGGCGCTGCTTGTTGTCGCCCACCTTGAAGATGACGACCGGGCTGTCGCTCGTGACCTCGTACTGCTCCGCCATCGTGGGGTTGGCGTAGGGGTCGTACACGTCCACCTTCAGGAGCGTGGTGTGCTCCTTGTAGCGGTCCATGAGGTCACGGAAGTTGCGATCCGGCGGCGAGCCCGCCGTGAGGAAGGCGATGACCTCGATCTCACGATCGAGGGTCTTCGCGATGTCCACGCTCTGCGGAGCGAGGGTGTAGCGCTTGGTCTCGGTGAGGTCCCAGCGCTGGTCGTAGCGGTGAACCACCACGTTCGCGGTCACGACGATGCCGAGCGCGAGGAGGGTGGCGAAGGACGCCGTCGTGCTGCGGAGGACGGTCTGGTCGTTGCCGAGGTTCTTGAGGGAACCCCAGTCGAGGAACAGCCAGGACGCCATCAGGAGGGCGCCGACGCCGCCCGCGGCCTTCAGCACCATCGGCGGATCGTCGAGGAAGGCGAACGAGAGTCCGCAGATCACGAGGAGGAAGAGCCCGATGAGGGCGAACAACCACCCGAGCGCGCGCAAGGCCAACATCAGCGCCACCGGAGGGCTTCGACCCGCTGCGTCGTCGCAAACAGGAAGAAGCCGATGAAGGTGAGGAAGTACACGATGTCCTGAAGGCGGAGCACGCCCTTCTGGAGCTCCTCGAAGTGGCTCACCATCGAGAGGTACTCGATCGTGGTCTTCAGCGTGCCCTCGTCCATCGAGCCGCCGATCCAGCCGAGGATGTAGAAGAGCAGGCCGATGGCGAACGCCACCATGAGCGCCACCACCTGGTTCTCCGTGATGGAGGAGGCGAACAGGCCGGTCGCGAGGAGCGTGCCGAACAGGAGGATGAAGCCGACGTAGTTCGACAGCATCATGCCGGGGTCGGGCTCACCGAGCAGGGCGAGGATGCCGAAGTAGAGCAGCGTGCTCGACGCGAGCACCGTCGCGAAGCCGATGGCGCCGAGGAACTTGCCGAGGACGATCTCGGAGGAGCGCACCGGCGAGGTGAGCAGCAGGTCGATCGCGCGGGTGCGGCGGTCTTCCGCGATCAGGCGCATCGCGAGGGCCGGCGCGGCGAGCAGCAGGATGATCTGCATGTTCCCGAACAGCGGCACGACGATCATGTCGTTCAGGTTGAGCTGGTCGGCCTGGTAGGGGTTGAACACCGCCTCGGCCGAGGCCTGATCGTAGAACATCAGGCTCGCGACGAAGAAGAAGCTGAAGAGCACGACGAACGCGCACAGGATGATCCACCCGATGGGGGCGGTCATGTAGGCGGAGAACTCGCGCTTGCCGATGGCAAGGATGTTCCTCACGAAGCACCTCCGGAGGTCAGGCGAAGGTAGATCTCCTCGAGCTTCTCGCGGCCGGCCATCTCGAGCAGGCCGAAGGGCACGGCGGCCGCGGAGACGGCCTCGCGCAGGTCGGTCTCGCCGAGGACGACGTACCGCCCCTCCTCGAAGTCGACGCGGAGGGCGCCGGGGATGGCCTGAAGCGCGGCGAGGGCGTCGGCGCCGGGGCGCGCGAGCTCGACCTTCACCTTGCGGCCGACGGCCGCGAGGCGCGCGAGCTCGTCCTGAGCGACGATCTTCCCGCGATTGATGACGATGACACGGGAGCAGATCGCCTCGATCTCCCCGAGCACGTGCGTGGAGAGGACGACGGTGCGGTCCCCCTCCGCGAGCTCGGCGAGGAGGTTGCGGATCTCGACACGCTGGGCGGGGTCGAGGCCGGAGGTGGGCTCGTCGAGGACGAGCACCTTCGGATCGTGGACGAGCGCCTGGGCGAGCCCGACGCGCTGGCGGTAGCCCTTGGAGAGGTGCTCGATGAGGCGGTGCGACACCTTGTCGAGCCCCACGCGGCCGAGCGCCTTCTTGGTGGCGGCGGGAACGTCGTCCACGCCCTTGAGGGTCGCGGCGAAGCTCACGTAGTCGCGCACCGACATGTTCGTGTAGACCGGCGGGACCTCGGGGGCGTAGCCCAGCAGCCGCTGGACGCCGCGAGGATCCTCCGCCACGTCGAGCCCGCCGACCTTGGCGGTGCCCATCGACGCGCCGAGCGAGCCCGCGATGATGCGCATCGTCGTGCTCTTGCCTGCGCCATTGGGGCCGAGGAAGCCGACCACTTCGCCACGCGCGACCGAGAAGGAGACGTCGCTGATGGCGACCGTATCTCCATACCGTTTTGTGAGCCCTTGAACCTCAATCATCGTCAGTGAGCCCTTCTTTCGCAGGGCGGCAGGGCTAACCCACGCCCCGCGGCCTGTCGAAAGTACCGGAGCGCCGTTCGTCGGGGGATGACCGCTCGTGACGAAGGGCCTGCTCCGACCGCGCGCGGGGCCGATCCGGCACCCGGTCGCGCACCCGCTCGGTGAGACAGCGGTTGCCGTCGCTCCGAAGCCTGATCTAAACTGCGCCCGCTACCCGGGTCGCTCATGCGGAGTCTCTTCCTGTTCCTGGTCCCCACGTTCGTGGGCTGCGGCGCGAGCTGGGGGCTCCGCGATGAAGACGGCGACGGGAAGAGCATCCTCGAAGGCGACTGCTACGACGCCCCGGACGGCGGCGCAGCCATCGGGCCCGACATGCCGGAGGTCTGGTACGACGGCGTCGACCAGAACTGTGACGGCCTCTCCGACTTCGACCAGGACCAGGACGGCTTCGACAACGTCGACGTCGACGGCGGGACCGACTGCTGGGACGACCCCACGATCACGCCCACGGGCTTCACGCCGATCAACGGCTTCGCCGCGCTGACCGCGGCGGACGTGAACGAGGCCGCCCTCGAGACGTTCTACGACGGTATCGACGCCAACTGCGACGGCGCCTCCGACTTCGACCAGGATCTCGACGGCTTCGACATCGAGAACCCGGCGTTCGGCCCACCCGACGGCTCGGGGGACGACTGCTACGACTCGCCCGACGTCGACGCCTACCCGGGGGACGGCACCGAGGTCGACCTCTCCGAACCGGTGGACGTGTTCCCCGGCGCCGCGGACGACTGGTACGACGGCACCGACAGCAACTGCGACGGCGGCGACGACTACGACCAGGACGGCGACACCTACGTCCGCGACGAGGAGTGCGACGACACGAACGCCCTCATCTTCCCCGACGACTCGGTCGAGGAGGTCTGGTACAACGACGTCGATGAGAATTGCGACGGCAACCTCTACGACAAGGACGAGGACGGCTACGACAGCGCCGTGTACGGCGGGACCGACTGCTGGGACGACCCCGACACCGTCCCGACGGACTTCACGGCGTTGCACGGCCGCACCCAGCCCCGCGCCGAGCAGGTGTACCCGGACAACACGACGGACGCCTGGTACGACGGCGTCGACGCCGACTGCGCCGGCGACTCCGACTTCGACCAGGACCGGGACGGCGCGAACACCGACGAGCTGACGGATCGCTCCGGCGCGACCGGCACCGACTGCGAGGACGAGGACTCGGAGGCCTACCTCGGCGCGAGCGAGATCTGGTACAATAACGCCGATAATGACTGCCTTGGCGGCAGCGACTTCGACGCCGACGGCGACGGCCAGGACAACGAGTCCGAGATCAGCACCGGCGTGGACTGCGATGACACGCGCGCCGAGGTCAACACCCTCGCGAACGAGGTGTGCGGCACGGCCTACGACGACAATTGTGACGGCGCCCTCGACCTGCAGAACGCCACCGACTGCGACGTCTTCAACTACGACGCCGACGGGGACACCTACGGCACCACCAGCACGCAGTGCTGGTGCGAGCCCCAGGTCGCCTCGAACTACGACGCCACCAACGACGATGACTGTGACGACGCGAGCGCGGGTGACTACCCCGGCGCCGCCGAGATCGCCGCCAACGGTGACGACGAGGACTGCGACAGCGGCGACACCTGCTACGTCGACGGCGACTCCGACGGCTACCGCAACGAGGACACCACCCTCACCGTCGACTCCATCGACCTCGACTGCAACGACGCCGGCGAGGGTTCCTCGACCGAGCTCGCCACGGACTGCAACGACAGCAGCTCCGGCGTGAGCCCCGGCGACGCCGAGATCGTCGCCGACGGCATCGACCAGGACTGCGACGACGGCGACACCTGCTACGTCGACAGCGACTCCGACGGCTACCGCAGCACGAACACCGCGCTCACCGTCGACTCCACCGACCTCGACTGCAACGACAGCGGCGAGGGCTCCTCCAGCGAGGCGGCCACCGACTGCGACGACAGCAACGCGGGCGTCAGCCCCGGAGACGCCGAGATCGCGGCCGACAGCATCGACCAGGACTGCGACAGCGTCGACTCCTGCTACACCGACGCCGACAACGACAACTACGGCACCGCCGTCGTCGTCGACGGCTCGACCCTGAACTGCACGACCGGAACCGGCGCCCCCGTCTCCACCGACTGCGACGACGCGAGCAGCAGCGACTACCCCGGCGCCACCGAGTCCGTCGCCAACAGCGACGACGAGGACTGCGACGGCGTCGACTCCTGCTACACCGACGTGGACGGCGACAACTACGGCACCACCGTCGTCGTCGACGGTTCGACCCTCAACTGCACGACCGGAACCGGCGCCCCCGTGTCGACCGACTGCGACGACACCAGCTCCAGCATCAGCCCCGCCGGCACCGAGACCGCCGCCGACGGAATCGACCAGGACTGCGACAGCGTCGACTCCTGCTACACCGACGCCGACAACGACAACTACGGCACCACCGTCGTCGTCGACGGCTCGACCCTGAACTGCACGACCGGAACCGGCGCCCCCGTCTCCACCGACTGCGACGACGCGAGCAGCAGCGACTACCCCGGCGCCACCGAGACCGTCGCCAACAGCGACGACGAGGACTGCGACGGCGTCGACTCCTGCTACACCGACGCCGACAACGACAACTACGGCACCACCGTCGTCGTCGACGGCTCGACCCTGAACTGCACGACCGGGACCGGCGCCCCCGTGTCGACCGACTGCAACGACGGCAGCTCCAGCATCAACCCCCTCGGCACCGAGATCGTCGCCGACGGCATCGACCAGGACTGCGACGTCGTCGACTCCTGCTACACCGACGCCGACGGCGACAACTACGGCACCACCGTCGTGAGCGACGGATCCTCGCTCTCCTGTAGCACCGGCACCGGCGCCCCCGTCTCCACCGACTGTGACGACGGCAGCAGCAGCGACTACCCCGGCGCCACCGAGACCGTCGGCAACAGCGACGACGAGGACTGCGACGGCGTCGACTCCTGCTACACCGACGTGGACGGTGACAACTACGGCACCACCGTCGTCGTCGACGGCTCGACCCTGAACTGCGCGACCGGCACGGGCGCCACGACCTCGACCGACTGCGACGACGGCGACGAGTACGTCTACCCGGGCGCCACCGAGCTCTGCGACGGCGCGTTCAACAACTGCACGACCTCCGGGACGTGGACCTCCGCCTCGGAGGACAACGTGATCACGAAGGTGACGACGGGCGGCGTGGCGAGCAACGTCACGCTCTCGAGCTTGATCACCCTCGACTCGACCGGCAGCTACTACTTCTGCGCGGGGACCTACGCGACCAAGCTGGTCGGCACGGGCAGCTCCGCCTCGGTGTACGGGTACTACGGCGCGGCCAGCACCATCCTCGACCCGGCCTCCGGCTCGGCGGTGAGCGCCACCGGCGGCAGCCTCACGGTGGATGGTTTCACCCTCACCGGCGGGACCGGCTCCAGCGGCAGCGGCGGCGGCGCGGTCGCCGGCGGGACGCGCGGGGCCTCCCCCACGCTCCTCCTCGAAGACTGCATCGTGGACGACAACGCCGCGACCAACGGCGGCGGCGTCGCGGTGAGCTCCACGGCGTGGATGCGCCTCGTCAACACCGTGGTCTCCGCCAACACGGCGACCTCCGGCGGCGGCGCCTACGTCGCGACCGGCGGGCGCCTCGACCTCCAGACCGGCTCCACGATCACGGGCAACGACGCGACGAACGGCGGCGGCATCTACGTCGTCGAGAGCGGCGTCGTCACCCTGGCGAGCACGGACGTGTACGACAACACGGCGTCCGCGAACGGCGGCGGCATCTACCTCGACACGGGCACCGGCTCCTGCGACGCCTCCAGCGGCGTCTACGCGAACACGGCGGGCGTGAAGGGCGGCGGCATCTTCATCAACAGCGGAACGGGCACGTTCACGGCGACGAGCTGCGACTTCACCGGTTCGGCGGACAACGCCCCGAATGACGTGGAGGTCCAGGACAGCGGCTACACCGCGTACCTGACCTACGGCTCGACGGCGACCTTCATCTGCTCCTCCGGGCTCTGCGACCCGGCGACCGACCCGTAGGGGATCTGCCCCCGGCCATCCGGGGCATGTCGTGGTACGGTGCGCGCATGCGCCCGCTCACCTCGTCGCTCGCCTTCCTCCTCCTCTCCGCCTGCTCAGGGAAGTGGTCCCCCGTCGATGTCGACGGGGACGGCTTCACCGTGGCCGACGGTGACTGTTGGGACAACGCCTCGGGCCCGCTGGACGGCATCTCGAGCGCGGACGTGAACCCGGACGCCGCCGAGACCTTCTACGACGGCTTGGACCAGAACTGCGACGGCCTCTCCGACTTCGACAAGGACGGGGACGGCCACGCCTCCCTCTCCAAGCCGGACCCCAGCGGAGACCTCCCCAGCGACGACTGCTGGGACGATCCCGACGTGCTCCCCGGCGCCTTCGAGGCGAACGACCCCGCCGACCAGCTCGACGCCTCCGCCGTCTTCACGGGCGCAGTCGAGACCTGGTACGACGGCATCGACCAGGACTGCGCCGGCGACGACGACTTCGACCAGGACGGAGACGGCTTCGCGTCCGCCACCTTCCCCGACGGCGCGGACCTCGGAGACGACTGCTACGACGGCCCGGACGACGCCTTCGAGAACGGCGGGGGGCTCGACCCCGCGGACGTGAACCCCGACGCCGAGGACGCCTGGTACGACGGCTCCGACGCCGACTGCGCCGGCAACGACGACTTCGACCAGGACGAGGACGGCTACGCGCGCGACGCGGAGTGCGACGATCTCGACCCCGCCCGCTACCCCGACCCGACCATCCCCGAGGTCTGGTACGACGGCTTCGACGACAACTGTGACGGGAACGACGGCGACCAGGACGGAGACGGCTACTACGTCGCCGGCTACGCCTTCGAGGTGCCCGTCGCCTACGAGACCGGCGACTGCTGGGACGACCCCCTCGAGAGCGCCGCTTGGACGCCGCTGAACGGCCTCCCTGCCCTCTCCGGGCCCGAAGCCGCCTACCCCGGCGCCCCGGACGCCTGGTACGACGGCCTCGACCAGGACTGCGCCGGCGACGACGACTTCGACCAGGACCTCGACGGCTACCGCACCGACGCCTACGTCGACGCCGGCGGCGCGCTCGGAGGCGACTGCGACGACACGATCGACACGACCAACCCCGGCGCGACCGAGGTCTGGTACGACGACGTCGACGCCGACTGCACCGGCGATGACGACTTCGATCAGGACGCCGACGGCTACGCCACCGACACCGACTGCAACGACGTCGAGGCCGCCGTCAACCCCGGCGCGCTCGAGGCCTGCGGCAACGTGGTCGACGAGGACTGCTCCGGCTCCGACAACGACGAGGGCGCGTTCGGCTGCACCGAGTTCCACGCCGACGCCGACGCCGACGGCTACGGCTCCGACGCGTCCGCCTGCCTCTGTGAGGCCGAGGGCACCTACACCGAGGCCGCCGGGGGCGACTGCGACGACGCCGACGCCACCGTGAGCCCCGCCGGCACCGAGTCCTGCGCCACCGTCGCGGACGACGACTGTGACGGCAGCACCAACTCCGTCGGCGCGGACGGCTGCACCGACTGGTACACGGACGTCGACGGGGACACCTACGGCGCCGGCGCCGCGCAGTGCCAGTGCGAGGCCGACGGCGCCTACACCGCCGACAAAGCGGACGATTGCAACGACGCGATCGCGACGGTCTACCCCGGCCGCACCGAGACCTGCAACGACGTCGACGACGACTGCGACGGCACCGCCGACGACGGCCTGCCCCTCTACTACGTCGACGGCGACGGAGACTCCTACGGCGCCGGCACCGGCGACTGCGCCCCCGCCGGCCGCGTCGCCAACGCGGACGACTGTGACGACGCCTCCGAGCGCGTGTACCCCGGCGCGGCCGAGTACTGCGACGGCCTCGCGAACGACTGC
>CAJBVW010000565.1 GCA_903959175.1 uncultured Pseudomonadota bacterium
CAGCCCGCCCCGGCCGTCGCCGGCGCGCTCCCCGCGCCCACGCCGCGCTACCACACCGTGAGCCACACCATCGCCGAGGGGGACACCGCCGGCTCCGTCCTCCGCGCGATGGGCGCGCCCACGGAGGAGCTGCTCGCGGCCGCCGGCTCGGCGCTCAACCGCCTCTCCATCGGCGACCGCTTCCACCTCGACTACGTCGACGGGGACTCCGCCATCGAGGGCCGCCCGTGGCGCCTCCGCCTCGACAAGGACGACCCCACCCTCGTCGAGATCGCCTGGAACGGCACGAAGTACGTCTCGAGCGTGCGCCCGATCCCGTTCACCGTCGCGTCCGGCGCCCGCACGCTCACGGTGAACTCGAGCCTCTGGGAGGCCGCCGCCGACGCCGGCCTGCGCCCGCCCCAGATCATGGAGCTCGCCAAGATCTTCGAGTACGACATCGACTTCAACACGGAGCTCGTCAAGGGCGCGACCATCCGCGCCGTCGGCGACACCCTCACGGACGACCTCGGGAACTCCCGCTTCGGCGGCATCCGCGCCGCGACGCTCACCAACGGCAAGAAGGCGTACACCGCCATCCGCTACGTGATGAAGGACGGGTCGGTCGGCTGGTTCGCGCAGGACGGCACGGGGCGGCACCGCCCCTTCCTCCGCTCCCCCCTCGAGTTCTCGCGCGTGACCTCCAGCTTCACCCTCGCGCGCTACCACCCCATCCTCAAGAAGAGCCGCCCCCACCTCGGGGTCGACTTCGGCGCCCCGACGGGCACGCCCGTGCGCGCCGTCGCGGACGGCGTGGTCACCAGCGCCGGCCCCCACGGCGGCCACGGCAACTTCGTCGAGCTCGACCACGAGGGGCCGTACGCCACGAGCTACTCGCACCTGTCCTCGGTGCTGGTCAAGCGCGGCCAGAGCGTCCACCAGGGCGACATCATCGGCAAGGTCGGCACCACCGGCCTGTCCACCGGGCCGCACCTGCACTACCAGTTCTTCGTGAACGGGCAGTACAAGAACCCGATGACGGTCGTCCTCCCGATGACCGGCGCCCTGCCCGACGCCGAGCGCGACGCATTCTTCGCCGTGCGCGACGCGATGATGCCGCTGCTCACCGCGCCGGACCCCGCCGACGCGCCCCCCGTCGACGCGCCTCCCGCCGACGCTGTCGCCGCTCCGGACGCCGCGGACGTGGTCGCCGAGGAGTGAGGCCCGGCGCGCGCGGGCTCAGCCCTCGCCGCCGCCCCGCCCCCCGCCGCGACTAAATGAGGCCGTGCCGCTTGCGGACTTCCTTCAGCGCGCGCTGACGGGCGTCGGGGCGGTCCACCGAGTGCTCGGGGATGTTCTTGATGCGCTCTTCGGCCTCGGCGCGCAGCGCGCGCTCGTCGACGTCGAAGGCCTTCATGGAGTCGAGGATCTTCTTGTAGATCACGCTGTCGTCCGAGTAGACCTCGTCGACGAAGCGGGAGATCATGAAGGTCTCGACGAACTGGCGGGCGAGGAAGCGGTCGACGTCGTCACCGACGGGGTGGCCCCAGCGATCCGCGACTTCGCTACGCGCCTTGCCGAACTGGTCGTACGGGATGGCGCGGCGCTCCATGTCCTCGCGGACAGCCTCGCGCAGGTCCTGGTCGCGCTTGAGGTACATCTCCATGACGGCGATGAGGTCCTGGGCGGCCTCGGCCCTGTTCTCGGCGGCGAGCTCGATATCCCCCTCGTTGGAGAGGCGCTCGAGGACGGCGGTGGCGATGGCGGGGATGCGCGCGCGATAGAGCTTCATGAGACCCCTTCGTATACGGAAACCCCCGGGGAGGCGGCTCCCTTTCACGCCCTCCGAGGCGGGGGCGAAACGAGCCGGATCCGGCGCGGGGACCTCCGTCGGACGCGGCCTTCAGAGGACCACCCGTATATCAAGCCGCGGATCGAGGGTCCAGCAGATCCGGCCTCACGACAGCTCCTTCCACGCGCGCTGCATCGCCTCGGCGTCGAGCGGCATCACGGTGACGCCGCGCGGGAGGTCGCCCATCATGTCTGCGCGCGGGACGAAGCCCTCCGTGAGCTTGTCCTTGAGGAAGGCCATGTAGACCTCCTCCGAGTCCCCCCGGTACGGGTAGACGTGGCGGTCGACGATGCGGGTGCCGTAGGGGCGCCCGAAGACGGCCTCCTTCTTGTCGAAGAAGCAGGCGTAGCCCTTGAGGAGGAACTCGAAGTCGAGCGACGCGACGGCGTGGTGTTGCGCGCGGCGCCCGCCGTAGTCCACGGTCGCGGCGTCGCGGCCGGACTCGTCGAAGGCCAAGGTGGGCTCGGCCTCGTCGTCGAAGTCGAGCAGGTGGAGCCCCGAGGGGCCGGACGTGGCGGGGCCGGACGTGGCGGGGCCCGACGGGCTCGGGGACGCCGCGGGCGCCGCGAACACGTCGTCGAAGGACGCGAGCGGCGCGGCGGGGTGCGCGCTGAAGGGGTCCCCCGCGGCCTCGTGCGCGGCGCCGGAGGCCGCGAACGGGTCACCGGCGAAGGGGTCCCCCGACGGGGCGGCCGAGGGGGCCGAGGGGCCGCCGGCGTCGACGTTGGGGCCCCAGTCCTGGGTCGCCTCGTCGTCCTCCTCGACCTCCATGTCGAAGACCGAGGCCTGCACGGTCGTGCGCGGAGGGGGCTCGTCCGTGCGCGACGGCGCCCCCGGCAGGTAGAACCCCGAGAACAGGGAGTCGTCGGCCCCGGGGACGCCGTCGCCCGGCTCGTCGAACTCGAAGCGGGGCTGGGTGCGCGGGGGGGCCGGGGCCTCGAAGATGTGCTCCTCGAGGTCGAGCGTGACGGGGGCCTCCTCGGCGTCGTCGGACTCCGCCATCTCCCAGCCGTGGCCCTCCTCCAGCGCGGAGGCCTCGACGGGCACGGGCAGGACGATCTCTGGGGCGACGCGGTCGATGGGGAGGGGTGTGGACGAGACGGAGGGCTCGTTGCGGTCCCCGTCGCGGTCGAGCAGCTCGCGCCACTCGGCGGCGCCCACGTGCATCGCCTCGAAGCCGCCGGCGATGCCGGGGATGCGCACGAAGGCGACGACGGCCCCGTCGAACTCGAAGACGCGGTGCACGTCGAGCCCGCGGAGCGCGCGGGGGTCGCCGCCCGGCGGCCCGTCGGCGGCGGTCGCGAGGCCACGGCGGACGCGCACGTCCTGGACGGCCTCGGCGGCGGCGCTGTCGAAGCCCACGCCGTCCCCGCACAACCAGCCCCCGACGTGTCGGAGGCGCAGCGCCGCGTCGTCCCCGCCGGAGCGCGCGCCGCTCGGAGCGGCCGCCACCCAGCGGAGCGCGGCCTCGACCGCCGGGCCCTGGAGCCGAACGCAGGCGCCGTCCGTCCCGCCGGTCACCGCGCCCGCCGCCACCCCCACGGGGGCCCCGTCCAGGCGCCGCCGCAGGAGGATCACGAAGCGGAGGGCGTCCACCGCGTCCGCGAAGACCGCGAGGCCGCTGGATCCGACCTCCGCGACCGGGTTCCCCTCCGCGCCGCGCGTCAGCTCGCTCCACGTCGCGTCGACGGCCTCGGATCGGATGGGGTCCGTGCGCAGGCGTCCGAGCCCCACCGCGACCACCACCCCGCGCGCCGGCGTGGCCCGCGGCACCACGAACATGCGCTGCGGCGGCGCGCCCACGACGTCCACCAGCTGGCTGAGCACGTCCCAGGTGCGCAGCGCCGCGATCACCTCGAGCAGGACGCTCGCGGCGGCCAGCCCCCCGCTGGGCGTGAGCAGGCTGGCGGCGCGGGCGGCGTCTACCTTCTGGGCCTGGAGCGCCTTCGCGTCCACGTAGCGGGAGAGCGCGGGCAGGAGCACGGCGAGGCCGTCGGGATCGAGCAGGAGGCCGGCCGCGGCCGCGTCGACGCCGGCGTCCAGGCGCATCGAGCCGAGCGCACGGAGGAGCAGCACCCCGTCGTCCGCGGTGGACTTCCCGGCGGCGCGACGCTCGGCGACCCCGCGCACGGCGAGCCCCACGGCGGCCTCGATCGCCTCGATCGTCCCGGGCGGGAGCGGCACGCCGAGCACGTCCGCGACGCGCGCCCAGCTCGGATCGCGGTCCAGGGAGCCGCGCGCGTACAGCGGGAGGAGGCTCGCGCGGGCGACCGCCCACGCGAGCGCCGGGACGCGCACCACGTCGGCGGCGCGCGCGCACGCGGCCGAGAGGCGGGCCTGGACACCGGCTGCCACGCGGCGCAGGGGCTCGCCGCCGGCCGTCCCGGCGTGGAGCGCGGCGAGGGCGGGCTCGGCCTGGGCGAGCTGGGCGCCGCGCATGACCTCGAGGAGCGGCACCACGGCGGCGCCGGGGGAGTGTCGGGCGCCCTCGATGACGAGGCGCGTGAGGGTGACGACGAGGGGGTCCTCGTGGAGCCGCCGGTCGTCGTCCGCGGGGGGGAGGCGCGCCTCGGAGGCGAGCGCAGCGCCGAGGCCCGCGAGGGGTGCGCGCAGCGCGTCGGAGCAGCCCGACCACACGTGGGGACCGCGCGCGTCGAACACCAGCGCGGGCAGCCCGTCCGCCAGCTCCGGCACGGCGCGGAGGGCGTCCACGCCCACCGCCTCGCCGCGCGGCAGGTAGCGGCTGGCGTGCAGGAGTCCGGCGAGTTCGTCGAGGGTCATGGGGAGGGCTTCCTCCCCTACATGCTACCAGTCCCCGCGACCTCGGCGCCGAGACGCGCGCGCACATCCGCGGGGAGATCGTCCGGCAGGAGCAGGAAAGGCAGGGTCGCGGTGAGGTCCACGGGAGGGTCCTCCGCGTGGCGCCCGTCGCGCAGGTACAGCGCCCGCGCGTCCGAGGCGGCGTCGGGTGCGCCGACCGGCATGTCGAGGAGCGGCGCGGGCACCGTGCCGACGTGGCGCAGGCTCCCCGTGAGGTGCTGGGTCTGCACGATCTGGCGCCCCCCGGCCCACACGGTCGTGACCGTGCGCGTCCAGTCGAAGGTGTGCGCGCCGAGCCGCGCGTCCCCCTCGCCGAGCTCCACCGTGCCCGTCGCCTGCCCCGCGATCGTCACGTAGCCGCCGGTCCCGGCGAGCGTGGCCGTGTACGCCCAGGTCTCCCCCGCGGGTGCGTAGCGCGCCTCGAGCCGGGTGCGCACCTTCGGCCCGCCGCCCACCCACGTCGGCCACGAGGTGACGAAGGGCGCGGAGGCGTCCGCGCGCGCGCTCGGGAGGTGGGGCGAGAGCGCGGGCCAGAGCACGTCGAGGACCTCGGCGTGGCCGGGGTTCCCCGCCCAGGGAGACGCGCCCGTGACCGCGAGGAGCTGCCCGTCCGCGAAGCTGCGCAGCTCGACGAAGGCGCCGTCGAGCGGGGTGGGCGTCGCCACCGCGGGGCCGCCCTCCCGCGTGGTGGTCGCGGAGAGCCCGTGGAAGCGCGCGAGGTGCCCGAGCGATCCGTCCCGGAACGCGCGGGTGAACGACCAGTCTACCGCGCCCTCGACGTGCCAGACGAACGGCGGAAGATCGAGCCCTTCGGTACGCACGGCCACGTCGAGCGCCAGCGAATATCTGTCGGCCAGGGCCTCGTCCCGGCGGCTCAACGCGCCCTTCGGCAGACATCCGCCCAGCAGCGTGACCGCGGCCAGCGCCGCACACGCGGAGACGCGCGCCCAGGGACCGCGGGCACCCATCACGCGTCGCGCAGGGCCTTGAGGCCGGGCTCGTCCAGGAGGATGACCCGCTTGCCCTCGGTCTGGATGAGGTTGTCCTTCCGCAAGTCGAGGATCGCGAAGCTCACGGTCTCGCGGGTCGCACCGATGAGGCTGGCGATCTCCTTGTGCGTGAGCTTCAAGTTGATGATCACGCCGCGGCTGTCGCGGACGCCGAAGGTTTGCGCGAGCTCGATGAACAGGCTCGCGAGCCGCGCGTGCGCGCTGCGGAACAGCAGGTTCTCGACCCGGTTCTCGAGGCGCTGGCGCCGCTCTCCGACCAGGCGCATCATCCGCATCGCGAGGAGCGGGGTGCGCATCAACAGGCGGTTGAAGTCGTCCTTTCCGATGCCGAGGAGCAGGCAATCTTCGTAGGCCTCCGCCACGGTATCGTGGGGTTGCTCGCTGATGACGGCAAGCTCGCCGAAGAGGTTGTCCCGCGTGAAGAAGTGGAGCGTCAGCTCGCGCCCCTCGGCGGACACCTTCGACAGCTTCACGATCCCGGTTCGGACGAGGTAGATCATCGAGGCGGACTGGCCCGGCTCCCAGATGAGCTGGCGCCGACGGACCTCGATACTCTCCGTTACCTGCTCAAGCAGCTCGAGGTCCCGCTCGGGGAGCTCGGCCAGCAGGGGGTTCTGACGGATGAACCACGCTTTGGTCTTCAGCATCTGCGGTGGCCTCGGCCGCGGGGATTCGACGAATGCAACCACGTAGCACGGCTCGCCTCTTGTCGAGACGCGGCGCCCCCCCCGGGGGAGCGCCCGAGACGGAGGTGCGTGCGGTCGTGTTGGCCGCCGGAGCGTCCTCGCGGATGGGACGCCCCAAAGGGCTCTTGTCGCTCGACGGGGTCCCGCTCCTGCGCGCCCACGTGGACGCGTACCTGAAGGCGGGGCTGCCCGTCACTGTCGTGCTCGGCAGGGCGGCGCGGGAGCATGTCGAAACATTGCCGAAACATGTGCGAATCATATTCAACTTGGACTGGGCGCGCACGGAGATGAGCCACTCGGCTGCGATGGGGCTCGCCGGCGCGGGCGACGCGCTGCTCACGCCGGTCGACGTCCCCCCGGTGCGGGCGGACACCCTCGCCCGCCTCCTGTCGACCCCGGGCCCGGCCATCCCCACCTGGCAGGGCGCCCCCGGCCACCCGATCCGCCTGTGCGCCCCGCACCCGGCCGTACGCCTGGACCTCCGCCTCGCGGGCGCGACGGAGGTGCCGGTCGACGACCCGGACTGCGTCCGCAACCTCAACCGACCGGAGGAATGGGCGGCCTGGCTGGAGGAACGCCGCAGCCGCGTGCAGCGCTGAGGCGACGCGGGCCGCCCGTCACCCGCACCGGCGCGCGATCGCCGGGGGCAAAAAGAGAAACACCCACGATGCCGCTGACATGCGCATCGTGGGGGTCGATCTCAGAGTACCCGACCTTTTTGGGATCGGCAAGCGCTTTGTGCGGAGCCCCTACAGGTCGCCCTCCACGCGCCCCGCCCCCGCCCGGCGCAGCACCGCGAGCGCCCGACGGTCGTCGGGATCGGTGAGCCACGCGCACAGCTCTAAATCGGCCGCTTCCACCTGCTCTCGCAGGGCCGCGCGCGTCCACGTCCCGACGCGCCCGGTGACGAGCGGCCGCCCGGGATCGAGCGCGACGACCTCGCCGGCGATCCCCACCCGCATCGGGCGGAGCGGGCGCAGCGCCGTCTCGACCGCGTGCCCGTCCCACCGCGCCTCGAAGGCGAAGCCGTCGGGGTCGAAGTCGGCGCCGAGCCGCGCGTTGATCGCCCGGAGCGCGTTGAGGTGGAAGGCCGCCGCGCGCCCCTCGGGGTCGGCGCAGGCGCGGAGGAGGCCGTCCGGGTCGCGGCCGCGGTCGACGCCGAGCACGAGCGTGTCGCCGGGGGCGAAGCTCGCGGCGAGGGCGCGGAGGGTCGCGGGGAGCGCGCCGGGATCGAGGCCGTCGGGGCCGGGGCCCGAGAGGAGCACGAGCCGCCCGCCGCCCGGACCGAGGCGCCAGCACGCGTGCCACTCCCCCACCTCGCCGCGGACGGACAGACGCGGGTAGTCGGCGGCGAGGGTGCGCACCGAGGCGGCGAGGCGCGCGGGGTCGGCGTCGAGGATCGCGCACCCGCGCGCGGGGATCCCGGCGCCGTGGCGGAGGAGCGCGTCGAGGAGCACGCGCACGTTCCGGCTCGCCCCGGGGGCAAGCTCCGCCACCTCGCGCGGCTCGAACAGCCCGACGAGCACGGGGGCGTGGGCCTCGTAGAGCTCCCGCTCCACGCGCGCCGGGTAGTAGGCGGGCGCCTGCGCGCGGTCCCGGTGGAGCTGCCCGCCCCGCGCGTCCCAGAACCAGCGGGACGGCACGACCGGGGTCGGCCCGGCCAGCGCGCGGCGGAGGGCCCGCGCGGCGGGAAGGAGCAGAGGGCCGATCATCGATCGGAGATAGGGGCGGGGGCTCGGGTCGGACACCGCGACCGGGCCCGGGAGGTCACGAATTGGCGCGAGCGCTCAACGCAGGAGGGCGCGGATCGCGGCGCGCGGGTCGGGGGCGCGCCAGATCGCCCCGATCACCGCCCACCCGTGGGCGCCGGCCGCGCGCACAGCCGGGAGGGTCTCCGCCGAGATGCCGCCGATGGCCACCACCGGCACCGGCGACGCCCGCACCGCCGCCGCGAGCATCACGGGGCCGCGCGCGGACCACGGCGTCTCCTTCGAGGTCGTGCCGAAGACGGGCCCGAAGCCGATGTAGGCGGCGGCGCCGGGATCGCGCGCCTGCTCGGGGGTGTGGGTCGAGCGGCCGAAGGGGATCGTCGGGTCCATCCCGTCGCCTTGCCCGAGATGTACGGGCAGCCCGGCGGCCACGGCGACGTCGAGGTCATCGTTGACGACGACGACGATGGGGAGCCCGCGGCACGCCTCGGCGAGGGCGAGCAGGCGGTCCCGCGGCCAGCCCTTGCAGCGGAGCTGGACGGCGGCGGCGCCCTCCTCGGCGAGGAGGCGGGCCTGGGCGAGGGGGTCGCCGAGGGTGGGGTCCACGATGCCGTAGAGGCCGGGAGGGAGCACGAGGGGCGCCATCTACGGCTCGATCTCGAGGAGGACGACCGTCCGCTCGGTCTTGTTCTCGAGGTCGAAGAGGGTCGGCACCACGTAGGTGGCGAGGGTGCGGAAGCCGGCGCGCGGCGCGAACGCGCGGCCGGGCTCGGCGAGGATCACGCGGCGCGTCAGCGCGAGGTGGCGAAGCCACGCGAGGAGCCGCTCGGAGAGGGTGCGCTCGTAGCAGAGGTCTCCCACGATCACGATCTCCGCGGCCACGTCGGTGCCGAGGAGGTCTCCCTCGACGAAGGCGACGTCCGCGGCGTTCTCCTCCGCGTTGAGCCGCGCCGCCACGATCGCCATCGGGTCGACGTCGTTGGCGGTCGCGCGCGCCCCCGCCCACGCCGCGGCGATGCTCGCGAGGCCCGCGCCGGCGCCGATGTCGAGCACGGTGCGGCCGCGCACCTCCTCCGGGTGGTCGAGGATCCAGCGCGCCATCGCCTGGCTCCCCGGCCACGCGAAGGCCCAGAATGGCGGTTCGAGGCCGGCCTCTCCCAGCACGGCCTCCGTGGCCTGCCAGAGCGGCGTGACCTCGTCCGCGAGGTGGAGGCGGACCTCGGGCACGAGCGGCGGCGCGACGAGCCGGGTGTGGGCGCGGACGAAGCGCGCGGGGTCGACCTTGGCGGTGCGGTCGACGCGGAAGGCGCGGATCGTGAGCGGCATCGTGATCGCGCGCGGGGCGTCGTCCGGCCACGCGGCGGCGAGGCGCGGCGCGAGCTCCGCGATCACGTCCTGGCCGGCGCTCTGGAGGGAGGTCACCGCGGACCACGTCCCGAGGTAGGCGAGCAGCTGGGTGCGGGTCCAGGTGACGGTGAGGTCCAAGGACGGCGCATCGATCTCGTCGAACGGGACGTCGATCGTGCGGTAGCCGTCGAACAACAGGCGGTTGCGGGCGGACCAGTGGGGCGCGAGGGCCTCCACGAGCGTGGCGACGACCGCGTCGATCTCCGGCGCGATCGTGAACCAGCCGTAGCCGACGGCGACGAAGACCCCGCCGTGCCGCGTCGAGACGCGTACCCGCTCCCAGAACGCGTCGGTCGCGAACCAGTGCAACGCCTGTGCAACCAGCACGACGTCCGCGCCGCCGGGGGCGACCGTGGAGAGGTCGAGCGCCTCGGCCTGCGCCGCGAGCGTCGTGACGCGCGGATGCGCGGGGATGGCGGCGAGCAGCTCCGGGCTCTGGTCGGTGGCGATGACGCGGTCGAAGCGCTCGGCCAGCGCGAGGGCGGCCTGCCCGGCGCCGGTCGCGACATCGACCGCGAGGCCGCGGGCGGGCGCGACGGAGGCGATCCAGTCGAAGAGGGCGTCCGGGTAGGTGGGGCGGTGGCGGGCGTAGGCGGCGGCGTGGCGCCCGAAGGAGCCCGCGTGGTCGTAGCCCGGCGGTTCCGGCGGCATCAGGAGCGAACCACCTGGAAGGGGCCGAACGCCTGGCACGAGGCCATGATCTCGATGCGGTTGATGTTGATGTGGGCCGGCCGCGTGACCGCCCACCACACCGACTCCGCGATGTCGTCCGGGAGGATGGGCTGGGTGCCCTCGTAGACGCGGGCGGCGGCGGCGGCGTCCCCCTTGAAGCGGACGACGGAGAACTCCGTCTCCGCGAGGCCGGGCTCGATGTCGGTGACGCGGATGCCCTTGCCGACGAGGTCCGCGCGGAGGTTGAGCGCGAGCTGGGCGACGAAGGCCTTCGTGGCGCCGTAGACGTTGCCGCCCGGGTACGGGTAGCTCCCGGCGACCGAGCCGATGGTGACGACGTGCCCGCCGCCCGCCGCGACCATCTGCGGGAGGAGGGCGCGCACCGTGTACATCACGCCCTTGATGTTCGTGTCGACCATGGTCTCCCAGTCGTCGAGGTCGGCGCGGTCGGCGGGGCCGAGGCCGAGCGCGAGGCCGGCGTTCGCGACGAGCACCTTGACCGGCGCGAACTCGGGCGGGAGGTCGGCGGCGGCGGCGAGGACGGCGTCCCGGTCGCGCACGTCGAGCACCAGGGGGTGGACGGCGCGGCCGAGGTCGATGCAGAGCGCGTCGAGGCGCTCGCGACGGCGGCCGGCGGCGACGACGTTCCATCCCTCCGTGACG
Source organism: uncultured Pseudomonadota bacterium (assembly GCA_903959175.1). Lineage (GTDB taxonomy): Bacteria > Myxococcota_A > UBA796 > UBA796 > SXON01 > CAJBVW01. The sequence goes on from CAJBVW010000565.1 coordinate 10,799, forward strand.
AAGCGGCGGGTGATGGCCTCTCCAAAACCCGACGTGGCGCCGGTGACGAAGGCGGTGGGCGGCATGGGACCTCCGCCGGCTCGCTAACCGTTCGGGTGGCGCCGCGGCCCGCCGAGCGGGGTTAGGTGCCGACCGCTCAGGAGCCAAATGCCCCCCGCCGCGGTCATCTTCGACATGGACGGGGTCCTCGTCGACTCCGAGCCGCTCTGGCACGTCGCGGAGACCGCCGCCTTCGCGGCCGTCGGCGTCACGCTCACCGAGGCCGACTGCCTCCAGACCACCGGCCTCCGGGTGGACGCCGTGGTCGACTACTGGTTCGCCCGGCACCCCTGGCCTTCCCCTCCCCCCGCGGCCGTCGCCGCCGACATCGTCGCGCGGATGGTCGCCCTCCTCCGCGCCGAAGCCGCGCCGATGCCCCATGCGGTCGACGCCGTACGCTTCGTCCACGCCCGAGGTGTCCCCCTCGCCGTCGCGTCGTCCTCCTCGCGCGTCCTCATCGACGCCGTGCTCGATCGCCTCGGCATCGCCGACGCCTTCACCCTCGTCCGCTCCGCCGAGACCGAGCCCTTCGGGAAGCCCCACCCCGGCGTGTACCTCTCCACCGCGGCGGCCCTCGGCGTGGCACCCGGGGAGTGTGTCGCCATCGAGGACTCGGGCAACGGCATCCGGGCGGCGGTCGCGGCCGGGATGTACACGATCGCGGTGCCGGATCAGGCGGTCGCCCCCGAGGCCCTCGCGCTCGCGGACGAGGTGTGGGCGTCCTTGGGGGAGATGGCGGGGCGGTGGGCGGGGGTGTGGCCGATGGGGGGCGCGAAGATCCCCTACTCGGGCTAGCCTGCCCGCCACCTCCACCAACCCACAGCCTTCGGTGCCGTCTCCGTCGAGTATCCGGGGCCGCGTCCCCTTCACGCGCCCCCCCCCCGACCCCGCGCTACAGTGCCCCATGGACCTCGACTCCCTCCGCTGCTTCATCGCCGTGGCCGAGGCCCTCCACTTCCGCGCCGCCGCCGAGCGGGTCGCGCTCTCGCCCGCCGCGCTCTCGGACCGGGTGCGCCGCCTGGAAGAGGACCTCGGCGCGCAATTGTTCGAGCGCACGACGCGCCGGGTCCACCTGACGGACGCCGGCCAGCGCCTCCTCCCACACGCCCGCACCCTCGTGGAGGACGCCGCGCGCTGCCGCGCCGTCGCGACCGGGGACACCCGCCCCCTCCCCTTCTCGTTCACGATCGGCACCCGCTACGAGCTCGGCCTCTCCTGGCTCTGCCCCGCCCTCGCCGGGCTCGAGGCCGACCGCCCCGAGCGCACCCTCCACCTCTACATGGGCGACACCACCGCGCTCCTCGACCGGCTGGAGCGCGGCGTGATCGATGCCTGCGTGCTCTCCGCGCGCATCACGCGCGCCAACGTGGCGTCGATGCCGCTGCACGAAGAGGCCTACGCGCTGGTCGGCGCCGCGCCGGTGCCGCGCGAGGCCCTCGACGATCAAGTGCTGGTCGACGCCACGGCGGACCTCCCCCTCTTCCGCTACCTGCTCGACGCCCTCCCCGACGGCGCCCCGTGGCGCTTCCGCGGCCACCGCTACGTCGGCGGGATCGCGGCCATCCGGCAACAGGTGGTGGAGGGCCGTGGGATCGCGGTGTTGCCGCGGTACTTCATCGCGGAGGACCTCGCCGCGGGGCGGCTCACGGTGTTGCTCCCCGACGTCGAGCCGAAGCGCGACTGGTTCCGCCTCCTCTGGCGGAGCGGGCACCCCCGCGAGGCCGATCTGGTGGCCCTCGCGGAGGCCCTGCGGGCGCTGCCGCTGCGCTGACGCCTCCCGACGCTCGCCCCCGTGACGAACGCCGCCGTGCTGCCGACGCCCGCCCCTGTCGGTGTCACGAAGCGTCCCGCCGCTGACGAAGCGCCCCGCCTCGGGCGTACCGCTCCCACACGCCGCCGCTGGGCCCGTGTATCCTGCCGCCCCTCGGAGTCCGCCATGTTCCCCCTGCTCCTCGTGACCCTCGCCCAGCTCGCGAACGCCGCCGAGATCCAGCTCATCTCGAGCGAGCCCGTCACGATGGAGGTCGACGGTCGCGTCGTCACCGGGCGCCCCGGCGAGCGCGGCGCCACCGCGACGGACCTCGCGGGCGGGGCCCATCGGGTGCAGATCTTCGACGCGCAGGACCGCCTCCTCACCACCACCACGGTGACCGCCACCGTCCAGGAGCAGGTCCGCCTCGAGCTGCGCCGCGGCCAACTCTCGGAGCTCGGCCGCGGGCCCCTCCCGACCGCCGCCCCCGCGGCCGTCTGCCCCGAGCCCCCGCCGCCGCCGGCCCCCGAGCCGGGCACGCTCCAGCTCACCGCCGTCCGCGGCGAGGACGTCGCGATGTGGGTCGACGGCAAGCCGGTCCGCTTCACCAGCGGCAGCTTCGTCGCGACGTCAGTGAGCGCCGGCCTCCACGACGTGCGCGTCGTCCGCGGCAGCGCCACCCTGTTCGCGGGCCAGATGCGCGTCTACCCGGGCCTCGTCCGCCGGTGTGTCCCCGAGGGCGCCGAGCTCGACTGTGTCCACGTCGAGGCCGTCGTGAGCCTCCCGCCGAAGCCCGCCGTCGTCGAGAAGCCGGCCGTCGTCACCGCGCCGCCGCCCGCGCGCCCCTCCCCGATGAACGACCGCGACTTCACCAGCTTCGTCGCCGCGGTGAAGGCGGAGAGCTTCGGCTCCGACCAGATGGGCGTGATCCAGTCCGTCGTCCGCGCCAATTGGTTCACCGTCGCCCAGGTGGGCGTCGTGCTCGACCAGCTCACCCACTCGAGCGAGAAGGTCGAGGCCGCCACGCTCCTCGCGCCCCGCGTGCTCGACCCGGAGAACGCCTACAAGCTCAACGAACACCTGACGTTCTCGAGCGACAAGGAGGCCGTGCGCGCGCTCTTCAGGTGAAGACGGGGGGCCCGCGGCGCCGACTGCGGTATCCTGGCGCGCCGCGGAGTCCCCATGCGCTCGTTGTCCCTCTCGCTCCTCGCGCTCCTCGTGGCGTGTGAGCCCGGCTCCGGCGGAAAGACGGAGGCCGGCGTAGACGCCGATCGCGACGGGTACACCGACACCGAGGGCGACTGCGCGGACGCGAACGGGCGCGTGAACCCCGGCGAAGAGGAGACGCCCTACGACGGCGTCGACAACGACTGCGACCCCGCCACGCCCGACGACGACCTCGACGGGGACGGCGCCGTCGGGGCGGACGACTGCGACGACACGGACGCCACCGTCGGTCCGGACGCCGCGGAGGTCCCCTACGACGGCATCGACAACGACTGCGACAGCGCCACGAACGACGACGATGTCGACGGGGACGGCTTCGCCGCCGCGGAGGACTGCGACGACACCGACGCCGCCTACAACCCCGACGCCCCCGAGGTCTGCGACGGGCTGGACCAGGACTGCGACGGCGCGATCGACGAAGACGCCGGGGAGACCACCTACGCCGACGCCGACGGGGACGGCTTCGGGGACCCGACGACGGGCGTCACCGCCTGTGACGCCCCCGCGGACCGCGTGGCAGACGGCACCGACTGTGACGACTCGACCGCCCTCTCGTTCCCCGACAACCCTGAGGTCTGCGACGAGGTCGACAACAACTGCGACGGCGTTGTGGACGAGGGCGTGACCACCCTCTGGTACATCGACACGGACGGGGACGGCTACGGCGAGCCTTCCGCGACCGAGGCCGCGTGTGACGTGCCGACCGGCTACGCGCCGACCGGAGACGACTGCAACGACGGGGACGACACGGTCTCCCCGGGTTCCGATGAGCTCTGCAACACGACGGACGACGACTGCGACGGCGTCACCGACGAGGACGACGCCGCCGACGCGCCCACCTGGTACGCCGACGTCGACGGGGACGGCTACGGCGACGAGGACGACGCCGCCGTCGCCTGCCTGCCGCCCGACGGCTACGTCGCCGATGACCGCGACTGTGACGACGCCAACGCCGCGCTCAACCCCGAGAGCGTCTGGTACATCGACTACGATCGCGACGGCTACGGCTCGACCCGCTTCACGCTGACCCAGTGCGAGCAGCCCGCCAACTACTACGCGACCGCGGAAGACTGCGACGACGCCGACGCCGCGATCCGCCCCGACGCCACCGAGGTGTGCAACGGCGACGACGACGACTGCGACACCCTCGTGGACGACGACGACGACAGCCTCGACGCCTCCACCACGAGCACCTGGTACGCCGACACCGACGGCGACGGCTTCGGGGACGCCGCGACCGGCGTTGCGACGTGCGACGCCGACGGCAACGTCCCGGACGACGCCGACTGCGACGACACCGACGCCGCCGTGAACCCCGACGCGGTGGAGGGTTGGTTCGACGGCGTGGACAGCGACTGCGACGGCGCCCTCGAGCCCGACGCCTGTGTGGACGATCCCCCCGCCGGCACCGTGGCCATCGACAGCACCTGCACCTGGGCGCCCACCGTCGGGAGCTTCAACCCCGTGGAGGAGTGGGCGGTCACCTCGTTCGCCAGCTACACCGGTCATAAACACGTCATCATGACGCCGGTCGTCGGCCAGCTCACGGACGATGACGGCGACGGCGACCTCGACACCGACGACACCCCGGACGTGGCGTTCGTGACCCACAACCGCACGAGCGGCTCGACCGCGGGCGTCCTCCGTGTGGCAGCCGGAGACGACGGCGCCGCCGAGCTCACCATCTACGGCAAGAGCTACGGCGGCACGACGTACTACCCCTACCGCTACTCGAACCTCGCCATCGGCGACATCGACAGCGACGGCACGCCCGACATCGTGGCGCTCGTGACCAGCACGACGTCGACCACCGCGGGCTCCTGCTACGCCGGGGCCTACGACCTCGACGGCGCGCTCAAGTGGGTCGACACGACGAACAGCCTCGGCTGTCGTTCGCATGCGCCAGCGTTGGCCGACCTCGAGGGGGACGGCGACGTCGAGGTCATCTTCGGGCGCGTGATCCTGAACGGCGCGACGGGCGCGGAGCAGGCCGAGGGCGCGGGTGGGCGCGGCTACTACTCCACGTACTCGAACTCGGGCTACATGAGCTTCGCGGCCGACATGGACGGGGACGGGCAGCAGGAGGTCATCGCGGGCTCGTCGATCTACTCGGCGACCGGCGCGACGGTGTGCTCCACCGGGGACGCGGACGGCTACCCCGGCGTGGCCGACCTCGACGGAGACGGAGACGGCGAGCTCGTGGTCGTCGCGGGCGGCACGGTGCGCGTCTATGACCACGCCTGCACCGAGCTCTACGCGTGGTCGGTCTACGGCGGCGGCTACGGCGGCCCGCCCACCATCGCGGACTACGACGGCGACGGCACGCCCGAGATCGGCCTCCCCGGCGACGACTACTACAGCGTCTACGAGTACACGGGCACGCGGCGGTGGTCCAAGGCGATCACCGACGCCTCCTCGTCGAGCACCGGCTCCTCCGTGTTCGACTTCGACGGAGACGGCCAGGCCGAGGTGGTCTACGCCGACGAGACGCGCCTGTGGGTGCTCGACGGCGCGACGGGCGCGGCGCTCCTCACCGAGAGCGGGCACACCTCGGGCACGGTGAACGAGTACCCGGTCATCGCCGACCTGGACGGGGACGGCAACGCCGAGATCATCGTCCCCAACGACAACACGACGTACGGCATCTCCGTGTACGGGGACGCCGACGACAACTGGGTCAGCGCGCGGCAGGTGTGGAACCAGCACGCGTACTCCATCACCAACGTGAACGACGACCTCTCGATCCCGGCCACCCCCGAGTCGAACTGGCCCGACTACAACAGCTTCCGCCAGGGCGCTCCCGGCAGCTTCAACCCGACGGACGCCCCGAACGTGTACGCGCTCGCGTACAGCGCGTGCCAGGACGCCTGCGGGGACACCGTGACCGTCTACGTGCAGGTCGCCAACGACGGCCTCGTGCGCGCCGCGTCCACCGTGCCCGTGCGGCTCTACGGCGAGGACGCCGCCGGCGCCCGCACGCTCCTCGACAGCACCACGCTCGGCTCCACGTTGGACAGCGGCGAGCGCTCCCCGCCGATCGTGTTCGCGTACGCGCCGGCCGAGGTGGTCGGCTACGCCCAGCTCGTCGTCGTGGTCGACGGGGACCTCGCGATGAACGAGTGCGACGAGGCGGACAACGAGGCCATGGTCGACATCGCCGGCGTGTGCGAGTAAACGGCGCCGCATGTCCACCTCCGCCGAACCCGCCGCCGCGCCCGCCCCCGACACCGACGACAGCGGCGCCCGCCGCTTCGAGCTCCTCGCGGGCCTCACCCTCGCGGTGTTCGCCGCCGTGCTCGCCGTGGTCGACCTCGGCGGCGGCAAGTACGGCGACGACGAGATCATCGGCACCAACGAGAAGGCCTCGCTCTACCAGTGGTACCAGAGCAAGAGCATCAAGCAGTCCGTCGCGGAGCAGCAGGGCTCGCTCCTGACCGCGCTGCTCGAGGCCGGCGCGGTCGCCCCCGCGGGGGAGACCGCCATCCGCGCGCAGATCGCGAAGTCCACCTCTGAGGTCGCGCGGTACGACGCGGAGAAGGCCGAGATCCTCAAGGGGTCCGACGCCGTGGGCCCCGCGGGCCAGGTGCTCGAGGTGGACGGCGAGAAGGGCAAGATCGTCGGCACGAAGGGCTGGGAGACCACCCTCGCGACCCTCGGCGCCGCGGGCGACAAGTTCGACATGTCCACGTTGTGGCTCCAGCTCTCGCTGGTGCTCGGCGCGGTGAGCCTCGTGCTCCAGGCGCAGCGCCTCAAGAACATCTTCTACGGCGCGATGGTGATCGGCGGCGTGCTCGGCAGCGTCTACGGGGTGCTCGCCTTCCAGATCGCGATGACGGTGGGCTGAGCGCTCACAAGCCGAGCTCGGCGCGCACCTCGTCCGGCCGCGCCAGGATCATGTCGAGCTCTCGCTCGTAGCCGCAGGGCAGCTCCTTGCGCGGGTCCCGCGCGCACGCGGCCTCGACCGTGGCGCCCGTGCCCGTGGCGTGCCCGTGCAGGTCCCAGGCCTCCCACACCCCGAGGACGTAGGCGATCGCGCCGTCCAGCCGCGCCATGCACGCGGGGACCTCCGCGCAGCGCTGGGCCAGCTCGCCCGCGTACCCGCCGTGGACCTCCATCCCGTCGCGGAACATCTGGTCCTGCCCCCACGGCACCATCGACCACCGGTCGGCGCGGAGCGCGTGGTAGAGGAGGAAGTTGTTCTTCCGCTTGACGTAGCCGTCGCGGTGCCCGCCGAGCACGTCGACCGCCCACATGCGGAAGAGCGCGACGGTGTCGAAGCGGCGGTCCAGCCACGCGAGGAAGTCCTCGGGCGCAGTCGCGTCGAGCTCGTCGATGAGCGCGGCGATGTCACCGTAGGGCTCCGCGAGGTCCCCTTGCCGCTGGAGGTCGAACCGCGGGGCGTCGCCCGCCTCGAGGTCCACGCCGTAGCCGCCCTCGTAGATCGGCCCCTCCGCGTCGTTCGGGAACACGCGCTCGGCCCAGGGGCCGTCGAGGGACTCGACCACGCCGTAGAGGCCGTACGGCGCACCGTCCAGCCACACCTCCGCGTAGCCGTGGCGCGGCGCGGGCACGCCGAGGCGGGCGTACATCCAGTAGGCCTCGTGCTCGCGGATCATGCTGCGGTCCTGCACCATGCCGTTGAGGGTGATGCGGCGGAGGCCGAAGAAGCGGCGCCCCGGCTCGTACTCCTCGAAGTCCACCTTGAACGAGGCCTTCCCGGCGAGCGAACGGTAGGAGAAGCTCCCCTTGAGGTGGAGGCCGACGGTCCACACGTCGTCGCCGTAGCGGAGCGTGGCGGGCACGTCGGCGCGCGGGTCGGCGTCGAGGGCGCTCCGCGCGGCGGGGTCGAGGGAGAGGTCGATGCGGTGGATCGTGCCCTCCGCGAAGAGCGGGTCCGAGGCGGCGGGGGGCTGCGGCGCGGGGTCCCGCCAGCCTTCGAGGGCGCGCGGCGCGGGCGGGACGACGGCGGCGTCGATGTCCGCCGTGGCCTCCTCCCCCACGAAGGGGCGCTCCGGCGGCGCGGCGCCGTCCGGCTCCTCGCACCCCAGCGCCCCGAAGAGCGCAAGCCACGCCCCCCTCCCCCGCCATCCGGCCGGCTCTCCCACGGTGCCTCCCCCTCCACGATCTGGGGCTGGACCGCGGCGGCGCCCGCCGTTTTTTGTCGAGGTTGCGCCCTTAGAACCAGGCCTCGGCCTCCAGGGAGACGAGCTGGTGCCAGCGTCCGCCGCCCGCCGCGCCGGGCCACGCGCCGGGGAGGCTGCACCGCTGGACGCCGTAGAGCGCGCGGAGCGCCGGCCGGGCGCCCAGGCCCGTCCCCGCCGGGGAGAGCACCACGCCCGCCTTCCCCTGCCAGGTGTCCTTCACGGCCGGGGCGCGCGCGACCTCCCGCGCGAGGCTCGTCTCGCCGAGGAGGCTCACGTAGGGCGTGAGGGCGAGCTGCGCGCGCACGACTGCGGACGCCGCGGTGCGCCAGGTGGCGCTGGTGGCGCGACGATCGTCGGGATCGAAGCGGTGCTCGAAGATCGCGGCGGCGGCGAGCTCCAGCCGGTCGGGCACGAGCACGAGCTCGACCTCGTCGCCCACGGTGAGCTCGTGACGCTGGTCCGTGAGCGCGGCGGCGCCGAGCCGCACCTCCGCCCCCTCCACCTCGGCGACCAGCGGCGCGTCCGGGAGCCGCCGCGCGACGATGACCTGGAGGCGGTTCCACCGCAGCGCGCCCGCGCCCCCGAAGCCGAACGTGCCGGCGAGCTTCCACCCCAGGCCGCGCGTGGCGTGCCCGGCCGGCCCGGGGTGCCCGGAGGCCCACGCGGCGGGGTCGGCGAGGTCCGCGAGGGTCAGCCCGTCGGTGTCGTGGGGGCCGTCGGGGTCTCCGTCCGCGGGCTCGTACCAGGCCTGCCCGCCGATCCCGACCTCCGCGTGTTCGCCCTTCCGCCGCACCGATCCCCCCGCGCTCACGACGAGGTGGTAGCGGGCGCCGCGCACCGCCCACCCCGCGTCCCCGGCGCCGAGCACCACCTCGGTGCCGCCGTTCGCCCAGGTGGCCGAGGCGCCGAGCACGTCCACGAGCATCTGCGTGGGGCGCGCGTCGTAGAGCCAGAGGTCGCCGAAGGTGGTCTCCAACGTGCCGAACCGCCACGTCGTGTGCGCGGGGCCCAGGTTCCCGGCGGTGAGGTAGAGCTGAGAGACGCGGAAGCCGAGGAGGCTGCCGTTCGTCGGGTCCCCGTTGCCGACGGCGCCCCCCTCGACGCGCAGGGTGAGCGCGCCCCACGGGGCGTCCGGCCCGCCCTTGACGAGGGACTGGCGGACGTCGAGCAGTCCCCACGGCCCCTCGTTGAGGAGGCGGCCGTAGAAGGGCGAGGTGCCGAGGCGGCCGTCTCCGCCGACGAGGTCGGGGCGCGCCATGAGGCGGAAGTAGCCGCCGACCTCGGCGGCGTGGGCGTGCGCGAGGAGGAGGAGGGTCAACACGGGGCGGTCCTGGGCGCAGGCGGGCAGGTGGGGCAGCGAACGCCCAGACCCGGGGTGGGTATTCCCTACGACGTAGCTACAATCAGGCTCGTACGCGTCTATACGTCGGGACGCGGAACCACATGCATGCGCGGCAGCGCGAAGTGGAACGCGGCCCCGACGCCCGGCTCCCCCTCTGCCCAGACGCGCCCGCCGTGCCGGTGCACGATGCGCCGCACGATGGCGAGCCCGATGCCCGTACCCTCGAACTCCTCGGTGCTGTGCAGGCGTTGGAAGGGCTGGAAGAGGCGGCGTGCGTAGGCCATGTCGAAGCCGGCGCCGTCGTCGCGCACGGTGACGATCGCCTCCTCCCGCGTGCAGGCGCACTCGAGGGCGATGTGAGCGGGGCTGCGGTTCCGCGTGAACTTCCAGGCGTTGCCGAGCATGTTCTCGATGACGATGCGGAGCATGCGGGGATCGCCCTGGACCTCGCAGGACACGGAGAGCTGGACCTCCACCACGCGCGTCGGATCCTGGGCGCGGAGCTCGGCCACCACCCCGCTCGCGATCGCCGTGAGGTCGACGGTCGCCGGCTCGATCACGACCCGCGTGCTGCGGGAGAGCGCCAGCATGTCGTCGATGAGCTCGCGCATGCGCGCCACGCCGAGGCGCACGCGGCGCAGGTGCGCGTGCCCGGTCTCGTCGAGCATTGCGCCCTGATCCTCGAGCAGGGCCTGGCTGAAGCCGTCGATCGCCCGGAGCGGCGCGCGCAGGTCGTGGGACACGCTGTAGGCGAAGGCCTCGAGCTCCTCGTTGGCGGCGACCAGCTCGCGCGTGCGGGCCTCCAGCCGCACGTTGAGGGTCTGGATCGCCTCGGCGCGGCGCGAGGCCTCCTCGACGCGCACCCGCTCGACGAGCTCGGCGCGGAGGGCCTCCTCGGCGGCCTCGGCGCGGGCGCGGGCCGTGCGCTCGGCGGTGTAGAGGCGCGCGTTGTCGATCGCGAGCGCGGCGCGCTCCCCGAGGTCGCGCAGGAAGTCGACGTCCGCGTCGGTGTAGGCCTCGCCCCGCAGGCAGCGCACCACGAGGATCCCCCCGAGCACGCGCCCCCTCGCGATGAGGGGCACGCCGAGGAAGTGCCTGACCGGCTTGCTGGCGAGGAACCAGCCCTGGGCGGGCGTCATCCCCTCGGGGAGGCGCTCCGGGTCGATCGCGAGGCGCACGACGCGGCGCTCCTCGAGGAGCTGCCGCCACACCCCCACGCGCGGGTCGGGGTCCGTCGCGACGGCGACCGCGCGGATGCGCTCGCGCAGCTGCGGGTCGGGGTGGTAGTGCGCCACCGCGCGCGGGACGTGATCGGCGTCGAACAGGCGGATCACGCAGGCGTCCGCGGTGAACGCGCCGATGCGCTCCACCACGAGCTGGAGCAGGCGATCCTCGTCGGTCACCGCCTCCGCGAAGGCCGTGGCGAGGTCCGCCAGGATCTGGGCGCGTGTCCCGGCGTCGGACTCTGGGCGCTCCCCCATCGCGAGAATGTGCGCACCGTCGGCCGATCCGCCACCACCCGCGCGTCGCTCAGTGCTTGCGCTCCAGGTTCTCCGTCGACAGCTCGTGGAAGCGCCGCGCGAGCCCGCGGACGAGCGCCCCCATCCACCGATCGCGCCCGAGCTCGGCCTCCAGCGCGTCGCGGGTGATCACGCGGGTCACGACCTCGGTGAGGGCCACGACCGACGCGGTGCGCGGCCCCCCGACGAGCAGCGCGGCCTCGCCGAAGATCTCCCCCGGCCCGAGCTCGGCGATGGGGCCACCGTTCTGACGCACCTCGCACACGCCCTGCACGAGGATGTAGGCGGTGTCGGCCTCGTCGCCCTCGCGCACGATCTCCGCATCGACCGGGAACACGCGCAGCTCGAACCACCACCCGCCGTCCCGCACGGCCTGGAGATCCACCGCCATCGCCGCGATGTCGGGGTAGCGGCGCGCGGGATCGGGCTCCAGCGCCTTCATCGCGATGCGGACGAGCTCGAAGGGGAGGTTTCGCTTCGGCGCGAGCTCGGCCGGGAGCAGGGGGCGTCTCGAAGCGCGGGCGCTCGCGACGCGCTCGTCGGGGGTGGCGCCCTGGTTGGGCCGGGCCCCGCAGAGCGCGTAGTAGAGCAGCCCACCGACGCCCCACACGTCCGTACGCGGGTCACACGTCTCGCCGCGCGCCTGCTCGGGCGCGACCCACGCGGTGGTGCCGGCGAAGGGGGTGTCCGCCGCGCCGTCCACCTGCGCGATCCCCCAGTCCATCAGGTACACCTGCCCGAAGCGGCCCACCATCACGTTCTCGGGCTTCAGATCCCGATGGATGACCTTGCGGTCGTGGGCGAAGGCCAGCGCGTCGCAGACCTTGATGAGGATGTCGATCATCTTCCCGAGCAGCGGCACGCCGTAGGGCTCGCCCCGCACGAGCGCGGAGAGCGTGGCGCCCTCGACGCGCTTCATCGTGAACCAGGTGCCCCCGAGGTCGTGCACGGGGACGATGTTCGGGTGCTCGAGCTGCGCCGTGATGCACGCCTCGCGCCGGAAGCGGGCGAGCTGCACGGGGTCCCCGGACTTGGCGATCTTCGTCGCCACCGACCGCCCCAGGACGCGATCCATCGTGAGGTGGACGGCCGCCGTGCCGCCCTGCGCGAAGGCGCCGCGGTCGTCGTACCGTTCGGGGGGAAGGTGGACCACCGGAGGGTCGGCTGCGGACATGGGCGGATCCTAATCGACGGAGAGGCGCCGCGTGCCCGCTCGTTCCGGTGCGGCCCCTCCGGCCGCCGCGCGCGCGCCCTCCCCCGCGAGCGAGACGCCCGCGGAGAGGGGTCGCGTCCCTCCGACCCGGCTACTCGCCGCGTCCGTAGAAGAGCCAGGAGCCGCCGGCGTTGAGGAAGCCGAAGGAGTCCCAGCTCGGGGCGCTGGTGAGGAAGTCGGCGTAGCCGTCACCGTCCACGTCGCCGCCGCCGGAGACCGCGTAGCCGACCGCGTCGGAGCTGTTCGCGCCGAGGAAGCGGGCGTCGTAGCTGGTGGCGGAGGAGGTGCCGCCGGCCACGGGGCCGTAGACCACGTACATCGCGCCCGCGCCGGAGAGCGAGCCCACGTCGTAGCCGGTGGCGCCGACGGACACGTCGTCGTAGCCGTCGCCGTTGGTGTCCCCGATGCCGGCCACCGAGCGGCCGTAGAAGTCACCCGCGAGCTCGCCGGTGATGAACGAGGACGAGGCGGCGACGGCGGTCGTCGCGCCGGTCGGGGCGGAGGTGTAGAGGTACACCGCGCCCGCGTCCACCCCGCCGCTGTCCTGCTTGTCCGCGGAGACCGCGAAGTCGCCGGTGCCGTCGTTGTTGATGTCGCCGAGGCTCGCCACGGAGAGGCCGAAGCGGTCGCCGTTGGTGCCGCCGGTGAGGGTCGCGTCCGCCGTGGAGGCCGCGACGGTGCCGCTGCGGGCGTCCAGGCCGTAGAAGACGTAGGCCTTGCCGGGGGTGGTGGTGGTGCCGGCGGCCGGGGCGCCGAGGATGAGGTCACCGAGGCCGTCGCCGTCGAGATCCGGCGCCACCGCGGCGGAGTAGCCGAGGTAGTCGCCGGCGGTCACGCCGGTGATGAACAGCGAGGCGTCGGTCGAGATGATCTCGGCGCCGCCGCCAATGGCGGTGGACTTCCAGACCGCGACCGAGCCGGCGGTCGAGGAGCGCCCGTAGGCGCTCACCATCACGTCGGAGAGGCCGTCGCCGTCGACATCGCCGCCGTCCACCGCGAAGCCGGCGTAGTTGTTCGTGCCGGTCGACCCGAAGGTCGCGAAGGCGCTCGACACGCTGGTCGGGGTGGTGCCCCCGAGGAACAGGTAGGCCTTGCCGTTGTTGTTCGTGCCGGCGAGCCAGGCGGAGGAGACGAGGTCGTCGATGCCGTCGCCGTCCACGTCACCCACGAAGCGGCTGGCCCAACCGAACTGATCCGAGGCGACCGTGCTGTCGCCGACGACGCTGAGGTCCGCCGTGTCGATGGTGTCCGCGGTGTCGACCGCGCCGTACCAGAGGAGGAAGCGGCCGGCGTCGACCACGGTGGTGTCGTGGTAGGCCTGCCCGACGACCACGTCATCGAGGCCGTCACCGTTGAAGTCGCCGTTGTTCGCGACGGAATGACCGACCGAGTAGCTGGCCGCCGTACCGTAGCCGCGGAAGTCGTACTCGTCCTTCACGCCGCGGCTGCCGGCCCACTCGCAGACGGTGGGGTCGGGGTCGCAGTCGTTGTCGATGCCGTCGTCACAGACCTCGGCGGCGCCGGGGTTGGCGAGGGCGGTCGTGTCGTCGCAGTCGGTCGCGTCGGCCACGAAGCCGGTGTTCGCGACGCACGAGAGCGTGCTGCTGGCGGGGTCGCCGTAGCTGTCGCCGTCGGTGTCGGCGTAGAAGGTGGCGGAGCCGGGGGCGCCGTCGTCCACGGTGCCGTCACAGTCTTCGTCGATGCCGTCGCAGGTCTCGGTGGCGAGGGGGTTGATGGCGGCGTCGGCGTCGTCGCAGTCGCCGGCGTCCGCGAGGTAGCCGACGGGCTGGTCGCACGCGGCCGTGAAGGCGGCGTCGCTGCCGTAGGTGTCGAGGTCGATGTCGGCGTACCAGGTCGGGGCGTCCACCGCGGACTCGTCGATCGACGCGTCACAGTCGTCGTCGATGTCGTTGCAGAGCTCGTCCGCGCCGGGGTTGGTCGAGGCGACAGCGTCGTCGCAGTCGGTGTCGTCTTCCACGAAGCCGGAGGGCTGGTCGCAGGCGAGGTCCACCAGGAGGGCGTCGCCGAAGGTGTCGCCGTCGATGTCGGCGTACCAGAGGAGCTCGTCGACCGGGGTGTCGTCCACGACGCCGTCGCAGTCGTCATCGATGTCGTTGCAGTACTCGGGCGCGCCCGGGTAGACCGTGGCGTCGCCCTCGTCACAGTCGGTGGCGCCGGTGTAGCCGTCCCCGTCGAGATCGGGGTCGTTCAGGCAGTCGTAGTTGGCGGATCCGGGGGTGCCGTACTCGTCGTTGACGGTGGTGGTCACGTCGAACCAGCGCCAGGTGGCGCTGGCGGTGACGGCGCCGGTGACGCTCGAGGACGTGGAGCACCAGGCGGTGCGCTGGTCGTTCAGCGTGTCGTCGAAGTACGCCTTGTCGAGGCTCATCGAGTAGCTGGCGTTGCGCGGCCAGTATCCGGCGATGGCGCTGTAGGTCCAGCTCACGGCGTCCACCAGCTGGCCGGTGGTGCGGGTGCCGCCCGAGTACACGGAGAAGGTGTCCGTGTCGCGGCGGATGTAGAAGACGTTGTTGTGGTACTCGCCCTGGTAGGTCGAGGCCTGCGTCTCGTCGCCCCAGACGTAGTCGCAGGTGAGCGGCCAGGCGGCGGTGGCGGAGGACTCGTAGTCGTTCGAGTCGCAGAAGACGGCGTAGTCGCCGGGGGCGAGCAGCGGGGCCTCGGCGGGGTCGATGGCGACCTGCTGGCCGGAGGTGGACGTGCCGCGGGCGATGGTCCAGTTTGAGAGGTCGATGGTGCGGGCGGAGTCGTTGTAGACCTCGACCCACGAGCCGTTGTTCACGATGACGGCGGCGCCGATGCGCGCCTGGCGGTTGATCTCGGTGACGACCACGTCGCCCACGGCGATGAAGTCCTCGTCGACCCACCCGTCGCAGTCGTTGTCGTTCAGGTCGTCGGCCTCGACGCCGTCGGGCGAGGACGTCGCGTCAGTGTCGTCACAGTCGGCGTCGTCCGCGGAGTAGCCGTCGGGGACGAGGCAGGTGGCGATGGAGCTGTCGGGGTCGCCGTAGGTGTCGCCGTCGGTGTCCGCGAAGAAGACGTTGGTGCCGGAGAGGCCGCCGTCGTCCGCGCTGCCGTTGCAGTCGTTGTCGAGGCCGTCACAGACCTCGGTGCCGCCGGGGAAGGCCGCGGCGGAGGAGTCGTCGCAGTCGGAGCTGTCGAGAACGTAGCCGGCGGGCGACGGGTAGCAGGTCGAGAGCAGGCCGGCGGGGTCACCGTAGGTGTCGCCGTCGAGGTCCGCGAACCAGTCGCTGCTGCCGGGGGCGCCGTCGTCGATGTTGCCGTCGCAGTCCTGGTCGACGCCGTCGCAGTCTTCCGCCACGCCGGGGTGGATGGCGGCGTCGTGATCGTCACAGTCGTCGACGCCGGTGTAGCCGTCGCCGTCGAGGTCGGGCAGGCTCTGGCAGTCGTAGTTCGCGGCGCCGGGCGTGCCGTGCTCGTCGCGCGTGGAGGCGGTGGTGTCGTACCACTGCCAGGTGGCGCTGGACGTGACGGTGCCGGCGGAGTTGCTCGAGGTCGAGCACCACACGGCGCGGGAATTGTTGTCCGTGCCGTCGAGGTAGCCGCTGTCGAGGCTCATCGAATAGCTGGCGTCACGCGGCCAGTAGCCGTTCACGGCGTCGTAGGTGTACGCGACGCCGTCCACCAGGGTGCCGGTCGTGCGGCTGCCGCCGATGTAGAGGCCGATCGTATCGGCGTCACGACGCAGATAGAGGGTGTTGTCCTGGTAGGTGCCGACGTAGGTGGAGGCCTTCGTCTCGTCGCCCCAGACGTAGTCACAGGCGAGGGGGTACGCGGCGGCCGAGCCCTGGTAGTTGTCCGTGTCGCAGAACACGGCGTACTCGCCGGCGGCGAGGACCGGGGCGAGGGTGGGGTCGAGCGTGACGGCGTTGTAGGGGGCGGCCGCGCCGCGGGAGAGCACCCAGTTCGCGAGGTCGACCGTGCGGTCGGAGCTGTTGTACACCTCGATCCACGAGCCGTCGTTCACGACGACGCCGCCGCCGAAGCGGGACTGGCGGTTGATCTCGGAGAGGACCACGTCGCCCGTGGCGACGAAGTCCTCGTCGACCCAGCCGTCGCAGTCGTCATCGGCGAGGTCGTCCGCTTCGGTCGCGCCGGGGAACGCGGTGGCGTCCGCGTCGTCGCAGTCGAGGCTGGTGGCGTAGCCGTCCCCGTCGGCGTCGTCACCGGAGCCGAGGACCACGGCCATCCGCTCGTCTTCCGCGCTCACGACGCTGTCTTCTTCGTCCGCGGGGGCGACGCCCACCGAGTCGAGCGACGAGTCGGCCGGCACGGAGTCGCCTTCCGGCGAGACGCTGCACGCGGACAGCGCCAGGAAGACGGAGGGGCCGAGGAGCGCGAACAGGGAGCTCGTGCGGAGCATGAAGACCTCAGGGGGGGCGGGATCGGACGTCCACCGGACGTCGGCCACCGGGTGCAGCGTATGCGGGCGTGGGCATCACGGTCAATGACGAACCGTTACCCGATACGTACATCTCCGCGATCTGGACCACCTCCCGCCGGCCTTTGCGGAAGAGATCGTGCTTCCTTCGCAGAGATGTCGCCGTCTCGACGTGCAACCGTCGCCGTGTCGCCCCCGCCCGTATGCTAGGGATCGACCCTCCCGAGGGGCCCGTGCCGAACGACCGTCCGGTCCACGACGAGCGCCGCGCGGCGCCACGTCGGGGACCGTCCCACACCGCCGTCATCAGCGACCTCCACCTCTCCGACCTCGAGCCCGTCGACCCGGCGCGGCCCGCGTGGCGGCGCTACAAGCACGCCGACGTCGTGAGCGACACCCCGCTCCTGCGCCTGCTCGACCACCTCCGGGCGCTCGCCTCGGGCCAGCCCGTCGAGCTCATCCTCGCCGGCGACATCTTCGACTTCGACACCGTGCTCGCCGTCCCCGACCCCGCGCCCTTCCCCGTCTCCTGGCTGGAGCGCGCCCGCGGGCTCGTCCCCGAGGAGGCCCGATCCGCCTGGAAGCTCGACCGCATCCTCGCCCACCACCCGGCCCTCGTGGCAGGGCTCCGCCGCTGGATGGACGAGGGCAACCTCCTCGTCTTCATCATCGGCAACCACGACCTCGAGCTCCACTGGCCCGCCGCGCAGGACGCCCTCCGCGCCGCGCTCGCGCCCCCGCGCCCCGACGCGCTCACCGTCTGCGAGTTCTTCCGCATCGCGGGCGGCGACACGCTCGTGATGCACGGCAACCAGCTCGACGCCTACTGCGTCTGCCACGACCCGCTCCACCCC
>CAJBVW010000566.1 GCA_903959175.1 uncultured Pseudomonadota bacterium
AAAGCGCCAGTGCTCCCATCCACCACGGTAGATCCCACGATGACCTCGACCACGCCGTCGCCGTCGAGGTCCGCGAGGGCGGGCGCGTGGCCGCCGCACGCGATCGCTGCGTCGTCCGCGAGCCACACGAGCGCGCCCGCGGGGCTGTACGCCGCGACGCGGCAGGCGCCGGCCTCCCCGCTGGCGCCGTCCGGAGGCGGCTCCCCGTCGGGGAGGCCCGGGCGCACCACGATGTCGGTGTCTTCACCGCCGCCACCGCCGCCACCGCCACCGCCGTCGTCGGGCGCGCCGGTGTCGCCGCCGCCATCGTCGCCACCGCCGGGGGGACCGCGCACCACGGTGACCACGAGCACGAGCTCGGGCGCGCCGTCGCCGTCGACGTCCCCGAGCGCCACGTTCGAGTAGCGGTAGGGGTAGACCTGGAGGTCCTCCCACTCGCCGCGGGAGACGGTCAGCTGCACGGTGCCGTCTCGGCCGTCCACGATGCGGAGCACCCCGTGGGCGTCGGGGCCGTCGGCACCATCGTCGTCCATCACGACCACGACGCTGGCGGGGTCGGAGGCGTCCACGTCGCCGTCGCCGTCACCGTCGCGCAGCGGTCCGACCGCGGGCGCCATGAGCACGTGGGCGTACTCGGGGTACTCGCCGAACGAGGTGCTCTCCCACTCGACCACGGCGTCGAGCGTGCCGAAGGCCGGCTCGGAGCGGCAGGCCTCGTCCGCGGGGACCCAGGTGTCGAGGGCGAGGTCCCGGCACGCGTCGCGGGTGTCGGAGTCGCCGTCGGTGTCCGGCGCGAAGAACGTCCCCGTGTCGGTGGCGTCGCGATCCTTGCGGCCCTGGAGCCCGTAGTCACTGCACCCGACGAGGAGGGCGAGGAGCGGGAGGGTGCGGTGCATCATTTCTAATCGAGCCCCGGGCGCGAGGGTTGAGGGGGATCGCGTGGCGAAGTCCGCGGGAGGCGCCACTACGGCGCGCCGCGCAGGCGGTTCACCAGGCGGGAGAGCGGGCTCGGAGCGGCCTCGGGGAGGTGCACCGGGCGCTCGCCGCGCAGGACAGCGTCCACGAAGGCGAGGAGCGCGGGGCCGTCGAAGGGGCCGGCGAGGTAGCCGTCGGCGCACCACGTCTCGCACACCTGCTCGGCCGTGCGCGGGGGCCGGCCGCGCGCGTAGACCGCCACATGCGCGATGGGCCGCACGTCGGTGCGCAGGGTGCGGCAGATGCGCAGGGTGTCGTCCACGCTGCCGCGGCCGAGCGCGAGCAGCACGAGCTCGGGGCGACGGGCGCGCGCCGCGCGGAGGGGGTCGCCTCCCGTGGGGAGCGGGAAGACGTCGAAGCGGCCGGCGAGCGCCGCGACCACATGGAGCCGATCCGGGGCCCGGTCATCGACGACGAGCACGCGCGGCCTGGCGGGGCGGACTTCCATCTCTGTCGCGAGCATAGCTCGTCGCCGCCGCGCGGTGAACAGCCCCTCGGGACGCGGGCGGTTGGACCTCGACTAAGGATCCGGATAGCGTGCCGGGGCACGACCCCAGGGAGCGTAGATGGCCAGCGACAGCAGTGATCGGCTCAACGAGATCTCCGGCGAGCTCGCCGGCATCCTCGAGTCCCGGATCCAGGAGCTGATGACCGCCATGAAGGCGGCGGAGCAGGCCACGCGCCAGGTGGTCACCACCGAGCTCGAGATCGCCCGCTACCGCCAGCTCCAGGAGACCCTCTCCGGCGAGCTCGGCGAGATCGGCGGCGAGATGGAGACGCTCCGCGCCCGCGCGGAGGATGTCCGGGCGCAGCACGGCGCCCTCGTCACCGAGCGCGACCGTCTCCGCGAGAATGTCGAGCGCGCCGAGCGCGACGTGCGCGAGACCGACGCCCAGATCGAGGACCAGCGCAGCCGCATGCGCGGGCTCGAGGAGGAGAGCGAGTCCCTCCGCCGCGAGAACAACGACCTCCGCGGCAAGATCCGCACCCTCGAGGAGAACGTCGTCCGCATGCGCACGCTCCGCGAGGAGCTGATGATGAGCATCAGCGGGCTCTCCCAGCAGATGGCGGCGCTCAGCATCGGCGCCAAGGAGTAGCCGGCCATGCCGGGCGAGCGCATGGTGTCCCCCGGGCCCACGGGGGGCTCGCCCCCTTCCGGCCCCGATCGCGCCATGCTCGACGCCGCGCAGGGCGTCCTCACGACGCTCAGCGCGGGCCGCGCAGCGCTCCTGCAGCTGGCGGCGTCGCACCTGCCGTTTGACCGCCTGCTCGCGCTGCACCGCCATGCCTCCAGCGACACCGAGTCGCTCGACGGCGCGGGCGGCGTGGTGGACCGCCGCATCGCCCTGCACATGCGCGCGCTCCGCACCCGTGACCTGCCCGCCATGTCCGCGCCCGCCGCGAGGGCCCGTCCCCCGGCCCCGCCCCCCGTCGCCCCGGCCCCGCCCCCCGTCGCCCCGGCCC
>CAJBVW010000567.1 GCA_903959175.1 uncultured Pseudomonadota bacterium
CGCCCATGACCGCGTGGCGGTCATCCTCGCACCACCTGTTGGTCAGGTACCCCGCCCATGACCGCGTGGCGGTCATCCTCGCACCACCTGTTGGTCAGGTACCCCGCCCATGACCGCGTGGCAGTCATCCTCGCGCCGCCGCCCGATAGCACCCGGCCGGCGAAGCCGGCGCGCACCCTACCCCCGCCCCTGTAACCTCCGCGTCTGCCCCCCCATGATCCGCACCGTCGTCGCCCGCGCGAGCGAGCGCCGCATGACCCACGACGCGGTGCGGTTGAAGGCGCCGGGGACGAGGGTGGGGCCGCGGCCGAGGTGGCGGAGGGCCTCGTCGACGACCTGGGCGGGGTCGAGCTCGCCGGAGGCGCCGCCCTTGGCCGCGGCGGCGAGGTACTTGGGGTGCGGGTGGCGCCGGCGCAACAGGCGAGCACGTCCCCGCCGTGCCGCCGATGCCCCGCTACGCCCCGCGCCTGGCCTGGAGGCGGTCGCGGTCGGCGCGCAAGAACACGCCCTCGTAGCCCTCGCCGAGGTCGGAGAGGCCGGCGGTCACGGTGACACCCTCGAGCCGGCTGTCGCCCTCGGCGAGGACGCGGAAGCGCTGCTCCACCTCGTCGAAACGCGCGCGCATGGCGACGGCGGTGGTGCTGGGGAGGAGCGCACCGAAGCCGTGTTCGCCGATGCGCCCGACGAGGTCGGTGCCGCGGAGGCCCTCCTGCAGGGCGCGCGCGAGGAGGCGGAGGGCGAGGCCGATGCCGGCGCTGCCGTGGACACGGCGGAGGGCGGAGGGCTCGTCGATGTCGACGCGGGCGATGGCGAGGGGGAGGCGACCGCGACGGGCGATGGCGGCCTCACGGTCGGCCGCGCGGAGGAGGGCGACGGCGGGGAGGACGCCGGTGGCGCGGTCCTGAGCGCGGAGCTCGCGGTCCTGGCGGGCACGCTCGAGGAGCGCGCGGCCCTGAGCGCGCAGCCGATCCAAGGGGAGCGACGCGGGCAACACGAGCTCGATGAGGCCCTCGGGCGGATCATCGGTGACGACGACGCGGGGGAGGTCCCACCACTCGGGGTGGCCGCGGAGCACCACGGCGAGCTCGGCCGCGCGGCTGTCGGCGAGGACGACGACGGCGGGGTCGACGTCCTCGAGGGTGGCGAGGAGGTGGTCGCGGGAGCGGAGGAGCGTGAGCTCGACGGGGAGGTCGGCGAAGGCGCGCACCCACGCCGAGGTGACGCTGTCGGAGGCGCCGACGAGCAGGAGGCGGTCGGGCTCGCCGGAGAGGAGGGCGCGCGTGCGCACGCGGGCGGCGACGATGCGGAGGTCGAGCGGCGCGGCGAAGTAGGCGAGGGCGCCGTGACGGGCGGCGGTGAGGCGGCACGCGAGGTCGTCCGCGTGGCCCCAGGCGTAGCGGGGCACGTCGCCGAAGCCGGCCCCGGCGCCCGCCACCAGGGCGTCCAGCGGGAGCACGACGGCGAGGGCGGCCTCCTCGAAGACGACCTCCTGCGCGGCGGTGACGGTGGGCACGCGGCGCACGAGGGGCTCGGGCTCGCCGCCGGCGGGGGCGCCGACGACGATGATGCAGCGCAGGGCGGCGGCGGTGGGGTCAATGGCGCGGCAGGCCTCGAGGAGCGGGAGGAGGGCGTCTCCCCCGGCCCCGGCCTCCATCGAGCGCGCCGCGGTGGCGGCGACCTGCTCGACCTGGTCGAGGTGGAGCGCCCGCGCCGTGCGCTGCACGCGCTCGAGCATCTCGCCCACGGCCTCGCGCAGGTCGGGGTCGTCACCCGCCAGGCCCGCGAGCTGGCTCGCCTCCAACACCTGCGTACGCAGCACGTCGGCGAAGCTGTCCCGCAAGCGCTCGCTGTTCGACCGGGCCACGAACATCCTACCTCCGCGCTATCGATAGCACAGATGGGGGGGGCGGCGCGGGCGGCGTCCCCCGCGCGCTTTCCCCCGGGCGAAGTCATCACGACCCGCGAGATCCGGTGACACGTCAAGGGCACACGGGGCGGAGCGTCAGTACATCATCTGGTCCAGCCGGTAGGCCTGCTCGCGCGGGGCCGTGACGGTGAACGCGAGCTCGACCGTCGCGGTGCCACCGGGCGCGATCGTGAGCGGCCAGCGGAGCACGCCGGGGGGATCGTTGGGGTCGGTGACCGCGGGCGTGCTGCTGAGCATCACGACGGCCACCTTCTCGATCTGCGAGACAGGCAGCTGATCGGAGAGGGTGACGGTCTGCGGCGCCTTGCCGAAGTTCTGGACGGTGGTGACGTAGCGCACGGTGTACCGGGTGCGCCCGCCGAGGAGGTACTCCACCTGCCGGTCGGCCAGCTTGCGGTCGACCTTGAGGCGCTCGTCGACGCCGAAGCCGAGGTCCATCGCCTCGCCGGGGGCGACGGCCAGCAGGTTTGCGCTGCCGACGTAGTCGGCGCCCACGAAGGAGGCGACGGGCCCCGGGAGGAGCGGAGATTCGCCGGTCCAGGTGACGTGGGCGGAGCGGAAGACGGCGGGTACGCGGCGCGGGACCGTCGTGAGCGAGACGACGGTGGGGAAGGTGCCGGCGGAGAGCGGGATGCGCGCCTCGGAGCCGTCGCCGGCGATGGTGCGGCGCCCGGCCACGTCGAGCATCTGGGCGCCCGCGCCGGTGCGCTCGCCCGAGCTCGCGGTGAACTGGGAGGCGTCCATGCCGGACTCGTCGAGCACCCACGCGGCGAGCGTGGGGGCGGTGCCGCCGGCGACGGGGTCCGCGGTGGAGAGCTGGAGGGTGGCGGTGGTCCAAGGCTCGCCGGTGGTCTGGGAGACGAGGGCGAGGTCGACGGTGGAGGCGGCGGCGACATCGAGGTCGACCTGCACGGTCATGCCGGTGGCGAGCGGGTCGCGGAGCTTCACGAGCAGGGGCTCCAGGTCGTCGCCGAGCTCCTTCGCGCGCTCCTCGTCGACGCGCAGCTTGACGGCGAGGTCGCGCTCGGCCTCGCCCACCCAGCCGAGCGTGCCCTTGACCACGTCGAGCGTCGGGAGCGGGCGGGAG
Source organism: uncultured Pseudomonadota bacterium (assembly GCA_903959175.1). GTDB lineage: Bacteria > Myxococcota_A > UBA796 > UBA796 > SXON01 > CAJBVW01. Next base: position 3,015 of record CAJBVW010000567.1, read on the forward strand.
GACTCGCCGACGCCGGTGACGAGCTCCACCCCGACCACCCGCGCCTTGCCGTCGCGCACGCGGGCGTAGAGCGCGTCCGCCGCGAGGCCGAGCGGGAGGCCGTCGAAGCGCACGCGCTGGGGACCGGCGGCGAGCTTGACCTCGCGTGTGCGGGTGACGATGGCGCGGTCGCGCATCACGACGACATGGTCGAGGGTGGAGTTGGCCTCGAGGGGGAGGACGGGGCGGGGCGCGACGGCGCGGGGCGCGACGGGGCGGCCCGGGGCCGCGTAGGTGGGCGCGGCCATCGGCGCGGCGAGCTCGGCCTGGACGGCGTCGTTGTCGAAGGAGAGGTTCATGCGCGCCTTCGCGGCGGTGGCGAAGTCGTGCTCCTCCGCGTGGGCGGCGGGGGCGAGGAGCGCGAGACAGGCGAGGAGGAACAAGGGGGCTCCGGGGCAGGCGCGACGACGGTCGCGACGGGGCTGGAACGCCCGAGCCCGCGATCCCTTTCGCGTCGGGCGCACACGCCGCACGATCCCCTCCGCGAGGTGGCGGTCGAGGGCTGGACCTTCGGCGCC
>CAJBVW010000568.1 GCA_903959175.1 uncultured Pseudomonadota bacterium
CGGCCGAGACGGGCGGGTCGCCGCCGGGCGCCGGGAGGACCTCGCGCACCTCGGGGCGGCCCTCCGTGAGGGTGCCGGTCTTGTCGAACACGACGACGGTGACGGCGTGGGCGCGCTCGAGCGCGACGGCGTCCTTGAACAGGATGCCGGCGTGGGCGGCGGCGCCGGTGCCGACCATGAGCGCGGTAGGCGTCGCGAGGCCGAGCGCGCACGGGCACGCGATGACCAGCACGCTGACGGCGTTGACGACGCTCGCCTCGGCGCCGAGGCCCGCGAGTACACCGCCCACGAGGGTGAGGACGGCGACGACGAGCACGACCGGCACGAAGACGGCGGACACGCGGTCCACCACGCGCTGGATGGGCGCCTTCTGGGCCTGGGCGTCCTCCACCAAGGCGACGATGCGCGCGAGGGTGCTCTCCGCGCCGACCGCGGTGGCCTCGACGTGGAGGAGGCCGTCCCCGTTGATGGAGCCGCCCACGACGGGGTCTCCCACGGCGCGCGCGACGGGGAGGCTCTCGCCGGTGAGCATCGACTCGTCGAGCTGGCTCTCGCCGCGGAGGATCGTGCCGTCGACCGGCATGCGCTCGCCGGGCCGCACGACGACGACCTGGCCGCGGCCGACGGCCTCGGCGGGGACCTCGACCTCACGCCCGTCCTTCAGCAGGCGCGCGGTGTCGGGGCGGAGCTCCATGAGCGCGCGGATGGCGCGGGTGGTCGAGCGCTTGGCGCGCTCCTCGAGGAACTTGCCGAGGCGCACCAGGGTGATCACCGCGGCGCCGCTCTCGAAGTAGAGGTGCCCACCGCCCGCGAGCATCGCGAGGGAGAGGACGTACGCTGCGGTGGTGCCGAGCGCGACCAGGAGATCCATGTTGCCGGTGCCGGCGCGCACGGCCGACCACGCGCCCCGGTAGAAGCGCGCGCCCGCCACGAACTGCACCGGCGTGGCGAGGAGGAGCTGGACCCACCCGGGGGGCATCCAATGGAGGCCGAGCGGGTGCCCTACCATCGGGACGAGGAGCGGCACGGTGAGCGCGGCGGAGCCGAGGAGGATCGCGAGCTCGCGGCGGGTGTGCGCGGCCTCGACGGCCTCGGCTGCGGCGCGGGCGGCGGCGTCGGTCGGGGCGGGCGCGGCGGTGTAGCCGGCGGACTCGACCGCCGCGATCAGCGCGGGGACGTCGATCACGCCGGGGACGTAGGCGACGGTGGCGACCTCCGTGGCGAGGTTGACCTGGGCGGAGGCGACGCCTGGCTTGCGCGAGAGCACCTTCTCGATGCGGGCGGAGCAGGTGGCGCACGTCATGCCGCCGATGGCGAGCCGCGCGGTCTCGACGGGGACGGTGAACCCGGCGCGCTCGATGGCGGCGGCGAGGTCGGCGGGCCTGGCGCGCGTGGGGTCGAAGCGGATCGACGCGCGCTCGGTCGCGAGGTTGACCGACGCGTCGAGCACGCCGTCCACCCGGCCGAGCACCTTCTCGATGCGCGCGGCGCAGGTCGCGCACGTCATGCCGGCGACGGGCAACGTCAGCTTCGTGTCGGGCGGGGCGGGGGCGGTGTCCATCGCCAGGAAAGCTAAGCACGGCCGCGGCGGCGGCCGGACGCTCAGGTGTTCATCATCTCGGCGAGGCGCGAGAGGCGCGGCACCCGCACCACACCCTCGATGTCCTCGGAGCCCGCGCCGCCCACGTAGAGCCGCACGCGGGCCGGGAGCGCGGCGCGCAGGGCGCTGATGCCCCCGTGCGGCGACGGCACCGAGAAGGACACGCTCACCACCACGTCCCGCGCCTGGGCCTGGGCGGTGGCGGCGACGATGTCGTCGACCGGGGTGTCGGGGCCGAGGAACACGACGCGGTGGCCGGCGACGGCGAGGAGGCCGGCGGCCATGTGGAGGCCGAGGTTGTGGTGGTCCCCCGCGAGGGTGGAGCACACGACGGCCCGGCCGGTGGCGCCGTCCGCGAGGGGGCGCCACCACGCGGAGAGGAAGTCCTCAAGCCGCGCGCTCGCGAAGTGCTCGTGGAACACCTGGATTTCGCCGGCCTCCCACGCCTCTCCCACGCGGCGGAGGAACGGGAGCGCGCGGAGCTCGAGGAACGCGGGGAGCCCGAGCCGGGCGCCCTCCTCCGCGAAGCCGCGGACGAGCGCGGTGCCGTCGAGCGCGCGCGCGGCGTCCACCCACGCCTCGACCGGGCCCGCCGGGCTGGCGGAGGGGCCGGCTTGTCCGACGAGGCGGCGGAGGTCCTCCACCGAGGCGGGGAGCACCTGCGCGGGCCGGTGCCCGGCGTCGAGCGCGCGCACGACGAGGCGGAGGTGCTCGACGGTCTCCGGCGGGTAGAGCCGGTGGCCGCCGCTGGTGCGGTCTCCGCTGGGGACGCCGTAGCGGCGCTCCCAGGTGCGCAAGGTGTTCACCGGCACGCCGGTCGCCTGGCTCAACGCGCCGATGGACAGGGAGAGAGTAGGCAGGTTCGTCATGGCGCGCCGCGAAAGCCCGCTCATAACCTGTTCACGGCGCTGCGTGCGCGGGACCGCTCGCGGCGCACGAGAAGTTCCGGAGCCGGTCGCGGCGCGGGGGACGTGCGCGGCGGTGTGCCGGGGTCCGGGCCGGGTTAGCCGCGCCCATGCCCCCCGCGTTGCTGTTGACCGCGCTCGTGAGCACCGCCGGCGGCATCGTCACGCACGGCATGTACTTCCTCGCGCACACCGCGTACGGCTTCGGGGACGTGCAGAACCTGTGGCTCGCCGTCGCCCTGTTCATCCCCTACATCCCGGGGGCGCTGATCGCGGGGTCGGTCGGGCGGCGCATCGGGGCGCGCCGGGCGCTGCACGCCGCGAACGCGCTGATGATCCTCGCGGGGCTCGTGCTCGCCACGCGCCCGCCGGAGCTCGGCCTCTGGCTCGCCGCGCCGCTCTACAACGGCGCTGCCGGGCTGATGTGGCCCCTGGTCGAGGGCTACGTGGCCGGCGGCCACCACGGCGCCGCGCTCCACCGCGTGATCGGGCGCTTCAACCTGACGTGGTCCGCCACCGTAGTGCCCGCGCTGTGGATCGTCGGCGCCGCCGGCGACAACCTCGCCGCCACCTTCGGCGTGCTCCTCGCGCTCCACTTCCTCGGCGCCTTCGCGATCGCCGCGCTCCCGCCCGAGCCGCCGCCGCTCGATCATGCCGCCGCCGCGCCCGTCGCGAGCACCTACCCGCTCCTATTGTGGTCGAGCCGTGTGCTCCTCCCGGTGAGCTACCTCCTGCTCGACGCGCTCTCGCCGCTCCTCCCCGGCGTGTGGGCGCGCACCGGGGTCCCGCTCGCGTGGGCCGCCGCCCTCTCGTCGACGTGGATGGTGGCCCGCTTCGGCATCTTCGTCCTGCTCTCGCGCTGGTCCGGCTGGCGCGGCCGCCCCGGCATGCTCGTGACTGGCGCGCTCGTCCTGCTCGCGGGCTTCGCGGTGGCGCTCAGCGGCTCGACGGCCGCCGCCGTGCTCGCGGGGCTCGTGGCCTTCGGGATCGGCCAGGGCGCGGTGTACTACGCGGCGCTCTACTACGGCATGGCCGTCGGCCACGGGGAGGTCGAGCAGGGCGGCCGGCACGAGGCGGTCATCGGCCTCGGCTACCTCGGCGGGCCGGCGCTCGCGCTGCTCGGGCTCGCGGTCGGCGTGGCGCCGCTCCATGCGGTGGGCGCGGTGGCGGCGATCGGGATGACGGCCGGGCTCGCGCCGTGGGCGCGGCGGCGGGCCTGAGGGAGAGGGGTCCGGATCCCCGGGGGCGTTGCGGGGGCGGGAGCCCCTGCACGGGGCCGGGCGCGACGCGCACGGCCCCACCTCCCCCGCCGGAGCTCCCGCCGATTTACGTTGAGGGGTAGCCCGGAGCCCCCCGTGATCCCCGTCAAACCCGCCCTCGCCGCGCGCGCCGCGATCCCCTCCCGCACCGCCTACGACGTGCTCTACCTCGAGTCGATCACCGATCCCGCCGGCTTCTGGGGCAACGCGGCCGCCGCGCTGACGTGGTTCGCGCCCTGGCGCAGCGTCGTGGAGGGCGAAGGCGCGGACGCGGCCTGGTTCTCCGGCGGTAGGCTCAACGCGTGTCACGACTGCGTGGACCGCCACCCACCCGAGAACGTGGCGTTCATCTGGGCGAAGAACGACCCGGGCGACTACGAGCGCATCACCTACGGAGACCTTCGGGCGCGCGTGAGCCGCATCGCCAACGTGCTCAAGGCCCACGGCGTCAAGAAGGGCGACCGGGTGTGCATCTACCTCCCGATGGTGCCCGAGCTCCCGATGACGATGCTCGCCTGCGCCCGCATCGGCGCGGTGCACAGCGTGGTGTTCGCGGGGTTCTCCGCCCAGGCCCTGCGGGATCGCATCGTGGACGCCGGCGCGAAGGTGCTGATCACCGCGGACGAGGGGCTGCGCGGGGAGAAGCGCATCGCGCTCAAGCACATCGCGAACGAAGCGGCGGAGAACCTCTGTGACACGGTGCTCACGGTGCGGCGTACGGGCGCGCCGGTGCCGATGGTGGCGGGCCGTGACCTCTGGCTCCACGAGGAGGAGGCGAAGCAGCGCCCCGTGTGCCCGATCGAGTGGATGGACGCGGAGGATCCGCTGTTCGTCCTCTACACGTCGGGCTCGACCGGCAAGCCGAAGGGCCTGCTCCACACGACCGGCGGCTACCTCACCTATGTCACCAACACCTTCCGTTGGGTGTTCGGGCTGGACGCGGGCGAGGTCCACTTCTGCGCGGCGGACTGCGGCTGGATCACCGGCCACAGCTACATCGTGTACGGGCCGCTGGCGAACGGTGTAACCTCGGTGCTGTTCGAGTCGGTGCCCAACCATCCGAACCCGTCGCGCTACTGGGAGGTCGCCAACGACCTCGGCGCCGCCACGCTCTACACCGCGCCGACCGCGCTCCGGGCGCTGATCCGCGAGGGGGACAGTTGGGTCCGCCGGATGCCGACGGTGCGGGTGCTCGGCTCCGTCGGCGAGCCCATCAACCCCGAAGTGTGGCGCTGGTACCACGACGTCGTGGGCGGCGGGGAGTGCGCCGTCATCGACACCTGGTGGCAGACGGAGACCGGCGGCATCCTCGTCACCTCGCTCCCCGGGGCGCACGGATCCAAGCCGGGCTCGGCCGGCCTCCCGATGTTCGGCGTGCGGCCCCTCCTGCTCGACGCGGAGGGCGGGATCCTCGAGGGCGCCACCTCCGGCAACCTCGTGCTCGCCGGCTCGCTCCCCGGGCACGCGCGCACGATCTGGAACGATCACGCGCGCTTCGTCGACACCTACTTCCGCCCCTACCCCGGCTACTACTTCACCGGGGACGGCTGCCGCCGCGACGAGGACGGCTACTACTGGATCACCGGGCGCGTGGACGACGTGCTCAACGTCGCCGGGCACCGCATCGGCACGGCCGAGATCGAGAGCGCGCTGGTGGCGCACCCCGCCGTGGCCGAGGCCGCCGTGGTGGGCTTCCCGCACGACATCAAGGGCGAGGGCATCCACGCCTGGGTGCACCTCAAGGACGGCTACACCGCCGATCCCGACGAGCTGCGCGTGCAGGTCCGCCACATGATCGGGCCCATCGCGACGCCCGACCGCATCACCCTCGTGCCCGGCCTCCCGAAGACGCGCTCCGGCAAGATCATGCGGCGCATCCTTCGGAAGATCGCCTCGGACGAGACGGACCAGCTCGGCGACATCTCGACCCTCGCCGACCCCGGCATCGTCGAGGCGCTCATCGCGCTGCGCCGCCTCGTGCGGTGAACCGGGCGCGCTCGGCCCCGACCCCTGTTAGGGCTCGCAACCCTACCCAAGTCCCCGCCGGAGGTCATTCCGGGCGGGGGCTTCGGTGCGTATAAGGCGGGTTTCGTCGTGGCGCCGCGGGCACCTCCGGGGTAGATTCGCGCGTCGCTCCGAGGCTTCATGATCCCAGAATCCGTCCGCGCGTGGGTTGAAGAGGTCCGCACCCTGTGCCAGCCCGAGGCCGTCTACTGGTGCGACGGCTCCGAGGAGGAGCGCGAGCGCCTGACCGCGCAGGCGGTCCAGGAGGGGGTGCTGATCCCCCTGAACCCCGAGACGCTGCCGAACAGCTACCTCCACCGCTCCGACCCCACCGACGTCGCGCGCACCGAGCACCTGACCTTCATCTGCTCCCGCGCGCAGGCCGACGCCGGTCCGAACAACAACTGGATGTCCCCGGAGGACGCCCGGGAGAAGCTCACGCCGCTCTACGCCGGCGCGATGAAGGGCCGCACCCTCTACGTCGTCCCCTTCGTGATGGGGCCGGTCGGCTCGCCGTTCTCGAAGGTCGGGATCGAGCTGACCGACAGCCTCTACGTGGTGCTCAACATGCGGATCATGACGCGCATGGGCGCGCCCGCGTGGGGGCAGCTGGAGATGACCGGCGGCGAGCTCACCCGCTGCCTGCACAGCCTGGGGGACCTCTCCCCGGAGCGCCGCTACATCTGCCACTTCCCCGACGACAACGCGATCTGGTCGATCGGCTCGGGCTACGGCGGCAACGCGCTCCTCGGCAAGAAGTGCCTCGCGCTCCGCATCGCCAGCGTCCTCGGCCGTGACCAGGGCTGGATGGCGGAGCACATGCTCATCCTCGGGATCCAGAACCCCCGCGGCGAGAAGCGCTACGTGTGCGCCGCGTTCCCGAGCCAGTGCGGCAAGACCAACCTCGCGATGGTCGTGCCGCCCAAGGCCATGCTCGAGCAGGGCTGGAAGGTGTGGACCGTGGGCGACGACATCGCCTGGCTCCGCCCCGGCGCGGACGGGCGCCTCTGGGCCGTCAACCCCGAGGCCGGCTTCTTCGGCGTCGCGCCCGGCACCTCCAACAAGACCAACCCGAACGCCATCGCCGCGGCCTCGCACAACACCATCTACACGAACGTGGCGTTGAAGCCCGACGGGACCGTGTGGTGGGAGGGCCACCACGAGCCCCCGGTCGAGGGCATGCTCGACTGGCGCGGCCGCCCCTGGTCCCCCGGCTCCGGGGAGAAGGCCGCCCAACCCAACAGCCGCTTCACCGCGCCCGCCGACCAGTGCCCGTCCATCGCGCCGGAGTGGCAGGATCCCGCCGGCGTGCCGATCAGCGCGATCCTCTTCGGCGCGCGCCGGCCCAACGTCGTGCCGCTCGTGTACGAGGCCCGCGATTGGCAGCACGGCACCTTCATCGGCGCCACCCTCGCCTCCGAGACCACCGCCGCCGCCACCGGCAAGGTCGGCGTGCTCCGGCGCGACCCGATGGCGATGCTCCCCTTCTGCGGGTACAACATGGCCGACTACTTCGGCCACTGGCTGGAGATGGGCAAGGCCGTCGCCGACCCGCCGAAGATCTTCGGCGTGAATTGGTTCGGCACCGACGCGGACGGCTCGTTCCTCTGGCCCGGCTTCGGGGACAACCTGCGCGTCCTCGATTGGGTGATCGAGCGCTGCGCGGGCCGCGGCGGCGCTGTCGAGACCCCCATCGGCAACGTCCCCGCCGCCGTCGACCTCGATCTCGAGGGGCTGACCCTCTCGCCGGCCGCGCTCGCGCGCCTCCTACGCGTCGTGCCCGAACAGTGGGCCGACGAGGCCCGGGATCAGGCCGCGTTCCTCGAGACCTACGGGGATCGCATGCCCGAGGCGATGTGGACGGAGCACGCCCGCCTCGTCGCGGCGACCACCGGGTAGGGGCGCCGGGCCACCGCTCCGGGGTAGACGGGGCGATGCCCCCCGCCGCCCCACCGCTCCTCACCGCCCGCCTCGCGGCCGTCGCGGAGCGGGTCCCCGCGGGGCGACCGATGGCGGACATCGGGACGGACCACGGCCGGCTCCCGGCGTTCCTCGTGCTCAGCGGGCGGGTGCCGCGGGCGATCGGGGTGGACGACAAGGAGGCCCCCCTCGCCGGGGCGCGGGCCCTCGGGGACACGCTCGGGCTCGGCGCGGCGCTCGAGTACCGGCGGGGGTCCGGGTGCGCGGGCCTCGCGGGCGTCGACACCGTGACCGTGTGCGGCATGGGCGGGGCGCTCGTCGCCCGCATCGTCGCGGGGGCGCGCGCGGCCGGGGCGACCACCCTCGTGCTCCAACCCAACGAGGGCGAGGCCGACCTCCGCGCGGCGCTCGGTCCCCTCGGCTGGCGCATCGTCACCGAGCGCGTGTTGACCGACCGGGGCCGCCGCTTCATCGTGATGTCGGCCACGTACGGATCGCCGGAGGAGCTCGACGCTGTCGACCTCGCCTACGGCCCCGCCCGCGCCCACGTCGACCCCGCCGCCCTCGCCGCCCGCCTCGCCGCGGACGATGCCCGCCTGCGCGCCCTCGTCGCCCGCCACGGCCCGAATCCGGCGCTGACGATCCAGCTGGACATCGTCGCCGAGGCGCGGGCGCGGCTGACCCGCTCCGCGCGCTGACCACCCGACGAAGCCCAGGTATACTCGCCGGATGCGCCTCCCCTCCCCCGCCCGCTCCCGCGCGTCCCTCCCCTCCGCGGCCCTGCTCGTCCTGCTCGGCGCGTGCTCCGAGAACGAGATCGTGTCGAAGCCCGAGGCGCCCGACGGGGACACCGCCACCGGCGGCCCCGACATCGTGGTCACCCCCGAGGCGGTCGACTTCGGCACGCTCGCCTGGAACGGCGAGGGCGTCGCCACCGTCACCATCGGGAACGTCGGCACCGCGCCCCTGCACATCGAGGGCCTCTCGCTCGGGAGCGGCTCCACCGACGTGAGCTGGACCGCGCTCTCCAGCCCCGTCGTGCCCCCGGGCGGTCAGGTCGAGACGGTGTTGACGTGGAGCCCGTCCGGCCCCGGCCCGCTCACCGACCGCCTCCTCGTCGCCTCGGACGACGCCGACGAGGCCGAGGTCCCCGTGCCCCTCAGCGGCGGCGTGCCCTACGGCGAGATCCTCGTCGAGCCCGCCGTCTACGACTTCGGCACGCTCGAGGTCGGCGCCTCCGCGACCACGACGGTGACCGTCTCCAACGTCGGCGAGGGCCTCCTCACCGTGACCGACTGGACCTACGCCGCGACCGACGGCGACATGGTCGTGCTCGACGCGGGCGACATCACCGCCACCCCCGCGGTGCTCGCGCCCGGCGACACGACCGAGGTGCTCGTCCAGTACACCCCGAGCGCGTCCGGCGGCGACGAGGGCACCCTCGCCATCACCTCGGACGACCCCGTCCGCCCCAGCACCGGCGCCCAGCAGCTCGGCAACGGCGCCGAGCCCGACCCGTGCGACGGCTTCTACCAGTCGGTCGAGCTGTTCCTAACCGCCGACGACACCTGGCAGGGGTGGCTCGACGGCACCGAGTTCACCGCGCCCGGCCAGAACGCGTGGAACACCTTCGACACCCTCGCCTGGGAGCTCCCCTGCGGCGACCACGCGCTGTCGCTCTACGCGACGGACACCGGGCAGGTCATCTCCGGCGTCATCGCGGTGGTGAAGGTCGAGGGCGCCGTGCGCTTCCTGAGCGGGCCGGACAACTGGACGATGACCGAGGCGGCGCCGCCCTCGGACTGGACCGACGCCGCCTACGACGACAGCGCGTGGCACATCCCCGAGGTGTGCGCGAACACGAGCCCGTGGGGCACGCAGCCCCAGCCCTTCTACGACCTCGGCGCCCAGTGGATCTGGTGGGCGACCGACTGCACCGGCCTCGGCGAGGCCTGGCTCCGCCTGAACTTCACCGTGCCGTGAGCGCCCCGGGGCGCGTGCCCGCGACGAGCCACCACGACGCGACGCCGAGCTCCAGGAAGCCGTGGAAGACGGCGACGTCGAGGTAGGCGGCCCGCGCGGCGCCGGCGTCCGCCCAGCCCCACGCCACGAGTCCGACGCTCCCGAGCACGACCGCCCAGGCGACGGCGCGCCCGACGTCGCCGAGGAGCTCCCGCCACGCGCGACGGTAGGTGCGGGCGCTCTCGCGGGCGCGGTCCTCCTCGGGGACGAGCCGTAGCCAGACCACGTAGTGGAGGGCCTGGAAGTAGACGAAGAGACGCACGAGGCGGCCGGCCCACGGGGCGGGGACGCCGGGCGCGAGCCAGTCGGCGGCGAGGGCGGGCGAGACGCCGACGGGGAGCGGGAGGCCGAGGGCGACGCGGTCGAAGGCCCCGAGGGCGAGGAGGGTGGCGCCGAGCGCGATGGCGGCGAGCACGCCGAGGTGGGCCCGGCCGACGCGGCGGCGCCACGCGAGCCAGAAGCCGAGGGCGACGAGGTTGTGGAGGTGGAGGAGCGCGAGCGCGGACGCGACGGGGTAGGCGAGCCCGAGGGCGACGAGCAGCATCGGGGCGCGTCGGGGCTGCCGCGTCGGGGACGGCGGTACCGACCCCGTGGCGTGTTGCAGCGCCGCGCGGAGCACCTGCGAGTTCGCGATCGGA
>CAJBVW010000569.1 GCA_903959175.1 uncultured Pseudomonadota bacterium
GTGGCGCAGTTGTCGCAGGCGTCCCCGATGCCGTCGCCGTCGTCATCCGCCTGGTCGGGGTTGTTGATCGGCGGGCAGTTGTCGCAGTCGTCTCCCCAGGTGTCCGCGTCGGCGTCGGCCTGGGAGGGGTTGAACAGGTCGAGGCAGTTGTCGCAGGCGTCCCCGGCGTTGTCGACGTCGTCGTCTTCCTGGCCGGGGTTCGTGTCCACCGGGCAGTTGTCGCAGACGTCACCGAGGTCGTCGAAGTCGCCGTTGGCCTGATCGTGGTTCGAGTCGTCAATGCAGTTGTCGCAGATGTCGCCGATGTCGTCGCAGTCGACGTCCTCCTGCCGGGGGTTCGCCAGCTCCGGGCAGTTGTCACACGAGAGCACGCCGATGATGTCGGGGTAGGCGGCGTCCTCCGGGACCTGGAACGAGCCTTCGGAGAGGCCGTCCCCATCAACGTCGAAGGAGGTCACCGGGTACAGGCAGCCGTAGGAGTAGTAGTCCCAGTAGTAGTCGGCGTTGGTGTACGGCTCGCCCGTGTCGGGGTCGATGTTCGCGGCGCAGAGCGGATCCGTCTGGTCGACCAGGAGCTCGTCCGGCTCGTGGACGGTGTTGCAGTTCAGGTCCTGGTAGGGCTCGTTCTCGCAGTTGCGCTCGCCGCTGGCGAAGGCGGGCCCGGCGGCGAGGAGGAGGAGCGCGGTGAGGGTCATTCGTCGCGCTCCTTGAAGAGGTCGGGATCCGTCGGGTAGTCTTCCTTGGGCTTCGGATCGGCCTTCTTCGGTTCGGGCTCGGCCGCGGGGAGCGGCGGCGGGGGCGTGAAGGTCTTGGGGTCCCCGTTCCAGGGGAGGAGCATCTCCGTCCGCATCGGCGCCTGCTCCTCGCCGGGCTTCAGGCGCCGGACGATGTGGAAGATGACGCGGCGGTTCGTCGCGAGGGCGGACTCGCTCGCCCCCATCGCGATCGGCTCGACCTCGCCCATGCCGCGGCAGGAGAGTCGGGCGGGGTAGGTGCCCGCGATGACGAGCTCCTGGAAGATCGCCAGCGAGCGGCGGATCGAGAGGTCGTAGTTGTAGGAGAAGCTGCCTTCTTCGCTCGCGTGCCCCTCGATGACGAGGTGGCCGATCTCGGGGTGCTCGTTGAGGAGCTTCGCCATCTGGACGAGGGTGGGGATCGACTCGGGGAGGATCCGGGCCGTCGCGAGCTCGAACTGGATGGGGTCGCGGATGACGATCTGGGTCTCCTCGACACGGGCGAGCTCGTCCTCCTTCCAGAGGGGCTTCTCGACGACGATCTCGACGGGATCGACCGGCAGATCCGGCGCTTCGGTGACGAGCACCTTGGCGAGCGGCGGGGGCTCGACGCTGATCGGGGCGGGCGGGAGGCGCTGCCAGGTGAGCCCGCTGTAGAGGCGGATCTGGGTGGTGCCGTAGCCGGGGGCGAGGCCGCGGCCGAAGCCGAGGTCCAGCCGCCAGTCCCGGAGGGGGCGGAGCTGCACGCCCGCGACGAGCTCGATGGGGGTCTCGGCCTCGCCGGACCAGAAGTCGACGAAGCCGCTGCGGGTGATCACGCCGGCGCCCAGCGCCACGTTGTCCGGCCAGATGTCGAGGCGCGCGCCGCCCTGGAGGATGAGCTCCGAGCCGAGCGTGAAGTCCTGGTCGGTGGGGACCGCCGCGCGCCCGAGCACCGAGGCGTCGGCCAGGAAGGCGAGGGGGCCGACCTTGGCCTCGGCGACGAAGCCGCCGGCGGCGCGCAGGCCCTTCTCGCCCATGTAGGCGTCGTGCGTGCCGAAGGGCAGGTAGAGGTCCGCGCGCGCGGCCGCGGCGACCGGACCGAGCTGGAAGAGGCGGAAGCGGGCGCCGAGGGTGGCGTCGCCGATGCCGCCGACGTCCGCCCCGAGGCGGTCGACCTCGGTGCCCCACTGGCCGCCGATCGGGAGGACAAGGCGCGCGGAGAGGCGCCGGGTGAGGTCGACCGAGACGCCGAGGTGCGCCATGAGCCGGTTGCTGACGACGGCGCCGGCCTCGCGCTCGAGCTGGTAGAGCAGCAGCGGGTCGCGCTCGTACTGGAGGAGCGTGCCGACGCGCACCGTGCCCGGGCGGGCGAGCGTGGGGGTGTCGAAGCCGGCGATGGCGCCCGGGGAGAAGGTCGGGCGCACCAGCTCGATGTCGGTCGAGTAGCCCTCGGCGTGCGCGAGCGCGCAGGCCATCAGCAGTGTCATGGCGGGCACTAGAAGGTCCCCGAGAGGCCCGCGACGCCGACGAGCGGCGCGGGGCCGTCGGACGCGGAGCCGAGAGAGGGCGCGATCGCGAAGTAGGGGAGCATGAACACGGGGGCGTGCGGGGGCGCGTCGCGGAGGTAGCCGGAGGCGCCGGGCGCGAGCTTGGGGGCGCCCTCGCGGGCGGGCACGTCCTCCGAGGCGTCGTCGCCGTCGGGCTCGCCGCGCTTGTCCTCGGGGGGATCCTCGTCGAAGCTGGGCTCGTCGTCCTCGTCTTCGTCCTCCTCGATGGCGGGCGGGGGGGGCGGCGCGACGGGCGCGACGACGGGCTCGGGCATGCCGATGCGCTGGCGCACGGTGGCGTTGTGCGCGGCGATGAGGGCGTCCGCGCCGGGCTTGTCCCAGTAGAGGGCCGGCACGCCCTGGCGGTCGTTCGCGCCGCGGAGGGCGAGGGGGGAGGTCACCGCGGAGATCGTGCCCGCGCCGATCAGGAAGCCGCCGATCCACACGCGGTCGTCCGCGCGGATGGCGTGGGCCTCCTCTGCGGCGCGGAAGTCGGCGTTCGCCTTGGCGAGGGCCTCGACGTACTCCTCGTTCGTGAAGCCCGCGCTGTCGGGCTCGTAGTCGCCCCGCTGGGGCTCTCCGGCGTCCCGCGCGGCGATGAGGCCGAGGCCCGCCACGACGAGCGCGCCGCCGCCCACCGCGAGGCCGAGCCCGAGCGCGCGGGCGACCTTGCCCTCCTTCTCGATGCGGCGTTCGACGCCGAGGTCACCGGTGCGGCGGGCGAAGTCGATCGCGGAGAGGGTGCGGCCGCGGCCGTCGCGGACGGCCCAGGTGGCCTGCGGGAGGTCGTCCCGCGGGCTGGGGTTCTTGACGCGGCGGAGCTCGATGAGCTTGTACGTCGCGGCGAGGACCTCGGGATCCGGAGGCGGGGGGGGCGGCGTGAGGTAGGGCACGGCGGGCGCGGACTCGACGCGGACGGTCGGCAGCGCGGCGGTGAGGCCGGGGATCCCGGGGGACGCGGGCGCGGCGAGCGCGGGGTTGACCACGGTGACGGGCTGGACGACCGGAACGGTGGACACGGCCGCGGGGGCGGCGGAGCCCGGGGGCGCGGCCCCGCAGTCGCCGTGGCGGGAGGCGAGCCAGGTGCCGGCGGAGGTGAGCGCGAGCCGGACGCCGCAGCGCATGCCGGCGATCTCGAGGGCGCGGGTCATCTCGACCGCGGCGTCCCCGATGTACCCGATGCGCAGCACGCGGACGTGCCCGGCGGGCATGGCCGAGGCGACCTTCAGCGCGGTGTGCTCCGCGTCCGGGCCGGCGGCGGCGAGCAGGACCGGGGCTCCGGTCTCACTGTGCACGGCGTCGACGAAGGCGGTGACGGCGGCCTGATCGGAGAGCGGCTGATCGACCCCCATCGCGGGCACCGGCGTGGACGCGGCGGGGGCGGGGGCGACGGGCACGGCATCGCCGGCGTACGAGGCCGTGGACCACCAAAGCAGGGGGAGGAGCAAGGGGAAGGGCATCGGGCGCCGCACAGCGTACTCCGGCGCCCCCCTCCACCGCAACGGCGGCGCGCGCGGGGCCCACCCGCTCCCCACGCACCGCGGCGCCGTCGGGTTCCCGCCGAGGCTCGGCGAAGCCGGGGGCGAACGGGACCCTCCGCTCCCGTCCGGGGTGCCTAGCTTCCGGGAAAGACAAGGTTGAACATGACGGTGAGGGGATTCTCCCGACGCCTGGCCTACGCCGCGCCGCTGGCGATGCTCGGCTGCGGCCCGGGCATCACCGCTGACGAGCCGCTCTGGGACCCGGAGGCAGTGCCCGTCTACCGCCTGAAATTCGACGGCGCCGGCTGGGAGGATCGCCTCGAGGCTGCCTTCGACCCCTTCGAGTGCGGGGACCGCACCTACGAGCCCGCGACCCTACTCTTCGAGAACCCGGCGACCGGCGAGACGGAGACGTGGCCCGACGTGGGTGTCCGGTACCGCGGCCACAACGTGTACGAGGAGAGCGTGATGGAGCGGCGCGGCTTCAAGATCTCCTTCGACGAATTCGTGCCGGACCGCACCTTTCACGGTGTGGCAAAGCTGAACCTGCTCGGGACCGAGGGGGACTACACCCTCCTCCGGGAGCGCGTGGCGCTGGGCCTCATGGACGCCGCGGGCGTGGTCGCCCCGCGCGTGGGCCACGCCCGCCTCTACGTGGACGGGGCCTACATGGGCGTGTTCCCCAACAGCGAGGAGGCCGACGATCAGGCCTTCCTCGACGCGCACTTCTCGGCGGACGAGGCCGAGGGCGGCAGCTACTACAAGGTGAAGGGCTACTGCGGGGACCGCGCGAGCCTTCAGTGGGTGTCCGACGATCCGTCGGCCTACGTGGCAACCTACGAACCGAAGGCGGGCACCGACCTCGAGGACGTGTCCGCGGACCTCATCCCGTTCCTCGCGTGCGCCTCCAGCGACACCGACGAGGCCCTCGCCGCCTGCCTCCCCGACCACATCGACGTGGACGCGTGGCTGCGTGAGATCGCCGTCGACATGGCGCTCCCCGACGTGGACGGCATGGCCAGCGCCGGCCAGAACTTCCTCCTCTACCGACCCCCGGACGGGCGCTTCGTCGTCATCCCCTGGGACAAGGATCTCTCGCTCACCCTCACCAACAACGACCCCGAGGACGGGGGTATCTTCGAGCTCCACCCCTCGTGGCTCGAGAACTCCCAGCCCGTGTTGGTGAACCGGATGCGCAGCATCTATCGAGAGGAATTCTGCGCCGCCGTGCTGGACGTGGCGGCGCTCCAGGACCCCGCGGTCCTCTCCCCCCCGATCGACGACTTGGAGGAACTGCTCTTGCCGTACGTGAAGAAGGATCCCTTCCTCGATTGGACCACATGGCAGTGGGTGATCGACGACCTGCACGAGACGCTGCGGGTCCGTCACGACCAGATCGTCGCGGAGGCCACCGCATGCTCCGGTTGATGGCCGGCGCGCTCGTCGCGCTGGTGGGGTGCGATCCGCTCGGCACGGACACGGTCTCCGACGAGGAGGAGCCCGAGGTGGTGGAGTCGAACGAGGACACGGACGCGGACGCGCGGGACGCCGCGATCCAGGACGCGCTCTTCGACGTGCGGCGCGTCCAACACATCGCGCTGACGCTCGACGACGCGGCGCGGGCCGCCCTCACCGCCGATCCCGACACCTTCGTGGAGGCCCGCTTCGAGCACGAGGGCGCCGCCATCGACGGCGTGGGGCTGCGGTTCAAGGGGAACAACAGCTTCCAGGGGTGGGACGGGAAGCCGGCGTTCAAGATCAAGTTCAACGCCTTCGTCGACGGGCAGCGCTACGGGGGGCTCCGGGGGATCACCCTCAACAATCTCGTGTCGGACCCCGCGATGGGGCGCGAGATCGTCTCCTACCAACTGTGGAACGAGGTGGGGATGTTGGCCCCGCGCGCGGCCGCGGCGCTGGTGACGGTGAACGGCGAGCCCTTCGGCCTGTACGCGCTGCTCGAGACGATGGACGCCGAGGTTGTGAACCGTTGGTTCGGGGACGGGGAGGGGACGCTCTGGGAGGGCAACGACTCCGCAGACCTGACACCGCTCGGGGTGTCCCACTTCGAGCGGGCCGCCGGCGAGGAGGACACCGACCGCCTCGCGCGCGCCGCACGGGTGTTGTCGCGCTCCACCACCGACTTCTACGGGCTCGCGGACGAGGTCGTCGACATGGACCAGTACCTCGACTACTGGGCGTGGACGATGGCGACGGGGAACCTCGACGGCTACCCCTACAACCTCGACGACTTCTACGTCTTCGTCGATGAGGAGGACGAGGGCCGCATGAAGTTCTCCCCGTGGGGGATGGACGAGACCTGGGACACCGGGTGGCGCTGGCAGTGGGGCCGCGGGTGGCTCTCCTACGGCTGCGCGTCCGAGCCCGACTGTCTCGACCAGGTCTACGTCCGGACGAGCGCGGCGCTCGACACCTACGAGCGCGCCGACGTCCCCGCGAAGGCCGCGGCGTTGTTCGATCTCACCGAGAGCGAGATGCTTGAGGACCCCCGCATGCCCTGGACGCCCGCGGAGGTGAGCCTGTCGCGCGATGTCCTGTTGGGTGTCATGGAGACCTGGCCGGACAAGGTGCGCTTCGGCATGGGGATGTGACAGACGGTGTCACCCGGCGGGTTGTCCGGTCGGGCTTGGGCTCGACATTTGGGGCGACATGGGAGAAGAAGCATGACGATCCTGCACTTGATGCTGGTGGGATGCGGGGAAGGGGGCCGAGCGGGGGGCCCGGACGGGACGCCCGAGGACACTACGCCCCGCATCACGCTCACCTCGCCGGCGGCGGA
>CAJBVW010000570.1 GCA_903959175.1 uncultured Pseudomonadota bacterium
GCGCGGCTCGGCGCCGCGCTCTCCCCGGCGCTGCCCTATTCGGACGCCGCCGCGCACTGAGCGCGGCCAACCGGAGTCCCACTTCTCACCCGGTGAGCCCTCACCCCCCGACTTCTGGGACGCTCCCGGCCAACCGGAGTCCCACTTCTCGCCCGGTGAGCCCTCACCCCCCGACTTCTGGGACGCTCCCGCCCCGGCGTGCTCGGCGATCCGCTCCGCGCCGGTGCGGCCGTCGACCGCCTCCGACACCACGCCCACATCATCGAGATCGACGGCCCCAGCTACCACGGGCGCCGTCTCCACTCTCCCCAAGCCCGACCGCGAGGCCCCCTGCCTCGGCGGCTTCTGGGCGAGCGAGCCCGGCGCCACCCCCACCACCCGCCTCGACGGTCACCTCCGCGGCATCTACCTCGAGAAAGTCCTCCCCCCCCGCGCTCGTCGGCACCTTGAACCTCGACGCGCTGTTCACCGTCGACGGCGGCCCCTCCTCGTTCCTCGCGGCCCGCCAGCCCGGCACCCCCGTCCCCGTCGTCGTCGCCCGCGACGCGCTCGGCAACGTCCTCTGGAGCGCCGACGTCCCCAGCGACGACCCGCTTGTCGCCGACACCGGCGCCCCCTCCACCCTCGGCGTCGGCGCCGGCCGCGTCTACGTCCCGTGGGCGCTCCGCGACGGCGATACCCCCGCCCAGATCGCGGCGTTCGAGGCCGCTACCGGCCGCCGCCTCTGGGACGCGCCCCTCACCGATGACACCGGCGACCCCTCCGCCATCGTCTCCGACGGCCCGCGCGCCTACGTCTTCGTGTCCACCCGCCGGCCTCGGCTCGGCCCACCCAGCCCCCGCGCCGCCCCGACTTGACCCCCCACCCCCCGCCCCGTAGCCTCCATCTGTCGTGACGCCGCCGCCGCCCAGCCCGAACCTCCTCCGCCGCCAGCGCGTCGGCGGGGCGGTCGCGCGGTGGAGCGCCCTGACCGCCGCCTACACCTCGGGATCGCTCGCCTTCCTCTGGCCGCTCCCGCTCAAGTTCGGCACCCACATCTGGGGCGACCGCTTCGACGCGTGGACCACCCTCTGGCTCATCTGGCACCTCGCCGACCAGACCGCCGCGGGCACGCTCACCGCGGTGACGGATCGCATCCTGTGGCCCGTCGGCTACAACCTGTGGTCTTTCGGGCACGCGGCGCTCCAGGCCATCGGGGCGGCGCTGGTGATGGTGGGCGTGCCGCTGGTACCCGCCTACAACCTGCTGTTGCTGGGCGCAGTCGTGACGTCGGCGCTCGCGGCGCACGCCTTCGGCCGCGCGATCGGCCGCACCGAGGCGGCCGGCGTGCTCTCCGCGGTGGTGTTCACGACGAGCCCCTACCTCTACGGCGAGGGCGCCGCGGGCTGCATCGAGCTCGTCGCGGCGGGGCTGCTGCCGCTGTTCGGCCTCACGCTCGTGCACCTCGCGCGGGAGCCCGGGTGGCGCCGCGCGCTCCCGGCGGCGGGGGTGCTGGCGCTGGTGGGGCCGTTCAACTGGTATTACACCTTGTTCGCCGGCATGTTCGCGATCGGCTTCGCCGCGTGGCAGGCGGTGGAGGGCCGCGGGCGCGCCACCGCGTGGATCCTCGCCGCGTGCGCCCTCGCCGCCGCGCTCAACGCGCCGCTCATCCCCCTCGTGCGCCGCGAGACGCCCACCCGCCCGCCGCTCGGCACCGCGCTCTTCACCGACACCGCCGCCTGGGACCGCGCGCGCGAGCTCTCCGACGGCCGCATGCCGCTGGCCTCCCTCGACGAGGCGACCCTCGAAGAGCACGACGCCATGCAGGTCATCCAGAACAGCGCCCGCGTCCGCGCCGTGCTCGCCGCGCGCTTCGTGACCAACCCGCTCGACTCGACCCCCGGCGCGCTCGCCTTCGTCGTCGGGATCGCCGGCGCCGTGGTCGCGGGGCGCCGCGCGCGCGGGTGGATCGTCATCGCCGCGGGCGCCACGATCCTCACGCTCGGCCCCTTCCTGATGATCGACGACACGCCGCCGCTGCCACAGTGGTCGGCGGACGCCCCCCTCCCCTACGCCTGGGCCTACGAGCACGTCCCCTTCTTCTCGAAGGCCTACCGCCCCTACCGCATCTGCATCCTGACGTCGCTCGCGCTCGCGGGAGCCGCCGCCGCCGGGGCCGGCACCCTCCGCCTCTCGCTCCGCACCCCCGCGGTCGCCGTCGGCACGGTCGGCCTCGCGATCGCCGGCTTCACCCAGCCGATGTGGGCGGGCGAGCGCCCCGCGTGGCGCCCCCTCTCGGACGCGACGGTCCCCGCCCTCTACACGCGCCTCCGCGACGCCGAGCGCGGCGCCGTCGTCGAGCTGCCCCTCCAGTACCAGCCGCTCTCCATCGCGAATTCGCGCTTCCAGTACAACCAGGTGGTGCACGCCCAGCCGTTGCTGAACTGCAACCAGCTCATCCGCCGCACGGACCTGCTCGCCTTCCGCGACTACGTCGGCGGCAACGCGCTCCTCGGCACCTTCCTCGACATCGGCCGCCGCGCGCCGCCGCTCCGCTGGACGGACGCCGACCTCGCCGCGCTGCTGAAGGACGGCTTCCGCTGGGTCGTGATGCACCGGCAGGTGGACGCCGACGCCGTGCGCCTCGCCGGAGACGTCGGCAGCGCCGATCTGATCGGCCAGCCCGCCATCGGGATGCTCCGCCAGATGTTCGGCGAGCCGGCGCTGGCGGACGAGGAGACGTGGGCCTTCCGCCTGCCCGACGCGTGGGAGGACCAGGGCCGCACCTGGGAGTGGACGGGCGCCGACACCGAGGACCTCGACACCCCCTACGACGTGCGCCGGCTGGGCCTCGCGGTGCGCCTGCGCGCCGGGGACGCGCTGCCGCTGTGGGCCGGCGCGGGGGCGGCCACCGTCTCCTTCTGGGCGCGCCCGACGGGGGACAACGGCGGGGGCCTTGTCGTGACCGCGGGGACGCGCGCCGTGCCCGTGACCCTGCACCCGGGCCGCTGGACGTGGATCGAGGTGCCCGGAGACGAGGGCAGCTTCGGCCTGTCCGCGACGGTGCCGGTGGTGGTGGAGATCACCCGCGTGCAGGTGGTCCACGCGACGGCCCCGGCCGCCCCCGTCGCCCCGGCGGACCCGCCCGCCCCGGTGGCCCCGTGAGGCGCGGCATCGCCGCCCTCCTCCTCGGCGTGGCGTGGTTCGCGTTCGGCGCCCCCGCCGTGAACGACCGCATCTCCGCCCTCCGCGTCCAGCCACGCGGGCAGCGCTCCGCCGCCGAGCTGCGCGCCGCCATCCCCCTCGCGAGCATGCCCCCGGACCTCCGCGCCGACGTCGCCGAGGCCGAGGCCGCCGCCCGCCGCGAGCGCGACTGGAGCCTGCTCGTGGGGGGGCTGCTCTCCACCGCTGAGCGCGCCGACGGCCTGGCCCGCGCCGCCGCCGAGCCCCTCGTCCTCGGCCCCCCCGGCCGCAGCCTCGAGCCCGAGCTCCCCGTGCTCATCGACGCCATCCACGCCCGCTACGGCCCCGCCACCGCGCCGATCCCCGCCGCGCCGCTCCGCGACGACTGGCCGATGATCGACCGCCGCGCCCGCGCCAGCTGCCTCCTCGCCCTGCTCCGCGGCCCCGGCCTCGACGCCGACCGCGCCGCCGTCCTGCTCGCCGCG
This sequence comes from uncultured Pseudomonadota bacterium, assembly GCA_903959175.1. GTDB lineage: Bacteria > Myxococcota_A > UBA796 > UBA796 > SXON01 > CAJBVW01. The sequence continues at coordinate 3,648 of CAJBVW010000570.1, forward strand.
ACGCTCGACCTGCTCGCGACGCAGGCCCGCCGTGCCGAGCTCGAGGAGCGGTTCGCCGACATCGACCTCTCCCGCCCGCTCGTCAGCCCGCGCGCACCGGCTCCTTCCCCGCCACCCGCCAGCGCCGGTCCTCCTGGATCATCGCCGTGATGACGCTGGCCTCGACGGGCCGCGAGAACAGGTAGCCCTGCGCGCTCGCGCAGTGGAGCAGGCGCAGGCGGTGGGCCTGGACCGCGGTCTCCACGCCCTCGGCGATGACGTCCATGCCGAGGTTCGTCGCGAGCGCGGCGATGGTGCCGACGATGGCGTTCTCGCCGTCCGCGCCCATGCGCTGGACGAAGCTCTTGTCGATCTTGAGCGTGTCGATCGGGAAGCGGTGCAGGTACGACAGGGAGGAGTAGCCGGTGCCGAAGTCGTCGAGGCTCACGCGCACGTCCATCGCGCGGAGCCCGGCGAGGAGCTCGGCGGCGGCCTCGGGGTTCTCGATGAGCACGCTCTCGGTGATCTCGACGTGGAGGCAGCGGGGGTCGAGGTCGTTGTCGTGCAGCGCGCTCCCGAGGTGGTCCATGAGCTCGGGCTGGGCGAACTGGCGCCCGGAGAGGTTGACGCTCACGGTGAAGGGGCGGCCGTTGAGGACCGAATCGCGCCAGAGGCGCATCTGGCGGCAGGTCTCGCGGAGCACGAACTCGCCGATGGGCACGATGATGCCGGTCTCCTCGGCGAAGGGGACGAACTCGACGGGGGAGAGGAGGCCGCGCGTGGGGTGCTGCCAGCGGACGAGCGACTCGACGCCGACGATGCTGCCGAGCTCGAGGGAGACGACCGGCTGGTAGTACACGCGGAACTCCCCCCGTTCGACGGCGCGGCGCAGGTCGCTCTCGAGCTGGAGGAGGGCGACGGCGCGGTCGTGCATGGCGCTGTCGAAGACGACGTGGCGGGCCTTGCCGAGGGCCTTCGCCCGGTACATCGCGGTGTCGGCGTCGCGGAGGAGGTCGGCGGGGGTGTCGTCGGCGGTGTCGGAGAGGGCGATGCCGATGCTCGCGGTCGGGAAGACCTCGCGGTTGGAGATCGCGAAGGACTTGGAGAGCTCGCTCTGGATCTTCGTCGCGACGCGCGTGGCTTCGCTGGGCTCGCGGAGGTCCTCGAGGAGGACGGCGAACTCGTCGCCGCCCATGCGCGCGACGGTGTCGCCGGGGCGGAGGCAGCCCGCGAGGCGGCGGCCGATCTCGACGAGGAGCTGGTCGCCGGTGCCGTGGCCGAGGCTGTCGTTGACGACCTTGAAGCGGTCGAGGTCGATGAAGAGCACGGCGACGAAGCGCGCGGGGCGGCGGATGCGGGAGAGGGCGTGGCGGAGGCGGTCGAGGAACAGGACGCGGTTGGGGAGGCCGGTGAGCGCGTCGTGGAGCGCGCCGTGGGCGAGCTGCTCCTCGATCTCCTTGTGCGGGGTGATGTCCGTCTGCGAGCCGGCGATGCGGGTGGCGGTGCCCTGGGGGCCGCGCACGGCCATGCCGCGGACGAGCATCCAGCGCCACGCGCCGTCGCGGTGCCGCATCCGGTGCTCGCTCTCGAAGTGGGGCGTGTCGCCCTGGACGTGGAGGAGGAGCTCGGCCTCGACGCGGCCGCGGTCGTCGGGGTGGATGCGGTCGAGCCACTCCATCGGGTCGGTGCCGATCTCGTCGTCGGCGTAGCCGAGCATCCCCTTCCAGCGCGAGGACAGGTACATCTCGCCGCTGTTGAGGTCCCAGTCCCAGAGGCCGTCGCTCGCGCCGCGCGCGGCCAGCGCGTAGCGCTCCTCGCTCACCCGGAGGGCCTCCTCGGCGCGGATCCGCTCGGTGACGTCGCGCTGGACGGAGACGAGGTGGGTCAGGCGCCCCTGGGCGTCGCGCACCGGCGAGACCTGCCACTCCACGACGTGCGTCCTGCCGCTCTTCTGGCGCATCTCGCTCACGCCCTCGAGGAGCTGGCGGCCCGTCGCGTCGGCGCGGAGCCGGTCGAGGCCCTCCTTGTCCACCCAGGGCCCGCCGAAGAGGGCGGCGGGGTTGCCGACCACGTCGGAAGCGCGGGCGTGGTCGGTCATCGCGCACCAGCCGCGGTTGACGTAGACGACGCGGGGCACCTCGGCGTCGCCCGTGGCGACGAGGATGCCCTCGCTGAGGTTCTCCACCGCCGACTCGAGGACGCGCAGGTTGCTCTCGGCGTTGCGACGCGCGAGCCGGTCCTCCGCCTCCCGCAGCGCGCGCCCGACCGCCGGCTCCAGCCGGTTGAGGTGGTCCTTGCTGACGTAGTCCGCGGCGCCCGCGCGCATCGCCTGGACCGCCGCCTCCTCGCCGATGCGCCCGGAGACGATGATGCACGGCACGTCGAGCCGGCGCTCCTGGAGCAGGCGCAGGACGGCGTCCGAGCTGAACTGCGGCATGGAGTGGTCGGAGAGGACCACGTCCCACCGCGCCTTCGAGAGGGCCCGGTCGAGGTCCGCCGCGTTGTCGACGCGCTCGGAGACCACGTCGAAGCCGGCCCGGCGGAGCTGCATCTGGACGAGCATCGCGTCGTCCGCGGAGTCCTCCACGAGGAGCGCGCGCACCTGCCGCCTCATCGGGCCTTCATGTCGCGGTTGGGCGACTCGGAGAGGAGGAGCCAGAAGCGGCCGAGCTCGGCGACGGCGGCCGCGAACTCGTCGAAGTCGACCGGCTTGCGCACGTAGCTGTTGGCGCCGGCGCGGTAGCACTCGAGCACGTCCTCGTCCTCGTTGGAGGACGTGAGGACGACGACCGGGAGGATCATCGTGCGGGGGTCGGCGCGGAGCCGCCGCAACACGTCGAGCCCGGAGAGCTTCGGGAGCTTCAGGTCGAGGAGCACGACCTCGGGCAGGCGGCCCCCGTGCGCCGGCGAGCCCGCGCCCACCTTCGCGAGGGCCTCTGCGCCGTCGCGCGCGACGATCACGTCCGCCGCGAGCGCGCACCGGCGTAGCGCGCGGAGCGCCAACGCCTCGTCATCCGGATTGTCCTCCACCAGGAGGATGTACTTCCTCGACACGGCACCCCAGTCGAAGGCGACGTCGCCCCCACCCAACGAGATCCTAAACGCCGGAGGCGGCCCGCTTCCTCCATCAATCGATCTTCCTGGCTCTGCCCCGGCGATCTTGCGGAGGCGCACGCGGCGCGCCCGATCGGCGAGTGTTACGAGCGCGCCCATCGCGCCCGCCCCCCCGCGCGCTTCCCCGGAGATCGCCCGATGTGGCTCGCCCTCGCCGCCCTCGCCGCCCGCACGCTCCTCCCGGTCAGCCACGCCGCCCCCGCGTGTGACGTGAAGGCCCTCACCACGGCCCTCGTCGACGCCGGCCCGAACCAGACCGGCGCCGCCTTCGCCGCGCTCGCCGCGTGCGACCCCGCCGCCGCCAACAAGGCCGCGCCGGACGCGTTCAAGAAGATCCTCGCGGGGGAGTCCGGCGACGCCGCCGCTCTCGTCGCCATCGGCATCGGCGCCCAGGAGCCCGTGCGCGCCTGGGTCAACACCCAGGAGCCGGACGACCGCTCCCGCACCATCAGCAAGCTCGGCGAGAAGTGCGCGACGGCCGGCGTGCCCGCCTTCTTCCTCGACACGACCAAGCTCCTCGGCCCCAAGTTCTGGTCCGAGCGCTGGTACCGCGGCCTGGACGACTGCCGCGAGCCCGCCGTGCAGGAGCTCCTCCGCACCCGCATCGCGGACACCAGCGGGGACCGCGCGCTCTACCGCGGCGTCCTCGAGGTGTACGCGCGCAACCTCGGTGCCGGCGCGATCCCGGCCCTCGAGGCCGCGGTCACCGCGGAGAAGGACGGCGAGATCTCCGCCATGCTCATCGACAGCTACGCGGACGCCGCCAGAGTCGGCCGTGAGGGCGGCGCCGACGCCGACGCCGTCAAGCTCGCCGTCGCCTCCATCAACAAGGTGGCGCCGCTCCTCCCCGAGAAGGGCGTCGACCAGGCGCGCACCACGCTCCTCGCCCTCGGCGCCGAGGCCGACTCGGACCGCCTCGCCGGCATCCGCTTCAAGAACGTCCTCCAGCCCGCTGGCGGCCTCCTCTACGGCGCGTTCACCGTCGAGAGCGCCACCTGCAAGAAGGGCGACGCCCGCGTGGTCCTCCACCACGCCGTCATCAACGAGGCCGGCCGCACCTGGCCCAACCAGGTCGGCGAGCGCATCGGGCCCACCGTCGCCGAGAACTTCGACCTCGACCTCGCGACCTCGTGCAAGGGCACCGGCACGAACGAGACCACGACCTCCCCCGCCCTGAAGGACGCCGCGGCCTACCAGGCCTGGGTGGACGAGGCGATCAAGGAGTTCCAGAAGAAGAACCCGACGATCAAGGCGAAGATCGTGGCCGAGGATCCGCTGGCGCTCTGAACGCCCGATTCTGACGTACCATGGGCGCCCATTGAGGCGCCCATGCTCGTTTTGTCCCTCGCGCTCGCCGGCTGCGGCGACACCAAGGTGGTCCTCGACGACACCGCTGGCGGCGCCCTCGAGGCCGACGCCGACACGGACGCCGACACGGACGCCGACGCCGACGCCGACACCGACGTCCCCGTCGACACCACCGCGCTGACCTTCCTCGTCATCGGCGAGCCCACGGGGGACGCCGTCGGCCTCGTGTGGCTGAACGAGGACTTCTCCGCGACGGACGGCACGGTGGGCACCGCGCGCATCGCCGCGCGCTCGGCCACCGTCGACGCGCCCGCGCCGGACACGCTCTTCGACGTGCCCGACTACCCCGGCCTCACCTACCGCTACGCGCTGCCCTTCGTCTTCGTCGACGCCGACGCCGACCTCGCGCACGACGCCGAGGTGGTGGAGGGCGTCGGCTTCGTGCTGCCGCTGTACCTCGCGGGCGAGCTGCCCCCCGAGCTCTCCGGCGCGGGCCTCGTCGCCGGCTGGAACGGCGTCGCCGTCGGCGGGTCGACGGAGCCCTACCCGATCGACAGCCTCCCGCTGCCGATCAACCTCACCCCCGACGACACGGTCGACCTCGGCGGCACCCTCGTCGGCGGCGCGCTCGACGTCTCCCTCGACCTCGCGCTCGTCCCCGTCGGCGGCTTCGAGGGCAGCGGCTTCTCCTCGCTCCTCTACAACCAGTCGCTCGCGACGCCGTGGACGATGCCGATCGCGACGGTTCCCCTCGACGACCAGGTCGTCCCGCTCGGGGACGGCGGCGCCTACGGCTCGATCCAGGCGCCCGTCGCCTACGAGGACACCGACGGCGACGGCATCCCGACGATCGACGAGGCCCGGTACCCCGCGTGCTTCGGCCCGTACGTGACCTACCTCTACTGGGTCGCGCCCCCGACCGAGCCGCTGGTGGGCTTCTTCCTGCTCCAGAACGCCTTCGCCCCCGGCTGGTTCGCCGTCTACACGGACGCCGCCGACGCCGGCGTGTTCCTCACCGAGGCGGAGGGCCTGACCCTCGAGATCGGCGGGGACTGCACGTTCTAGGCCGTCGCGACATCGGTCGGCGTCTACCAAACGAGGCGCGAGACGGGCGCCCCCCGCCGCGGACGGCGGGTCGGGTGTCCTCCGGGGTCGCGGCAAAGCCGCTCCGTCGGCCGCCCGCGCGGCGGCCGACCGGGGCGGGCCATCGACGATCTCGCCGCCTTCGGCGCCCGGATTCGCCGCGCCCGCCCCGCCCTCCGGCCCCCCTCGCGCGGGGAGGGGGGCGGATGCGGGCACGGACGTTCAACCCCTGCACGTCGCGTCCCCCGAACGCGAAGGCATCGCAATGCTCAACGTCGTCGTGGCACATCGAGGCGGCGATGGAGAACGAGGGGTGGTTGGGGCGGGCGGCGGCGGCGGTCATGGAGGGGGTCGTCCGGGACGAGAGGGCCTCGGACACCACCAAGGCGATGACCCAGGCCTCGACTCGGAAAATGTGGGCGTCTGGCGGGATCGCCTTGGGATCGAGCCGGAGCTTCGTGACCATACGATATTGCCCGGCAAGGAGACGGTTGAGCGGCGATCCCGCCGTGGCGGCGTCAACACCAATGAACACGATCGACACCCGCGCCCGAAGCCGCGCGATTGCACCCCAGGAGCAACATCAGGAACGCCAGGATGGGAGCGCGGCTCGACGTCGGTAGCAGCGGGGCGGTAGCCATCGTGTTGAGCCGGTACCATGCCGCGCCCGCGCGGCGCCTACTCGCGCGGCTTGACGAGGGCGTAGAGGTCCTCGATGAACTCGCCGCGGCCGAGGAGGTGGGTGCCGCCGAAGTCGAGGTGCCACAACACCTCGCTGTCGGGGCCGACCTCGTAGAGGTTCCCGGAGCTGCCGACGACGTGCAGGGTGTTGCCGTTGTCGAGTCGCCACGCGTCGCCGTTGGTGTCGGCCTCGACGCCGGGGTCGAACACCCACATGGGGGTGAGGGTGCCGGCGTCCTTGTCGACCTCGTACTCCACGGCCGCGGTGCTCCGGCGATCGCCGCTGTAGTAGACGGTGGAGACGAGCAGGGTGCCCGCGTCGGTCCAGCTCACGCCGTGCTGCCACGCGAACTGGGAGTCCTCGGGCACGAAGTCGTAGCCGCCCGCGACGTCCCCGGCCCACCACAGGCTCTCGCCGGTGGCGTGATCGAGCTCGACCAGCGAGTTGTTGGTGTAGAAGCTGTACAAGAACGTGTCGCGCTCGGGCGAGTAGAAGATGCCGTTCGACTCACAGCCGCGGCCGTCCTCGGAGCCCTCCCAGTTGCTGCGGCAGGTCCAGAGGATGGTCTCGCCGGTCTCGCTGGGGCCGCGCTCGACGAGGGCCTCGCCGCCGCCGTGGTCCTGGCTGCCCCACACGAGGCCACCGTCCGGCATCTGGACCCACGCGTGGTGCAGGCCGGGGGTGTCGATGACCTCGATCTCCTCGTCCAGGTACCAACGGTGGATCTGGGAGTTGGCGCCTTCGTCGAAGTCGGCCCAGTAGGTCGCGGCGTCCCAGAGGATGTGGTCACCCGAGAGGGCCACCTGGGCGAAGAGGGTCCACGCCATGTCGTCCGCGAGGTGCGCCCACACGAGGCGGCCCTCGCGGTCCATGATGAAGGTGTAGTAGTTGCCCTGGGTCCAGCCGCCGGTGCGCGCGTTGACGCTGCTCAGGAGGTAGTTGCCCCCGGCGATCCACTTGCTCGTGTCCCCCGTCTCGACGTCGGGCATCGGGAAGTTGCGCGGGATGTCCCCGGTGGTGATCGTCGTGCCGTCCACGAACGTGCCGCCGCCGCTCACGACGCGCCACTCGGCGGTGGTCGCGAAGGGGATGCCCGCGACGAGCTGCTGGTTGGGGCCCGCGGCCGCGTCGAACGGGGGCGACGACATCCACTCCCCGGCGTCGAAGCTGTACTCGACATGGACGGTGGCGGGCGCGGCCTGGGTCCACGTCACGTAGACGAGGCTCTCGACCTCGGGGTGGAGGCTCCACGCGAGGTCGGTGAAGTTGTCCTCCGCGGGGATCGTGTCGGTGTCGGTGTCGGTGTCCGTGTCCGTGTCCGTGTCGGCGTCGGTGTCGGCGTCCGTGTCGGTGTCCGTGTCGGCCGGGGCGGTGTCGTCCCCCACGGTGATCTTCCCGGGGCCGTCACAACCGACCAGCGCGAGCAACAGGAGGCGACCAACAAACATGCGGGCTCCGAGGGGCCCGCCAAGGATAGCCCGGGCCCGTCACGGCCGCCGGCCTGGCTCGCGGAGACCGCGATCCCGGGGGCCGGTGAGCCGGGCCACCACGCGCGCGGCGAGCGGCGGCACCGCGCGGGCGTGCCCCCGGAAGGCGAGTAGCATAGACCGGCGAAGGTCGAAGTCTGCCGCACCGGTCGGCTCGCAGAGGGGGGGGCGTCGTGTCGGTCACCAGTTCCATCCGTCAGAGCTTCCTCGCGGGCCTGCTCGCGCTGCTCCCGCTGTACATCACCTGGAAGATCCTCGCGATCGTCTTCAACCTCGTGGACGGGCCGCTGGGCTCGCGCATCAACGCGCTGCTCCAGTACCTGACGGGCTCGACTGTCGACATCCCCGGCCTCGGCCTGCTCGTGACCGGCGCCATCGTGCTCGGCATCGGCTGGCTGACGCGGATGGTGTTCTTCAAGCGCATCCTCGAGCTCGTCGAGAACGGCATCGAGCGCGTGCCCATCGTGCGCTCGCTCTACAACGCGAGCCGCCAGATCGTCGTGCCCTTCACCGACAAGGCGAAGCTGCCCTTCTCCGAGGTCGTGCTGGTCGAGTACCCGATGCCCGGGCGCCACACGATCGGCCTCGTCGCCAAGCGCCACATCACGAACGACCCCGACGACCCCCGCGTGGTCGTGTTCTTCCCGTCCAACCACCTCCACCTCGGCTACCCCGTGGTCCTCCACAAGGACGACGTGACCACCATCGACATGTCGGTGGAGGAGGCGGTCAAGTTCTTCGTGAGCTGCGGCGTCATCGGCGACGACAAGCTGATCCGCAGCGCCGGCGCGCTGCTCGACATCGCGCCCGCCCCCACGACCGTGCGCCCCCGGGCGTTGACCCAGGCGAGCTGATGCCCGCGCCGCGCGACGAGGCGGACGCCCTCCGGCGCGCCGAGGAGCGCCACCGGACGATGCTCGACGCGGCGGGGGACGCCATCATCGTCTTCGACTACGCGACCGCGCGCGCGACCTCGGCGAACCGCGCCGCGCTCGAGCTCTACGGCTACTCCGAAGCAGAGTTCCTCACCCTCACGGGCCGCGCGCTCGGGGGCCCCGGCGCCACCGAGGTGGTGGACCGCTTCAACCAGACGCTGGTGCAGCACGGCTCGGCGTTCGAGCCCCGGCACCCCATGCAGCGGAAGGACGGCAGCACGTTCATCGCGAGCGTGCGTGTCTCCACGTACGTGATCGACGGTGCCCGCCAGTACCTCTCCGTGGTGCGCGACGAGACCCCGCAGGTCGAGGCCGAGCGCGCCCTTCGCGCGTCGAACGAGCTGCTCGAGCGCACCCGCGTCGAGCTCGTCGAGGCGAACCGGAACGCGGCGCTCGCCACCCTCGACGCCCAGAACGCCTCCCGCGTGAAGTCGGAGTTCCTGGCCAACATGAGCCACGAGCTGCGCACCCCGATGAACGCCATCATCGGGATGAGCCGGCTGACCCTCGCGACCGAGCTGGGCCTGCGGCCCCGCGCCTTCGTCGGGAAGATCCTCACCGCCGCCCAGCACCTGCTCGGATTGATCACCGACATCCTCGATCTCTCCAAGATCGAGGCGGGCGGGTTCACGATCGAGTCCGCCGACTTCGACCTGGAGCTGCTCCTCGAGCACGTCTGCGATCTCGTCATCACGCAGTGCGACGCGAAGCGGCTGGAGCTGGTGTTCGACGTCGGGCCCGAGGTGCCCCGGGCGCTCAACGGCGATCGGCAGCGGCTGGAGCAGATCCTCGTCAACCTCCTGAACAACGCCGTCAAGTTCACGGATCGCGGCGAGGTCGTGGTCGAGGTGCGGTCGCAGCCCGCGGCCGGAGACCGCGTGCTCCTGCTCGTCGCGGTGCGCGACACCGGAATCGGCATCCCCCCCGATCAGTTCGCGAAGCTTTTCCAGAGCTTCCAGCAGGTGAGGCCCGCCGACGGATTCATCCGCGGCGGCACCGGGCTCGGGCTCGCGATCGCGCGCAACCTCGTCACGCTCCTCGGGGGGGAGATTGGCGTCGAGAGCCAGCCGGGCGTCGGTTCAACCTTCCGGTTCTCCGCCGATTTCGGGCAGGCGGCCCCCCTCGCGTCCGCACGGACGGCACCGAGCGCCGACAGCCGCGTGCTCGTCGCCGACGACCACCCCACCGCACGGCGCGTCCTCGTCGAGCGCCTGCGCCGCGAGGGGCTCGTCGTTGACGAGGCCGACTCCGGCGAGGCGGCCGTCCGACACGCGATCGCAGCCGCGGAGCGCGGGAGCGCCTACGCC
>CAJBVW010000571.1 GCA_903959175.1 uncultured Pseudomonadota bacterium
AGGGCCGCAAGCGAGAAGAGAAGATTCATCCGCATGGGTTCACCGATCTCCGTAGTGGATGAAGACGGCGCCCGCGTTGGTGTCGACTGGTCGTCCGCGTACACCCCGATCACGACGTCTCCCGCGCCGTCGCCGTCGAGATCCGAGGCGCGTGCGGGCGACCCCGCGAGGTCGCTCGTGTTCCGGCCGGTGAAGAGCGCCGCCGCGGCGTCGTCCAGATAGAAAGTGCCGATCCCAGGGCTCGTGAGCACGTAGACCGCGCCCGACGACGTCGCGATCAGATCGTTGTACGGCGCGCTCACCACCACCGCGTTCGCGCCCGCCCCGTCGATGTTCTCGACGAAGCTCACCTCCGACCCCGCGAGGTCTCCCGCCTCGGCGCCGTAGAGCACGAGGTCCGCGCTCGCGGCCCCGTTCGTCCCGGCGATCGAGCCGTAGAACACGTAGGCCGCGCCGGCGTTGGCCCCCCCTTCGTCCGCGTAGGGGGCCCCTACGACCAGGTCGGAGTAGCCGTCGCCGTCGAGGTCGCCTTGCACCGAGAGGCTCGTGCCGAGCTGGTCGCCGGCCGAGTCCCCGCGCACCGACGCGTCGCCGGTGGTCACCGCGACCGAGCCGGACAGCGGCCCGAGGTGGATCCACACGACCCCCGAGTCCGTGCCGGTGTAGTCCGCGAGTGTCCCCGCCACGCCGACGTCGTCGTACCCGTCCCCGTCGAGGTCCCCCGCTCCCGTGACGGCGATGCCGATCTGCTCGTTCAGGCTCAGGTCCGTGGTGGCGCGCGTGCCGACGAGCACGGCGTCCGCTCCCGACGAATCCACGGCGATGTTCGAGGTGACCGGCCCGTAGAACACGAACGCGTCGCCGCAGTGGAAGTCCTGGTACCCGCGCTCCTCGAAGGAGGTGCAGCCGTAGTCGCCCCATGGAGCCCCCACCACGAAGTCCCCGTACCCGTCCCCGTCCACATCGCCGCCGTCGGCGACGGACTGCCCAAGGTAGTAGCCGCCGCGCCGCGACCCCAGCCCCGCGGAGAGGGTGACCGCGGACGCCACGGTCTTGCTCCCGGTGATCGGGCCACGCAGCAGGTAGGCGTAGCTCGACTGCATGAACCCGCCGTTCTCGCCGATGAGGTAGTCGTCGTTGCCGTCCCCGTCGGTGTCGCGGACGATCGCCCCGATGTACCCGGCGCCCGTACCGGTGTTCACGTTGATCACGTCGGTCACCGAGGAGAGCGACACGTCGCCGGTGATCGGCCCGTAGAGGACGCTGTGGCTCCCGTAGGTGCCCGTGCCGTTGGCGGACGCCACCACGAGGTCGTCGTAGCCGTCGCCGTCGAGGTCCCCGCCGGTGCGCGGGAAGCCGCTCTGGTAGCTCACCGCGGCGCCCGAGATCACCGTGTCGGCCGACCGGAGCGAGACGCGTTCGTCGTAGCCGTCGCAGCTCGAGTCCGTCGCGTCGAACCAGGACTCCGCGGCGGAGGGGTAGGCCAGCGCCGACGTGTCGTCGCAGTCCGTGCCGCCGTAGGCGTCGCTGGTGTACCCGTCGAGGTCCTGGTCGTAGTCGGACGCCCCGTCGCAGTCGCCGTCGATCCCGTCGTACCAAGCCTCGGCGTTGCCGGGCCACGCGTCCGCATCGGTGTCGAGGCAGTCGTCGCCGCCGTAGGACTCGGCCTCGTAGCCGTCGAGGTCCTGGTCGTAGTCGGACAGCCCGTCGCAGTCCCCGTCGACGCCGTCGTACCAGATCTCCGTCGCGGCGGGGTTGACCGCGTCGTCGGTGTCGTCGCAGTCGTCTCCGCCCCAGGCCGCGGCGTCGTACCCGTCTACGTCCTGATCGTCGTCCGACAGGCCGTCGCAGTCCCCGTCCGTGCCGTCGTACCAGGTCTCGGCCCTTCCCGGGTTCACCGAGGACCGAGTGTCGTCGCAGTCGGTGGCGTCGGCGACGCGGTAGCTGGCGGAGGCGTTGCAGGCGCGCGTGGACACCGCGGCGTTGCCGTAGCTGTCCCGGTCAGCGTCGGCGTACCAGGTGCCGTAGGTCGAGGTCGAGACGCTGGCGTCGGCGTCGTCGGCGGCGCCGTCGCAGTCCTCGTCGGCGTCGGAGGAATCGCAGACCTCGACGGCGGCCGGGTTCACGGCCGACCGTGCGTCGTCACAGTCGGTGGCTGCGGTGGCGGAGCGGGAGGACGTCGCGTCGCAGGCCAGCGCGCCGGCGTCGGTGGAGCGCCCGTAACCGTCGCGATCGGCGTCGGCGTAGTACCGGGTCTTGGTCGCGGCGGAGACGGAGACGTCGGCGTCATCGGAGCGGCCGTCGCAGTCCTCGTCGGTGTCGGCGGCGTCACAGACCTCGGCGGCGGCGGGGCTGATCGTGGCCCGCGCGTCGTCGCAGTCGGTGTTCACGGTGGCGGTGTAGGTGCTGGCACCGTCGCAGGCGAGGACCCCGGCGCGGGCCGAGTCCCCGTAGCCGTCCGCGTCTGCGTCGCGGTACCAGGTACCCTTGGACGCCGCGCTGACGCCCGCGTCGGCATCGTCCGCGAGCCCGTCGCAGTCCTCGTCAACGTCGGCGGTGTCGCACACCTCCGTGGCGGAGGGGCTCACGGTCGCGTCGGCGTCGTCACAGTCGCCGGCAGCGCGCGCGGTGTAGGTGCCAGCGGCGTCGCAGGCGGAGGTGGTGCTGGTGGAGGCGCCGCTCCCGTCGCCGTCGAGGTCGATGTACCAGGTCGTCGTTCCGGTGGCGGTGGTGTCGTCGTCGTCGGCGAAGCCGTCGCAGTCCTCGTCCGTGTCGGCGGCGTCGCAGGTCTCCACGGCCCCGGGCGAGACGGCGTCGTCGGCGTCGTCGCAGTCTCCCATGGTCGTGGCGGCGTACAGCCCGCTCGGGTCGCACAACGAGAGGGAGGCGGCGCCCGTTGGGGCCCAGCCGTCCCCGTCGGCGTCGCGGTAGAGGGCGGAGGTCGTGGAGGTGTCGAGGCTGCGGTCGTCGTCGTCGACGGTGCCGTCGCAGTCCTCGTCGGCGTCGGCGGCGTCGCAGACCTCGCTGGCGCCCGGGTTCACCGCGGCGTCGGCGTCGTCGCAGTCGCCCAGGCTCGTGGCGGTGTAGGTCCCGGTGGCGTCGCAGGCGCGCGCGCTGCTCGTGCCCCCGTAGCTGTCCCCGTCGGTGTCGACGTACCAGGTGGAGAAGCCCGCGCTGGCGACGGAGCGGTCCTCGTCGTCCGAGAGGCCGTCGCAGTCTTCGTCCGTGTTGGCGGTGTCACAGACCTCGGCGGCGGAGGGGTGGGCGACGGCGTCGGTGTCGTCGCAGTCCGTCGCGTCCGGTGCGCTGCGCAAGCCGGCCGGATCGCAGGCGAGGACCCCGGCGTCCGCCGGATCCCCGTACCCGTCGCCGTCGAGGTCGAGGTACCAGATCGAGGCGGTGGCGCTGTCCGCGTCCGGATCGGCGTCGTCCGTGAGGCTGTCGCAGTCCTCGTCGACGTCGGCGGCGTCGCAGACCTCCACCGCCGCGGGCGAGACGGCGGCGTCCTGATCGTCGCAGTCGGTGCCGTCGAGGACGTACCCGTCGGGCGCGGAGCAGGCCTCGACGGTGGCGTCCGGGTCGCCGTAGCCGTCCCCGTCGAGATCCCGGTGCCAGGGGATGTAGGAGTCGGGATCGACCGAGGGATCGTCGAGGTCCACCAGGCCGTCGCAGTCGTCGTCGAGTCCGCCGCAGACCTCGGGCGCGCCCGGGTTCACCGTCGCCTCGGCGTCGTCACAGTCGGTGCCCCCGTAGGCGAGGGCGATGTCGCCATCCCCGTCCGCGTCCAGCTCGATGAGCGGCGCGCACAGGTCGTCCGCCGCCGGGACCACGACGACCGTCCCGGAGATCGCGAAGCTCCCCTCCAGGGAGCGCCCGTCCCCCGCGAGGCCGCGGAGCTCCCCCGAGAGGTTCACCGCCGTCGCGCCGCCCACGGCGAGCGCGCCGCCGCCCGGGGAGGCCGCGTCGAGCTGGACGTACCCGTTCACGGCCGACCAGGTGCTGGCCTCCGGTGCGCCCACCCCCTCGCAGGTGACGGCCACCACCTCGAGCGCGCCCGCGTCGTCACCGAGGAGGTAGGTACCCGCGCCGCACACCCCCGGCATCGCAAGGGTGATCCGGCACGATTCGCTGTCCGACGAGGGCAGGGTCAGCTCGAAGGTGCGAAGCTCCCCGGCCGCGACGTCGAAGCTCGCGTCCATCGACCAGGCGCCACACAGGTCGAGCGCCACCCTCGCGCCGTCCGCGGAGACGAGGTCGATGTCGGCTTCACAGGCCGCGCCCTCTACGTCGGCGACCCCCGTCGCAGTCCTGATCCACGTCGTCCTGCCAGTCCTCGCCGGCGCCCGGGTACACGGTCGGGTCCGCGTCGTCGCAGTCGTCGCCCCCGTGCGCGGCGTCGTCGGCGCCGTCGCCGTCGGCGTCGTCGTCACTCCCACCGCCGCAATCGGTGTCCAACCCGTCATACGGCACGTCCCGCGCGCCCGGGTGGATCTTGGCTTCGGTGTCGTCACAGTCGCCGTCCGCGACGGACACGCCGTCGTCATCCGCGTCCGCGTTCCCCGGGCCACACGCGCTCAACAACGCGAGGATCAGGATCATTTGCGCGGCCGTTCCTGGCACATGTTCTCCGGGGGCTCTCTTTGTACACGAATTCCGCCGCAAAAGTCACCGGCGCGGGGACGAGGGCGTCCGCGTCTTCAACGTCGGCGCGTCCTGCGGGCGCCGGGACGCCCGGAGCTTCGCGGCGGCGGCGCGCGCGCCCTGACATCGGCGGTGGGGTGGCCCGCCTCGTTTGGGAGGCGGGCCCCGACGCGGTGCCTACTTCAGCTCGTTCCAGAGGAAGGTGTAGGCGAGCGCCCACATGTGCGCCGCCTGCTTGCTGTCCGCGGCGCCGCCGTGCCCGCCCTCCATGTTCTCGTAGTAGAGCAGGTCGTGGCCCTGCTCCAGCATGCGCGCGGCCATCTTGCGGGCGTGGCCGGGGTGGACGCGGTCGTCACGGGTGGAGGTGGTGAAGAGCACGCGGGGGTAGGTGACACCCGACTTCACGTTCTGGTAGGGGGAATACTTCTGCAGGTACTCCCATTCTTCCGGCTTGGCGGGGTCGCCGTACTCGCCGATCCACGAGGCGCCGGCGAGGAGCTGGCTGTACCGCTTCATGTCGAGGAGCGGAACCTGACACACCACGGCCTCGAAGAGGTCCGGGTACTGGGTGAACATGTTGCCCATGAGCAGGCCGCCGTTGGAGCCGCCCTGGATGCCGAGGTGGTCCTTGGTAGTGACCTTGCGCGTGACGAGGTCCTCCGCCACCGCGGCGAAGTCCTCGTAGGCCTTGTTGCGGTTGGCCTTGAGCGCCGCCTGGTGCCACGCCGGGCCGAACTCGCCGCCGCCGCGGATGTTGGCGACGACGTAGACGCCGCCCGGCTCGAGCCACGCCGCGCCGACGTTGCCGGAGTACCCGGGGGTCAGGGAGACCTCGAAGCCGCCGTAGCCGTAGAGCAGGGTGGGGTGGGTGCCGTCCAGCGCGAGGCCGGCGCGCGACACCTGGAAGTAGGGCACCTTGGTGCCGTCCTTGGAGGTGGCCTCATGCTGGGTGATCTCGAGGCCGGTGGCGTCGTAGAACGTCGGGAGCTGCTTGACCGGGGTGGGCGCGGGGGTCTTGCCGGGGGCCTTCGCGATGGTTGTCCACGACAGCGTCGTGGGCGTGACGTAGTCGGTGACGGTGACGAAGAGCTCGTCGTTGAATTCCGGGTCGACCGCGCTGACACCCACGGTGCCGAGGGCGGGCAGGCCGGGCAGGGCGGTGCGGGCCCAGCCCTTTGGATCCCCGGCCTTCCTGGGCGGGGTGAGCACCTCGATGCGGCTGCGGACGTTGTCGAGGGTGGACACGACGACGTGGTGGCGCGTGGGCGCGAAGCCGGAGAGGGAGGTGCGCGCGGTGGGCTCGAACAACAGGTCGAAGGCGCGGCCGCCGGCGAGGAAGTCCTCCAGGCGGATCGCGAGGAGCGAGCCGGACTTCCATGTGCGGGTGCCGACGGTCCAATCGCTGCGGAGCTCGACGTACATCCACTCGCGGAAGGCGCTGACGTTCGCGTCGTCCGGCTTGTCGATCCGGACGAGCGCGCCGTCCCGCACGAGGAAGAGTTGGCTCGTGTAGAAGGTCGGGGCGCGGTTGATCCAGTCGCGCTCGAAGCCCTTCGTGGCGTCGTGCGAGGTGGAGACGGCGACGTCCCCCTCCTCGCCGGCGTACACCTTCTCGGAGGAGGCGAGCGGGGTGCCGCGCTTCCAGCGGTGGGCCTCGCGGGCGTAGCCGGAGGTGGTCATGGTGCCGGGCCCGAAGTCGGTGCCGACCCAGAGGGTGTCGAGGTCGATCCAGCTCACCTCGGTCTTCGCCTCGGGGACGGTGAAGCCGCCGGAGACGAAGGACTTGCTGGGGACGTCGAACTCGCGGATCACGTCGGCGTCGGAGCCGCCGCGGGAGAGCGAGAGGAGACAGCGGTCGTACGCGGGGGCGAGGCAGTTGGCGCCGGCCCACACCCAGCTCTCCTTCTCGGCGGCGCCGAGGGCGTCGACGTCGAGCACGACCTCCCACGCCGGGTTGGGCTTCTTGAACTCCTCCCAGGTGGTGCGGCGCCAGACGCCGCGCTTGTTCTTGGCGTCTTTCCAGTAGTTGTAGTAGTACTTCCCCATCTTGGAGACGTAGGGGATCTTGGCGTCCGAGTCCATGTTGGCGAGCAGGCGGGCCTCGAGCGCGGCGAAGCCGGGGCCGGCGGTGAGCTCGCCCTCGCTCGTGGCGTTGCGGGCGCGCACCCAATCGAGGGAGGTGTCAGCCCCGACGTCCTCGAGCCAGAGGTAGGGGTCCTCCACGACGGGCGCGGCGACCGGCTCCGGGGCGGGGGCGACGACCGCGACGGGCGCCTCGGCTTTCTTGGCGGGCTTCGCGTGGGCGTCGCCGACGAGGGCGGGGAGGAGCAGGGGGAGCAGGAGTGCGAGCACGGGGGGATCTCCGGGGGCCCTCTCGTAGCCGATGCGCGCGCCGGAGGCGCGTCGGCGGGGAGGCGCCGCTACTCGAGGGTCCGCGCGAGGCGCAGGCCGACGCTCGCGTTGCGCGTGTCGGGGGGGGCGGCCTGGCGGGCGGCCACGCGGAGCGTCCGCTCGGGTGTGTCCCAGCTGCCGCCGCGGTGCACGCGCGCGGCGCCGGCGTCGGGCCCGGCGGGATCCTCGGCGTCGGAGGAAGGATAGGCGGCGTAGCGGTCCCAGACCCACTCGCTCACGTTGCCGCTCATGTCGGACAGGCCGAGGGCGTTGGGCGCGCGGGTGCCGACGGGATGGGGCGAGCCCCCGGCGCGCGGGCCGAACCAGGCGACGGGCTCCGCCTGGTTCGCGCCGGCGAAGCGGGCGGGGGAGCCGGCGCGGGCGGCGGCCTCCCACTCGGCCTCGGTGGGGAGGCGGAAGCCGCGGGCGGCGGGGCTCCAGGTCACGGTGGCGCCGGCGATGACGTAGGCGGGATCGAGGCCCTCGTGGGCGGAGAGCGCGTTGCAGAAGGCGACGGCGTCCAGCCAGGACACGCCCTCGACGGGGTGCTCGGGGTCGTCGAAGGAGCTCGGGTTGGCCCCCGTGACCTCGGCCCAGAGCGCCTGGTCGACCTCGCGGGCGCCGACGCCGACGCGGCGGGTGAGGGTGACGGGGTGGGCGCGCTCGTCGGCGCCGCGGCCGGCCTCGTCGGCGGGGGAGCCCATCGTGAAGCGGGTCGGGGCGAGGGGGACGAGGGGGTAGCGGGCGGAGAGCGGCGCGGCGGTGGCGGACGCGGCGGCGGCGCCAGCGGTGGCGGACGCGGCGGTGCGGGCGGCGGCGGTGGG
>CAJBVW010000572.1 GCA_903959175.1 uncultured Pseudomonadota bacterium
CCGCAGGCGCCGAGCTACCCCGAGGCCGTTCCGCATTTGGCGCTGTGCGCGTTCCTACAGCGCGTCATCAACGGCGGAGGCCGCGTACACCGCGAGTTCGCCGCCGGCCGGGGCGCGATGGACCTGCTGATCGAGTACGGTCCCGATCGCTTCGCCATCGAGATCAAGCGGGTACGCACCCGGGATTCGTTGGAGACGATCATCGACCGCGGCGTGATCCAACTTGGGCGCTATTTGGACACCGTAGGCTTGGACCACGGGTGGTTGGTGGTGTTCGACGTGCGGCCGGATCGCAGCTGGGAGGAGCGGCTTTGGGAGCGGGAGGTCGAAGCGGGAGGGAAGCGGATCACGGTGATCGGGGGGTAGGAGGGTACGCGACCGGAGGCGACATTTGATCGGTGCTCGGTGATGGCAACGATTGCCACGCCGGACAGCTATCCCGGGGTTCAGCGGCGGCGGGGTCCGGGGTTCAGCGGGGCGACCCGCGGCGACGCAGCAGCGCAACGATCCATCCGAGCGCGAGGCCCGAGCCACCACCGACTCCCGGAGCGCTGCCGCACCCGCAGGCAGCAACGCTAAGCGGGACCAGCGCGCCCGGCAGCCCCGCGGACTCCCCCGAATCGGCGGACTCATCGGTGTCGACATCGTCGCAAACGCCGTCATCGTCGCTGTCTCCGCAGCCTACGGCTCTGGGCCCGCCAGCGATGACCGTCGGCCAATTGTCCTCGCCGCCGTAGCCTTCGGCGTCGCTACCCCAGCCCAAGGAAGCCGGCTCGGCAAAACTGTCGCCCAAGCTGACGGCACACACGAGGCCGTCGGGCGCGCGGCCGCACAGATCGGCGCGCCCATCGCCGGTCACATCGGCCAGGCGCAGGCTCCAATACTGGGCCGGCGCGTCCCAGCCGGCGTCGTCGCTCCAGGTCGGGCCGACGAAGCTGCCCGTCGCGTAACCATCGTCCCAGAGCACGCAGCGCATCCCGGCGTTGGCGCGACCGCACAGGTCCAGCGCGCCGTCTCCGTTGACGTCACCCAAGCGCAGGGTGAACGCGTTGCTTGGGTCGTCCCAACCGGTGTCGTCCGACCAAGTTGGGCCGGCTTGCACCTCCCCAAAACCGTCGTCCGTCGCGAGCGCGTACACCACGCCGTCGGGGCCACGACCGAACCAATCGGCACGCCCGTCCCCGTCCATATCGGCGATGCGCAGCGTGCCGTAGCTGACCGCCGCGTCCCAACCCGCGTCGTCCGACCACGCCGGCCCGCTCACCGCGGCTTCGTCGAAGTTGGTACCGTTCGAGTACGCGCAAATAATACCCGCGTTTGCCCGCGCACACAGGTCGTCTCGCCCGTCGCCGTTGACGTCTCCCGACCGAATTGTCGACGCGTTGGCGATGTCGTCCCAGCCGTTGGCGTCGCTCCAACTGGGTCCGCGAAACGGGTCTTCAAAGCCGGCGCCGGTGGAGCGCACACAGACGATGCCGTCTGCGTCCCGCGCGCAGAGGTCTTGCCGTCCGTCGCCGTCGAGGTCCAACATCCGCACGGTGCCGTACTGCTCGGGGCGGGTAAACCCAAGGGCATCGCTCCAAGCCGGCGCGCCGGGGAGCGCGACCTGCGCGAGCCCGCTGCCTTCGGACAGGTAGCAGCGGTAGTCGGTGGTCGTGCGAATGCAGGCGTCGTCCCTGCGATCTCCGTTTACGTCCCCCCAACGCAGCGTGAGCGCCTGATCCGCGGGAACGGGCGATGCGCTGGCCGCGAGGGTGCTGACCCAAGTGCCACTTGGGCCGTCCCCGCCTCCAAGCGCGCAGCGCACGCCGTCGTCGGCGCGCACACACAGCTCCGCGTCGCCGTCGCCGTCCACGTCGGTGGACGCGTGATCGTCCTCGGTGTAGGCGATCAGCGCGTCGGTGGGCGCGATCGAGACCGCGTCGGCATCGCAGGTGCGCGCGGGGAGGTCGCCATACGCGCCTTGCTCCACCCAATAGTCAGTGCCGGAGGAGCAAGAACCTGAAAACGGATCCTCGGCGTCGCCGTCGGTGCCCACCACTCCAAAATGCACATGGGGACCAAAGGAGTTGCCGCTGGAACCCATCAGGCCGAGCTTTTCGCCGCACCGCACCGTCTGCCCCACCGAGACCAGCACGCTCCATTTTTGCAAGTGGTAGTAGAGCGTAGACCGCCCGTCGGCATGCTGGATTTTAACGTAGTTTGCATCCCCACAGTCTCCGGTCGTACACCGGTCGTACTCGCCGTCGTTGGTCGCGATCACCTCGCCATCAGCGGCGGCGGTGACGTCCCGCCCCGCGTCCATCCCGGAGAAGCTGCCCGCCCCGAAGTCATTGCCGGTGTGGCCGTCGTACGCGAGATCGCCGCAATGCCAGTCTTCCACGGCGGAGCCCGAGCCGTGATCCTTGTACGCGGTCGGGTAAAACTCGCTGTAATCGGCTTCAGAGGTCGGGAAGGCGTAGTCGACCGCGTGGGCGGCACGGACAAGCAAGTGCCAGAGCAAAAGCAGGATCATCGCGCCTCCACCGCGTGCGGGCCGTCTTCGGCGGTCCAACGCAGCATCGGACCGTCAAAAAATGGTGGTTCTCGGAGCGGAAGCGGGACAAAGTCGGCGGGAGGTTGGCCCGGCACGCGGGGGCTGCGGTTGGTCAAGCGCTGGGGCGCCGCGTCCGCACCGCCAAGATCCAGCAGATACACCGCAGCTACGCCCGTTTTTGGCCCCGGCCACACGAACGCGAGGCGCTCGCCCGCGGCGTCCATCCCAAGGCGCGTGACGGTGTGACCCCCTCGGATCCAAGCGTGGAGTTGCCAGTTCTCCTCGTGCACCGAGAACGTCAGCAGCGACTCCCGCACGCCTGCGGTCACCGAGAGCGCGACGACGCGCCCATCGGCCGAAGCCGCGGGGGCGTCGGCGAGCGCGCCCCGCACCGTCTGCACGACCTCGCCGTCCTGGACCAGCACCACCGCGCCTTGGCGCTGCTCCAGCACTGCTCCGCGCCAGAGCATCACCGGGGAAGGGCGCGGCGTCGCGTCCATCGCGGGTTCGCCGACTTCCTCACCGACTTCCTCGCCGACTTCCTTGCCGACTTCCTCGCCCACTTCCTCTCCCAGTCTGGCGGGCGACTCAAGGACGACCGCGACGGCGCATACCGCCAATCCAAGCAGCACGAAGGGGAGCAGAGACCGAATCATCACGACATCGTAGACCGGCGTGGGCGGAGCGGTCAAATCGGGCGGTCCAAACGGGGGCCGGCGCTTGAAGATACGCGGGCCGTAGTGGACCACCGCCAGCAGGCCTCCCTCCTCGGGCAGGCGGCCCTCGGCGAGCGAGCGGGCAAGCGCGCGCGGCCCGTCCAGGTGCTGGGCGGGACGGCGTTCGCCGCGAGAAGATCTCCGAGGTTCGCGAACGGGGCCAGAGTGCCGTCGCGGAGGCCTTCGTGGCGTGCGCGGCGTCAGCCGGCAGATACCCACACGAGTCGGTAGCTTTGGGTGTCTACGTTCGGCACGAGGAAGGTGAGCGCGTAGGTCTCGGCGTCGGCATTGTAGGTGGTCTGCCAGTAATCGTTGCCGATGACAGACTGGTCTACGCGGGTCCAGACGCCGGCGTCCTCGGCTTGCAGCTGCCAGCCGTCGTAGCGGTTCAGGCCCCGGAAGGTGATCGGGACCAAGCCACGCCCGCCGCTCAGCGTGATCTGCGCAGCGATCGTCCCCGGGACGGCGTCGATCTCGACCGGTTGCACCTGATGTACGGTGCCTACGGAGGCCTCGACGGCAAGCTGGTTTCCGGCGGCGAGCTCGACCATCATCGCGGTGCTGGCGAAGGTGCTGGCAGGCAGCGCGTTGAGGTAGTCGCTCTGGCCGTAGTAGACGCTGGGATCCGACGGGGGCACGAGGTACTCGACGATGGCGTGTACGGTGCTGCCGGCGGGGATGAACCCGGTGAGCCCCATGCACGGCGCGCCGCACCAGGGGGCGCCGTCCTCGTAGGGGAGCCCCAGCTCGAACGCCATCTGCGATTGCCCGTTGTTGGTGCGCTGCACGTTGATGTACGGCGTGGTGAGCACGGTGCCGCCGATGTTGGCCTCGAAGGCGCGTACGACGAAGCCGACGTCGCTGTAGATCTCGGGGAGGGAGCCCCCGGTGCGCTGGTTGTCGTAGAGCATCACCCACGGGGCCTCTCCCTCCAGCGCGATGCCGCGATCGGCGTCGGAGGCGTACCCCGTGGTCCCGTGGTTGGGCACGGTTTGGTCGTACACAACCCCGGCGGCGTTTCCGTAGGCGTAGTGGGTGAACCCATTGTCACCATAACTATCTGCGGCGATCTGGAAGAACGCCAGCCGATCGTAGGACACATCGTCGAGGAACGTGTAGTCCAGTTGGTAGTACACCCGCACGAGGTCGTCCGCGCCGCCAAGTTGGGTGCGCACGTCGGCTTGGATGCGTCCATCGGTGCTCACCCCAGCGTAGACGACGTCGGTGAGCACCGGGCCTACGGCTTGATAGCGGCTGCGTACGCTGGACAAGCGACGCTGCCAGTAGGGCTCGCTCTCGGTGAGGTACCGCAGGAAGTCGCCGCCGCCGACGTTCCCCGTCCAGTACCACTTGGTCGCCGCTTGCACGAGGAAAGGGCGCACGTCGTCCATCATCGAGCGCCCAAGCGTGACGTCGGGGTCGTAGGTGATGCTCTCGCCGAAGGAGCCGAGCGCCGACTCGTCCCAATGTCCGCCGGCGCTGCTGTAGC
Organism: uncultured Pseudomonadota bacterium; assembly: GCA_903959175.1. GTDB lineage: Bacteria > Myxococcota_A > UBA796 > UBA796 > SXON01 > CAJBVW01. The sequence goes on from CAJBVW010000572.1 coordinate 4,742, forward strand.
CGATGAGGCTGAGTTGGGCATGGGACGCCGCGTAGGCCTCGCCCCACCGCGACGATGCGAGGGTCAGCTCCATCGTGTCCGCGCCGGTGCCGGCGAAGGTGGGCTGGCTATAAAAGTGGTACCAATAGTTGCCGGCTTCGTGCCAGTTCTTGGAGATCTGCACGGGGACGCCGAGGGGTTCGCCGTTCTCGTCGCGCAGGATCGGCACCCCGCCGGTGATGTACCACGTCACTTTGTCGGTGCCAAAAAACGCAAGCGGGACCGCGACCGGGCCGCCGCCAGTGTCGACTTCGATACGATGGCGGCCGTAGATGGTGTGGGTGGACTCGACCTCCCAGTCCGGCGAGCGGGACGCACCGGCGTCTTGCAAGGTTCCGAGGCTGACGTTGTACGCGCCGAGGGTCTCGTCCCACGGCATCGGCGTCGCAGTGCCGAGGTCGCCGCCGTTTGCGTCGAGCAAGGTGTAGGACACCTGCGCGGCCACGTCGGGGTGCAGGTAAAGATCCAGCTCTGCTGCGCCAAGCGCGGTGATCGGGGCGGCGAGCAGCGACACGCTGAGCCCGTCAGCCGGGACGGTGGTGACGCTGCGCTCGGCCACCAACCCCGCGTCGGTCCCCGACCCGGACCCGAACGACAAGCGCGTGGTCGCGCCGTCCTGGTCGTACACCACGAACAGCCAGCCCGCGCCGGAGTCGTCGGTCAGCGTCAGCGCGTGGTCGGACTCCAACCACGTGGCGTTGGGGAACGCTTCGAGCGCCGCGCCGGACAAGCGCACCCGCGCCGTTTTTGCCGCCAAGGAGGTGCCGCTCACTGCGTGCGTGAACACCACGTGCCGGGGCATCGACGCGATCTCGACACGCCCGTCGAGTCCCGCGTCGGCGGCGTAGCTGAGCTCGGGGATCTCGACGCGGTTCATGAACTGGCCGCCATCGATCATCCGCGCGCGGTCGGTGGTCGCGCCGGAGACGCCGGTAAAGCCGGTCGCGACGATGCCGGCCCCGGAGACGCCGGCCTCAAACTGGATGGAAGCGTCCAGCAGATCGTCGATGTCGGTGTTGGGCCGGTGCAAGGACTCGGCTTCGGTCCAGCCGCCCTCGAGCGCGCCAAAATGGAGCAGCTCGCCCGAGGCTTCATCAAAAGCGAGGCCGTAGTACCCGGTGCGGAAGTGCATCACCGTCTCGACGGTCGGCCAGGTCTCGGTGGGGCGGTGGTTGGTCGGCCAGTACCAGAACCCGTAGTCGGCGGCGTCCACGATCGGCGGGGTGCCTTGGGGCGCGCAGGTGGGATCGGCGTCGTTGTTCTCGACCGCGTAGCTGTCGAGCGCCTCGTCGCAGACCGTGGGCAGCGTACACGGGTCGCCGTCGTCGTCGGGGGGCGGAGGCTCGCCGGCGATGCAGGCACCTACGGTGTCGCAGGCCTCGACGCCGTTGCAGTACAGGCCGTCGTCGCAGGCGCAGGGCGGGGCGGTGTCGTCGGTGTCTTCGGAGGTGCTGTCGGTGCTGTCGGTGCCGTCGGTCTTGCCGTCGGTCACGGCGCAAGCGGCGAGCAGCGTGATGAGCAGCGCGGGTAGGAGCTCAGGGCGCGGGAAGCGGCCGGCGGGGGAGGGCGAGGCAGGGGAGCGGGACATGCGCGACCCTAACCAAGCAGAGCGCGGCTGTGAACCTCAGCGGCGCCTCGCGGGGCGTTGTAGGGGGCACGCGGGCCCGGGCGCTATCCCCGCCGGGCCGCGGCGCGCGCGAACCAGTCCCCGAGCGCGCTGTAGAGCGCGTCGACCTCGATCGGCTTCCGGAGGACCGCGTCCATCCCGACCGCGAGGCAGGCCGCGTCGTCCCCGTCGGTGGCGTTGGCGGTCATCGCGAGCACGATTTGACCGGCCAGACTCGGGGTCTGGCGGATGTGTCGAGTCGCGGTGTAGCCGTCCATCACGGGCATCTGGATGTCCATCAGCACGATGTCGAAGTCCTCGCGCTCCAGGTATTCGATGGCGTCGCGTCCGTTGTCGGCGAGGGTCACGACGACGCCGACCATCTGGAGGAGCTCCTCCATGACCTGCTGATTGAGCGCGATGTCCTCGACCACCAGGATGCGGGCGCCGCGCAGCTGCGAGCAGGCGATCGCGAAGGTGTCCTCTCCGGGCTGTCCCGCCTGCTCGTCGAGCGCGACCCGTCCAAAGCGCGCGGTGAAGCCGAACGTGCTGCCCACGCCGAGCACGCTCTGGACCGTCAGACGGCCCTGCATGTGTTCGATGAGGCGGCGGCTGATCACGAGCCCGAGCCCCGTGCCTCCGAAGCGTCGCGTGATTGAGGCGTCCCCCTGGCTGAAGGGCTTGAGCGCCAGCTCGAGCTGTTGCGGGGTGAGCCCGATGCCGGTGTCGTGCACGAGGAACTGCAGCTCCAGCGCCTCGGCGGTCTCGGACGTCACCGAGACGGCGAGGCGCACCGCGCCGGCGTTGGTGAACTTCACGGCGTTGCTGACGAGGTTGAGGAGCACCTGGGCGAGACGCAGGCCGTCTCCGACCAGGCGTGGGGGCACGGACGGCGCCACGTCGAGCTCGAAGCGCAGCCCCTTGGCGCGCGCGGGCTGCCCGAGCACGGAGTCGATATAGGACAGGGTGTCGGCGAGCGTGAACGGCAGGACCTCGAGGACGAGCGCTCCGGCCTCGATCTTCGAGAAGTCGAGGATGTCGTTGACGATGCCGAGCAGATGCTTCGCGGCGTCGTGGGTCTTCGCGACGTAGTCGCGCTGGCGCACGTCGAGCGCGGTCTGCAGGCAGAGGTGGGACAGCCCGATGACGGCGTTGAGCGGCGTCCGGATCTCGTGGGACATGTTCGCCAGGAACAGGCTCTTCGCCGACGTCGCGGCCTCGGCCTCCTCCTTCGCCGTCGCGAGCTCAAGGGTGCGCCGGCGCACGCGCTCCTCCAGCAAGACGTGCTGCTCGGCGATGGCGGCCTCTTGCTCCTTGCGCTCGGTGAGGTTGCGGGAGATGCCCAGCAGGCAGGGTGGACCGTCCCATTCGATCGGGACCAAACGCAGCTCGACGGGGAACGTCGTGCCGTCCCTCCGCACATGCAGCGTCTCGACGCTCTGCGGGGGCGACGGGAGCTCCCCGCCGGCGCCCGTGGCAAACGAGCCCGAGGCGAAGTCCGGCTGGACCAGCGTCATGTGCCTTCCGATCAGCTCTTCGGACGCGTAGCCGAGCTGCAGGAGCCCGCTCCGATTGACGTCGACGAGGGTCCCCGCCGCGTCGATCACGAACATCGGATCGATGACGTGCTCCACCAACGTCCGGATGCGGCGCTCGCTCCCCCTCAGGGCGTCTTCGAGGCGGCGCCGCGCGGAGACGTCGTCCAGACGCGCGGCGATGAGCGCCTCGGAGGTGCCGATGGCGGTGCGGACCCCGTCGAGCGCGGCGTGCTCCGCGACCGGGATGCGGGCCGCGATCGCATCGAGTTCGCGGCGCGCCACCTCGAGCGGATCGCGGAGCTCGCGGTGGACCGAGGCGATCACCCGCGTGAACGCCTCCGGATCGCGCTCAAGGGAGATGTCGCGGACGACGCACGTGCAGAGCTCCGGCATCCCCTCCACGGGCGCCACGCTCAGCCCGCCGAGGACGAGCACACCGGAGGGGCGACGAAAGCGGAGCTCGCGCCGCGTCGGGCTGCGCCGTGTCGTGAGCGTGTGCGCGAGCATCTCGCGGAAGATGCCGCGATCCATGGAGTAGATGTTCTCCTCGAGCGCCCGCCCGAGGACCTCCGTACCGGGACGCTCGATGAGCGCCTCGAAGGCCGGGCTCGCGGAGAGGACGACGCCCGCACTGTCCACCACGAGCAGCGCCACCGGCGACGAGCTCCAGGCGTGCACGGCCGGCATCAGCTCCAGGTACGACTCGACGACCGCGGCCAGCTCCGCCAGGTGCCTGCGATCCTCCTCCGAGAACGCCCTCGGCACGACGTCGATGAGGCAGAGGGTGCCGATTCCGGAGCGGTCGGGGCCACCGAAGAGCGGACATCCGGCGTAGAAACGGATCTTCGGCCCGCCGAGCACGAGCGGGTTGTCGACGAAGCGCGCGTCCATCGTCGCGTCGGGCACGACGAGGCCGTCCGGAACGGCGATGGCGTGCCCGCAAAAGCTGATGTCGCGCGGGGTCTCGGTGGCCAGCATCCCCACCCGCGCCTTGAACCATTGCCGATCGCGATCGACTAAGCTGATCAGGGCGGTGGGCACGTTGAACAGGCTGGCCGCGAGCCGGACGATGCGATCGAAGCGTGGATCCGCGGAGGAGCCGAGCACGCCGGAGACGGCCAGCCGGTGCAAGCGAGCGACCTCGTCGGGAAGCGTGGGGGCGATTTTCATTCGAACCGTGTCTCCCGCTGCCCGACAGACCTTCCCTGGAGGGCCCGATGCGTCACCCCGATATACCCGTCCGAGGGGCCAGGGGCTCTCGCGTCGGCGCCATATCGGGCTCTCAGCTCCCGGCGTTCATCTCCACGGCTTCGTTGTAGCCGTCCACAGCAAGGCCGATCTTCAGCACCACCAGCCCGCCCAGCAGGAAGGGCCACTGGTGCGGGCAGAGCGCAGCCCCCGGGCCGAGCGGCGAGAGATAAATCTCGGTAGCCTGGGCGACCGAGCCGCCAACCGTCATCAGCATCGCGGTCATGGTCCGCTTCCCGAGGTACAGCGTGCCCCCGGCGAACAGGAAGAAGTTCAGCACGGCGGTCAGGATGGGGTTCTTCATAGGATCATCCTTTTGAATCCGCAGACTATCTCACGACGCCCTCCGGACCGTTACCCCGAGGGCATGCGCCCATCCTGGACTCCCCCGTCCCACCCCGCCGGCTTAGACGCCGCCCATGTCGCGTCCCCTCGAGATCCTCGCCCCCGCCGGTGACGAGCCGTCCCTCGCCGCCGCGCTCGCCGCCGGGGCCGACGCCGTCTACTTCGGCCTGGACGAGGGGCTCAACGCCCGCGCCCGCGCGAAGAACTTCCCGCTCGCGACGCTCCCGGCGACGTGCGACCGCGTCCACCGCGCCGGGGCCAAGGCCTACCTCACGCTGAACACCGTCGTGTTCGAGGAGGAGCTCGCCTTCCTCGAGACGCTCGTGCGCGGCGCCGCGGCCGCCGGCATCGACGCGTTGATCGTGCAGGATCCCGCGGTCGCGCTGCTCGCGCGCGCGGTCGCGCCGACGCTCCACGTCCACGCGTCCACCCAGATGACCGTGTCGAGCCCGGAGGCCGCGGCCTTCGCCGAGAAGCTCGGGTGCACGCGCCTCGTGGTGCCGCGCGAGCTCTCGGTCAAGGAGATCGCGACGTTCGCCGCCGGCACGACCCTGGAGCTCGAGGTGTTCGTGCACGGCGCGTTGTGCGTGTCGTGGAGCGGCCAGTGCCTCACGAGCGAGGCGTGGGGCGGGCGATCGGCCAACCGCGGCCAGTGCGCCCAGTCGTGCCGGCTCCCCTACACGCTCGTGGTGGACGGCGTCGCGCGCGACACGCAGGACGTGCGCTACCTCCTCTCGCCGCTCGACCAGGCCGCGTTCCGCGCCATCCCCGCGCTCGCGGAGATCGGCGTCGTGAGCCTGAAGATCGAGGGCCGCATGAAGGGCCCCGCCTACGTCGCGACCGCGGTGGAGGGCTACCGCCGCTGGGTGGACGCGATCGAGGCCGGAAAGGCCGCCACGCCCGCCGCGCAGGCCGCCGTGCGCGCCGACGTCGCGCGCATGGGGCTCACCTACTCTCGCGGCTTCTCTGACGGCTTCCTCGCCGGCAACGACCACCAGGACCTCGTCGAGGGGCGCTTCCCGAAGCACCGCGGCGTGCTGCTCGGCGTCGTGTCCGACGTCGGGCCGCGCGGCGTGCGCGTGGTGGCGGACGAGCGCCAGCCCACCGGCGGCGTCGCGATCGGCGGGTACGCGCCCGTGGGTGCCGTGAGCGCGCCGCTCCCGACGGTCGGCGGGGCGAAGGCCGAGGATGGCCGTGGTGTCCCCGCGGCGCCCCCCGAGGTGATCGCGGGCATGGGCATCGGTTTTGACACCGGCCGCCCCGAGGAGGAGGAGCCGGGCGGCACGCTCTGGACCGCAGAGGTCACGCGCGACGGCTGGTGGCTCGGCTTCGACCGCGCCAACGCCACGATCGCGCGGGTGCGGCCCGGGCACAAGGTGTGGCTCTCGCGGGACCCGCGCGTCGAGCGCGACGTGGAGCGCCTCGTGGGCGAGGGCGAGCCCGAGGGCCGCATCCCGCTCACGATCACCGTGCGCGGCGCCGCGGGCGAGCGGCTCGTCGTCACCGGCGCGACTGGCGCGACTGGCGCGGTGGCGCTCGACGTCGCCAGCGAGATGGCGCTCGCGACGGCGTCCGGCGCGGGCCTCGACGCCGGTACCGTCGCCGCCAAGCTCGGCGCCCTCGGCGGCACGGCCTTCCGGCTCGCCGCGCTCGACGTGACCGGGTTGAACGCCGGCTTGCACCTCCCCGTCTCCGAGCTCAAGCGGCTCCGGCGGGAGCTCGTGGTCGGCGTGCTCCAGCGCCACCTCGACGCCGCGCGCCACGCCCTCGACCCGCGCCCCGCCGCCGCGCGCGTCGTCGCCGACGCCGTTGCGCTCACGACGGCGCGCCGCGCCGACGCCGCCGGATCGGGCCCCGACGTGGCGGTGCTCGTCCCCTTGTGCCGCACCGACGCCCAGCTCGACGCGGTGATCGCCGCCCGCGCCGGCGGCGCCACCCTCCCCGAGGTCGAGCTCGACTGGATGGAGCTGGTGGGCCTCGGCCGCGCGGTCGAGCGCGCCCGCGCCGCCGGCCTGCGCGTCGGCATCGCGACGGTGCGCGTGCACAAGCCGGGCGAGGAGGCCTTCGATCGCCGCATCGCGTCCCTGCGGCCGGACAGCGTGCTCGTGCGCCACTGGGCGGGCCTCGTCCACTTCGCGGGGCTCCCCTCCCTGGAGGGCGCGACGCGGCCCGCGGTGCATGGCGACTTCTCGCTCAACGTCACCAACTCGGTCACCGCGCACCACCTGCTCGCGATGGGCGCGGACACGCTGACCGCCGCCCACGACCTCGACGAGACGCAGCTCTTCGCGCTGCTCCAGCGCTTCCCCGCCGACCGCCTCTCCGTCGTGGCGCACCACCACATCTCGACCTTCCACACCGAGCACTGCGTCTACGCGCACACGCTCTCGCACGGCCGCGACTTCCGGAGCTGCGGCCGCCCCTGCGAGGCCCACCGCGTCGCGCTCAGGGACCCCGTGGGCCTCGAGCACCCCGTGGTCGTCGACGTCGGCTGCCGCAACACCGTCTTCGAGGCGCGCGCCCAGTCGGCGGCCCGCGTGGTGCCGCGCCTGCTCGCCGCCGGGGTGCGGCGCTTCCGCGTCGAGTTCGTGTGGGAGACGGCCGAGCAGGCCGCCACCGTGCTGGACGCCTACGCGGGGCTGCTCGCGGGCACCGTGACCCCGAAGGACGTCGTGAAGCGTGTGTCCGCTCACGAACAGTTCGGGGTCACGACGGGCACCATGCGGACGATGACGGCGGACGCGCGATGAGCGACGCCTACGCAGTCCGGGTGGCGGCGCACCGCGCCCGCATCGACGCCCTGGACGACGCGATCGTGGCGCTGCTCGCCGATCGGGCGGCGGAGGTGGCGGCGCTCTGGGAGGCGAAGGCAGCGGCCGGCGATGCGGTGATCGACGCCCCCCGCGAGGCCGCCGTGTACGCGCGCCTCCGCACGGTAGCGGCGGACGCCGGGTTGGCGCCCGAGGCGGTGGAGGCCGTGTTCCGCACGATCGTGGGGGCGAAGCTGCGGGGGTGAGGTCGGTGCCTGCGCGAGGGGGCGCGCCCCTACTCCGTGGCCTCGCGGGCCCCGAGGTGCGCGCCGTAATGCAGCTTCCACGCGGCGATCATCGCGTCGAACGGGATGTCGGCGTGGGCGCCGTGGTCGGTCACGTACTCCATGTAGCCGCCGGGCTCGCGGTCGTAGGCCTGGAAGACGGAGTCGTGCACGCCGTCGAACTCCAGTGGTGCGACGCCGAGCTTCTCGCAGAGGGCGCGGTTGAACGCGGGGGTCGCGGCGACCCACCGCCCGCCGAGGAACAGCTCGGTGTAGCCGTGGTAGACGAGCAGGGTCGTGCCGAGCCTCTCCTCCAGCCGCGCGGTGCCAACGTGGTTGCGCACGTCCGCGAAGTGGAGGCGGCTCGGGATGCCGACGGCGCGCGCCGACGCCGCGAGGAGCAAGGCCTTGTCGATGCAGTGGCCACCCTCGGACACGTCGCGCATCACGACGCTGCTGGCAGCGTAGTCCTCCGGGGCGTAGCGCACGCGCCAGGGGTTGTAGCGGAGGCGCTCGCGCACGGCGTAGTACAGGGCCACCGCCGCTTCCCGCGGTGCGAGCCCCTCGGTGAGTCCCCGCGCGAAGGCGACGATCGCGGGGTGGTCGCTGTCGACGAAGCGGTTGGGCGCGAGGGTGGCGGGGTCGGGGGACATGGGCGCCCTCTATCGGCCCGGGCCGCGCGGAGGCGCCGGCGGCGGCGGGTTCGCGGACGGACGCGACCCGCTCCGGCTACACTGCCGGGATGCGCGCCCTCCTCCCCCTCCTGTTCCTCCTCGCCTGCACCTCCGAGAAGTCCGACGCCGACGGCGAGGACTCCGCCGCGGAGGGCACCGACACCGACACCGTCGTCGACACCGACACCGCCGAGGCACCCGACGCCGACGGGGACGGCTACAGCGACGAGGAGGACTGCGACGACGCCAACGTCCGCATCAACCCCGGCGCGTCCGAGCGCTGCAACGAGATCGACGACGACTGCGACGGCCGCGTCGACGAGGCCGCCTTCGACCAGCAGCTCATGTACCCGGACCTCGACGGCGACGGCTTCGGCGTAGACGGCCAACAGTCCCTCGCGTGCCCCGGCGAACCGAACCTCTCGCTCACGACGGACGACTGCGACGACACCGACGCCGCGACGTATCCGAACGCCCCCGAGGAGGACTGCGAGGACCCCACCGACCGCAACTGCGACGGCGTGGCCCCCACCTTCGACGGAGACGAGGACGGCACCCCCCAGTGCGACGACTGCGACGACACCGACGCGAACGTGTACCCGGGCGCGCCCAACGTGTGCAACGACTGTGACGACTCCACCATCGCCGATGTCCTGTTCTCCAGCGACTTCTCGACGGCGCCGAGCGAGCTGTCCCTGAACGGGGACGCCACGGTGGACGGCACCGCCCTCCAGCTCACGGCCAACGCCGAGGACTCCGCGGGCGCGGCGCTCTTCGTCGGGACGCTCCCGGCGAGCGGCAACCTGGACATCTCGTTCAACGCCCAGATGTGCTGCTACGGCGGCGACGACGGCATCGCCTTCGCCTTCCTCTCCGGGGACGAGCTCGAGACCGCCGTCGGCGGGACCGGCGCCTCGCTCGGTTTTCTCGGCCTGCACGGCTACGCGGTGGGGATCGACACCTCGGAGGACGGCGCCTCCGAGCGCACCGACAACGGCGTGACCCTCCTCGGCTCCACCGAGCTGCTCATGGCCACCGCGACCATCGACGACTTCGACCTCGACGACGGCGAGCCCCACGACTTCCACATCGTCTACAGCTGGGCGGACGGCGTCGCGACCGTGCGCGTGTCCGCCGAGGGCGAGCAGCGCCTCACCGCGAGCTGGGATCAGGCCGACGTGCCGATGCGCCTCGGCGTCACCGGCGGAACCTCCGCGTCCTTCCACGAGTACCAGTCGGTGGACGACCTCGTCATCTCGCAGTGCGAGTAGGCTGAGTCGGAGCGTCGGCGGGCGCGAATCGTGCTAAACGAGCGCCCTTCGCCCGCGACCTGACCCCGACCCCGAGACACGCAATGAGCTCCCCGACCTCGACCATCATCTGGACCCAGATCGACGAGGCGCCCGCGCTCGCCACGTACTCCCTGCTGCCGATCGTGCAGGCGTTCACCAAGGGCACCGGCATCTCCGTCGAGACGCGTGACATCTCGCTCTCCGGCCGCATCCTCGCGACCTTCCCCGAGCGCCTCGCCCCCGGCCAGCGGGTGGACGACTACCTCGCCCAGCTCGGCGAGCTCACGCTCCGGCCCGAGGCGAACATCATCAAGCTCCCGAACATCTCGGCCTCGATCCCCCAGCTCAAGGAGGCCATCAAGGAGCTCCAGGAGCACGGGTACGACGTGCCGGACTACCCGGAGAACCCGGCGGACGACGCCGAGCGCGCCCTCCAGACCCGCTTCGCGAAGGTGCTCGGCAGCGCGGTCAACCCCGTGCTGCGCGAGGGCAACTCCGACCGCCGCTCGCCCCCCGCGGTCAAGAACTTCTCGAAGAAGCACCCGCACAAGCTCGGCGCGTGGTCGCCCGAGTCCACGTCGCACGTCGCCCACATGACCCACGGCGACTTCTACGGCTCCGAGACCTCCCGCACGATCGCGGCCGACACCAAGGTCCGCTTCGAGTTCGTCGCAGCGGACGGCGCGGTGACCGTGCTCAAGAAGGGCCTCGGCCTGCTCGCCGGGGAGATCCTCGACACCTCCGCGATGAGCGCCTCGGCGCTGCGCGCGTTCTACGCGGCCCAGATCGACGACGCCAAGGCGACCGGCGTGCTGCTCTCGCTGCACCTGAAGGCCACGATGATGAAGGTCTCCGACCCCGTCCTGTTCGGCCACGCGGTCACCGTCTACTTCGCGGACGTGTTCATGAAGCACGCCGCCACCTTCGCGAAGCTGGGTGTCAACGCCAACAACGGCCTGGGCGACGTGTACGCCAAGATCGGCGCCCTCCCCGCGGAGGAGAAGGCCCAGATCGAGGCCGACATCCAGGCGGTGTACGCCACGCGCCCGGCGCTCGCGATGGTCGACTCCGACAAGGGCATCACCAACCTCCACGTCCCGAACGACGTCATCGTGGACGCGTCGATGCCCGTCGTCGTGCGCGACTCCGGCAAGATGTGGGGGGCCGACGGCAAGCTCCACGACACCAAGGCGATGATCCCCGACCGTTGCTACGCCGGGATCTACCAGGCGATCCTCGACGATTGCCGTGTCAACGGCGCGCTCGACCCCGCCACCATGGGCGGCGTCCCCAACGTCGGCCTCATGGCGCAGAAGGCGGAGGAGTACGGCTCCCACGACAAGACCTTCATCGGCACCGGCACCGGCACCATCCGCGTCGTCGACGAGGCCAGCGGCGCCGTCCTCGCCGAGCAGGCGGTGGAGAAGGGTGACCTCTTCCGCGCCTGCCAGACCAAGGACATCGCGATCCGCGACTGGGTCAAGCTCGCCGTCCGCCGCGCCCGCGCCACCGGATCGCCCGCGATCTTTTGGCTCGACCGCAGCCGCGCGCACGACGGCCAAGTGATCGCCAAGGTCGAGACCTACCTCGCCGAGCTCGACACCACCGGCCTCGAGGTGCGCATCCTCACCCCGGTCGACGCGATGACGTACTCGCTCGTGCGCATCCGCAAGGGCCAGGACACCATCTCGGTCACCGGCAACGTGCTCCGCGACTACCTGACGGACCTGTTCCCCATCCTCGAGATCGGGACCTCCGCCAAGATGCTCTCGGTGGTGCCCCTGCTCGCGGGCGGCGGCCTCTTCGAGACGGGCGCGGGCGGCTCGGCCCCCAAGCACGTCCAGCAGTTCGCGAAGGAGGGCTACCTCCGCTGGGACTCGCTCGGCGAGTTCTCGGCGCTCGCGGCGTCCCTCGAGCACATCGGCCTCTCTTTCGGGAACAAGCGCGCCGCCTTGCTCGCGGAGACCCTCGACGTCGCGATCGGCAAGTTCCTCGACGAGAACAAGTCGCCCGCCCGGCGCGTCGGCCAGATCGACAACCGCGGCAGCCACTTCTACCTCGCGACCTACTGGGCCGAGGCGCTCGCGGCGCAGTCCGGGGACACCGAGCTCCAGGCGCGCTTCGCCGGCGTGGCGAAGGCCCTCGTCGCGAACGAGGCCACGATCAACGCCGAGCTCATCGCCGCGCAGGGCGCCCCGGTGGACATGGGCGGCTACTACCAGCCCGACGCCGGCAAGACCGAGCGCGCGATGCGCCCGAGCGCCACGCTCAACACGATCATCGACGCGTTGCGGTAGGCCGGAGCCCACCCCCATGAGCATCGCCCGCACCCTCGATCCGACCGACGCCGCCATCATGGGCGCCGTGCTCAGCAAGACGATGGTCGGGCCGGATCGCCTCGCGGCGGTCATCGACGCCGCCCGGTACGTCGTCCGCCACGGCATCCCGGGCGCGCTCGTGGAGTGCGGGGTGTGGCGCGGGGGGTGCGCGATGGCGATGGCCCTGGCGGTCATCGACGAGAGCGAGCTGGTGGGGGTGCCGCTCGACCGGGACCTCTGGTTGTACGACACCTTCACCGGCATGACCGCGCCCACCGAGGTGGATCTCACCCACACCGGCAAGACCGCCGCGGAGGTGCTGGCCCGCTTCGCGCCGGGTGACCCTCGGCTGGCCTGCGGCCTGGACGAGGTGCGCGCCAACGTCGAGTTGACCGACTGGCCGCCGGAGCGCGCCCACTTCGTCGCGGGGCCGGTCGAGGACACCCTGCCCGGCGCCGCGCCCGAGCGCATCGCCCTGCTCCGCCTCGACACCGACTGGTACGCGTCCACGCGGCACGAGCTGGAGCACCTGTTCCCGCGACTCGTGTCGGGTGGCGTGCTGATCATCGACGACTACGGCCACTGGCAGGGCAGCCGCCGCGCGGTGGACGAGTACTTCGCCGCGCACGGCGTACGGATGCTGCTCGCGCGCACGGACTACACAGGGCGGATGGGCGTCAAGGCCTGACGGGGCGGAGGGCGAGCGACACCCCCACCCGTGTGCTACATCCTCGCGATGTCCACCGCCGCCCCCACCTTTCCCGCGCCCGGCACCGTCCGCCCCGACGACGGCCGCTCCCTCCCCCCCGTCGCCTTCGCCACCCGCGAAGAGGTCGGCGCCGCCATCGCCCGCGCCCGCGCCGCCCAGCCCGCCTGGGCCGCCACGCCGCTCGCGCAGCGGCAGGCCGCGATGTTGGCCCTCGGCCGCCTCATCCTCGAACGGCGGGCGGAGATCCTCGAGATCCTGAACGCCGAGACCGGGCGGTCGCCGCTGGAGTGCCTCGTGTCCGAGGTCATCGGCACGCTCGACTTCGCGCGCTCGGCCAACAAGGTGGCGGCCGCGGCGCTGGCCACGGAGAAGGTGTCGCTGTCGATGTTGGACCACCCCGGGAAGCGGGCGTACATCGAGGCCCTCCCCCACGGCGTCGTCGGCATCATCGCGCCGTGGAACTACCCGCTGATCAACTTCTATAAGCACCTGTTCCCGGCCCTGCTCGCTGGGAACGGCGTGGTGATGAAGCCGTCGGAGTCGTGCCCGCGCACCGGCGCGTGGCTCGCGGCGCGCTGCGCGGACGTGCTCCCGAAGGACCTCGTGCAGGTGGTGCAGGGCGCCGGAGACGTCGGCGCGGCCTTGCTCACGGAGGGGATCGACTCCATCACGTTCACCGGCTCGGTCGCGACGGGGCGCAAGGTATCGGCGCTCGCGGGGGAGCGGCTCGTGCCGTGCACCGCGGAGCTGGGCGGGAAGGACGCCGCGATCGTGCTGGCGGACTGCGACCTCGGCCGCACCGTGGCCGGCATCGTGTATTGGAGCATCCACAACGCGGGTCAGAACTGCGCTTCGGTCGAGCGGGTGTACGTGGAGGAGGCCGTGGCGGACGCCTTCGTGCAGCGGTGTGTCGCGGCCGTCGGGAAGCTGCGCGTGGCGCCGCAGGAGGGCACGGCGGACCTCGGCCCGCTCCACACCGCGCCCCAGCTCTGGCTGGTGGAGCAGCACGTGGCCGACGCCGTGGAGCGCGGCGCCACCGTGCTCGCCGGGGGAAAGCGCACGGGGAGCGGCTGGGGCTACGCGCCGACCGTGCTCGACCACTGCACGCACGACATGCGTGTCATCCGCGAGGAGACCTTCGGGCCCATCCTCGCGATCGTGCGCGTGAAGGACGCCGACGAGGCCGTACAGCGCGCGAACGACAGCGGCTACGGCCTGAACGGCTCGGTGTGGACCAAGGACCTCGCGCGCGGCGAGGCCCTCGCGCGGCGGCTCCAGGTGGGTGTGTCATTGGTCAACAACCACGCGATCCCGGCGATCATGCCCGAGATGCCGTGGACCGGGGTGCGGGGCACCGGCCCCGGCGTCGCCAACAGCCGCCACGCCTACCCCGCCTACGTGCGGCGCCGCGGCGTGTTGGTCGACAGCAACCGCCAGGCCGACCCGTGGTGGTTCCCGGCGGACGCCAACCTCGCCGCCTTCGCGGAGGCCGTCGTCCAACGCAGCATCGGCTCCTTCGTCGGCGCGCTGCTCACGCTCCTGCCGCTCCTCGGCAAGCGGCAGAAGGCGATCCGGGAGTTCGGCGGCGGCTGATCGCGGGGGGGTGACGGCGGGGGCTGACGGCGGCGGCGGCCGACCGCGGCCACGCCCGAGCGAACGGGTGTCACCCGCTACGTCATGCCCGCCATCGCGGGGCCGAACACGCGCGCCGCCGCCCACCGCGGCATCCAGCCGGTGAGCGCGCGCAGCAGCTTCGACAACCACCCCGGGGAGACCGTGCCGCGCCGCCCGAGGGCGCGCATGGCGGCGTCGCGGCAACGGTCCACCAAGGCCGGGGCAGTTCGACAGGTACCCCCTCCATGACCGCGTGGCGGTCATCCCCGGGGGACCTGTCCGACAGGTACCCCCTCAATGACCGCGTGGCGGTCATCCTCGGGGGACCTGAGCGACAGGTACCCCCTCAATGACCGCGTGGCGGTCATCCTCGGGGGACCTGTCCGACAGGTACCCCC
>CAJBVW010000573.1 GCA_903959175.1 uncultured Pseudomonadota bacterium
CCCGCCGCCGCGCCGCACACCCCACTACCGGCTCCGTACGGGACGATAGCGACCCCCTCCGTGGCCGCCCACTGCAGGCACAGAGCGATCTCGTCTTCGTTCCTCGGCCAGGCGACGGCGTCCGGGCACGGTGAAAGCGGACCCGCTCCAGCCAGGGCGAGCGTCCCGCGCGGCCAAAGATCGCGCGCGTGCGCCACCCGCTCCGCCGCAGCGAGCGAGACCGGGACCAGTTTTCCGAGGCGCTCCACGTTCACGGCCGCGTTCTATCCGGAGAACATCGAGTGGCACGGCGAACGCGTCCAATCGCTACACGCCGGCCCAAAAAGAAGCGAGGCGCCCGGGGGTCCGGGCGCCTGCTCGCGGTGAGGAGGGCGGGGGGTACTCGCCAGCCTCGGGCCGTCGCGTCTCCGCTATCCCATCATGCAAGCGCCGGGCCACGGATGGCGCTCCGCCCTCAACCCCTGAATATTTCAGACCTCTTGATGTTCCAGCAGCGCGCGGCGGCGGCGGCGGCGCGAGATTCGCGACATCGAAGTCGTGAGGGTCACCTGAGACCCTGATCCGAGAGCCACGCTCCGAGACGATCGGCCATCTCCCAGGGGCGCTCTTCGACGTGTACATGTTGACCGCCAGGTACCGAACGATGCTCCGCCTGGGGGAGCATAGCTTCTACATATGCAGCTTCTTCAGCCGGATACAGCGGATCCCCGTCGCCCCAGAGGAGCAGCACGGGGCAGCGGAGCGCGCTGGGATCCGGCAGCTCGGCCAGACTCCGGACGTAGCTGGCGAGCGCGTGGCGGCCCGCGGCAGATGCGACCAACGGCCCGCAGAGCGAGGCGACGGTGTCGCGGTCCATCACGTAGGGGTTCACCACGGCACGCCGGAGCCCTGCGGACGAGGCCAACCAGCTTAGCCAAGGCCCGGGGCGCAGGGCCGTGCGCTCGAAGAGCGCAGCGCTCGGACGGGAGCCACAGGCCCGCGTCAGCGCAGCGGTGAAGGCGTCCAGGCGGCGAAGCGGACCGTTGCTGAGGACCAGCGCGGCCGGCGACGTCCGGAGCGCGGCTGCAATCGCCGCGGGGACGGCGAGCCCGTGCGCCACGAGAACCGTGGGCCGCTGTGCAAGCTCGTTCGCGAGCGACGCGGCCCGCTCACGCCAGCCGTCCTCAGGCGCGCCTGGATCGAGGATCGAGCGGGCTTCACCCGCGCCGAACCGCTCAAGGACGCCCCGGAAGAGGGCGGCATCGAAGGGGGGGCCGGCGAGGAAGAGGACGGCCGGGGCGGTTTGGCCCGGCAGGCGGATCGCGCTCATGAACTCCTGTCGGCAGCAGCCACGAAGGGCCGCAGATCCCGGGAACGGGGAGTGACGTGGTAGACGAAGGAGAGGTGCATTACGTGGACCAGATGGTAGCTGGGCCCTCGCGTGTATGACCTGATCGTCGAAGACGCTACCGTTGTGAGCTCGAGCGGTCGAGCCGTCGCCGACGTCTGTGTTGAGGACGGCCGGATCGTGTATGTCGGCGCACGCCCGGCGGGACCGGCTCGGCGCAAGACCGCTGCCATCGGCAAGTTCCTCGTGCCGGGAATCATCGACACGCATGTACATTTCCGGTCGCCCGGACATCCGCACAAGGAGGACTGGGCCTCTGGGTCCCGTGCCGCGGTCTCCGGCGGGGTCACTACGGTGTGCGACATGCCGAACACCTCCCCGCCCACGCTCACGCGGGCTGCCTGGGAGGAGAAGCGCAGCCTCGCCGCCGTCGCATCGCGCGCGAACTACGGCCTCTGGGTGGGCGCCGCGTCCGATAATCTCCATGAGATCAACGAGCTCATGGACAGCGGAGACGCCTGCGGAATCAAGGTGTTCATGGGCGCTTCGACGGGGCCCCTCCTCGTTGACGACGCGACGCTCCTGCGGATCTTCCTCGAGACACGCGGGCTCCTCGGCGTCCACGCCGAGGACGAGGCGTTGCTCGTGGGCGCGCGCGAGCGCTTCGCCGGCAACCTCACCCCCGAGCACAACGAGGTTCGCCCGCCCGCCGCGGCTGCCGCCGCCGTGAAGCGGCTCATCGAGCTGTCGCGCGCGCATGAGCGTTCGGTCCACATCTGCCACATCTCCACCTCGGCAGAGCTCGCACTCCTGGAAGATGTGCGCGGGGTCGTGCCTGTCACCACGGAGGCGAGCCCGCACCACCTCTGGCTGTCGACCGAGACGGGCCAAGGCAACTTCACCAAGTGCAACCCTCCGATCCGCGATGAGGTGGACCGGCGCGCACTATGGACTGCCGTCCGTCGGCATCGGATCGACACCATCGGGAGCGACCACGCGCCGCACACGCGCGAGGAGAAGCAGCTCCCCTACTGGGATGCACCGAGCGGGATCCCGGGTGTCGAGACCACCTTCTCCCTACTCGTGGCGGCGATCCGCCAGGGCCGTCTCTCGATCGAGCGGATGGTGCAGCTCTGCGCGGAGACCCCAGCGCGCATCTTCGGATTCTCCCGGAAGGGTTGGATCAAGCCAGGGTATGACGCCGATTTCGCGCTCTTCGCCGAATCGGACCTCGTCAAGCTCACAAACGCGGATCTCCTCACGCGCGTCGGCTGGAGCCCGTTTGTCGGCCAGAAGGTCGGTGCCAAGCCGGAACAGGTCTACGTGTCCGGTCAGCTCGTGGCCCAACGAGGCCGTATCGTGGACGACGCCGTGCGCGGAACCCTTGTGCGCCCAGGTGATGCCCGCGCCTAGGCCGAAGCGGGAGGGGTTGCCCCCTCCCGCCACCTCCCGCTCCTCCCGCGACGCCGACCGGGACGATTCCCGCTCGGTGTCCGCCCCGGCCGCACGCCCCGACGAACCCGCGAGGAAGGAGGGAGGTTGTGGAGCCTACGCCTCCGCGGGTAGGCCCCAGGCGATGCGCGCGGGCGAGAGCTCCCGCTCGAGTTGGCGCAGGAGCGTGGGGTTGGCCTCCAGGTACTCCATCGCCTTCTCGCGTCCCTGGCCGAGCTTCACCTCGCCGTAGTAGTACCAGGCCCCTGAGCGCGTGAGGGTGCCCTGCGCCTCCGCCATCTCCACCACCTCCGCGGAGCGGTTCACGCCGCGGCCGAAGATGATGTCGAACTCCACCTGGCGGAAGGGGGGCGCGAGCTTGTTCTTGACGACCTTGACGCGGGTGCGGTTGCCGATGGCGTCCTCGTTCCGCTTCACGGCGCCGATACGGCGCACGTCGAGGCGCACGGAGGCGTAGTATTTGAGCGCGTTGCCTCCCGTCGTCACCTCGGACGGCCCGAAGGTCACTCCGATTTTCTGCCGAATCTGATTGACGAAGATCAGGGTCGTGTTGCTCTTGCTCACCACGTTGGTGAGCTTGCGCATGGCCTTCGACATCATGCGCGCCTGCATGCCGACCTGCACGTCCCCCATCGCGCCCTCGAGTTCGTCCTTCGGCACGAGCGCAGCGACCGAGTCCACCACGATCATGTCGACCGTGTTGGAGCGGACGAGCATCTCGACGATGTCGAGCGCCTGCTCGCCGTGGTCCGGCTGGGAGAGGAGCAGGTCGGGGAGACGCACCCCGAGCGCCGCCGCATACGTCGGATCGAGGGCGTGCTCGGCGTCGATGAACGCCGCAGTGCCGCCCGCCGCCTGCATCTCGGCGAGCGCATGGAGCGTGAGCGTCGTCTTGCCGCTGGCCTCGGGGCCGTAGATCTCGATGATGCGCCCTCGCGGGTAGCCGCCGCACCCCAGCGCGAGGTCGAGACCGATGGATCCCGAAGGCGTCACCGCGACGGGCTCGGACGGTCCGTCGAGGCGCATGATCGCGCCCCTCCCATGCTGCTTCTCGATTGCGACGAGGATGGCCGCGAGCGCCGTTTGGCGGTTCGATTCATTGAGGGTCGACATGTACTTCTCCTTGGGGATCCCGAGGCCGGGCCCCGCGCTGCTCCGCACGCTCTCGCCGGGAGGAGCCCGCACCACGCGACCTCCTTCCCGGCGGGCGGGCGACGGAAGGTCGTGGAAGCGTTTGCGCACGTAGGACGAGGCGGTCGCCCTCCTCGACGTGCGGGGGGAGCGCGTAGATGGGGACCTCGGTCACATGAACCTCGTCCCACTCGAGGACCGCGTAGGGCCCCTCGATCCGGTCGACCGTCACAACGGTCCCGATCGCGAACATCACGAGGCTCACGCTACACCCCGCTCGTCGAGATCGCACCGGAGGCCGATCGCCCGGGCCACATGGTCCGTACGGACCCGGGTGGCTCCCTCGAGATCGGCGAGCGTGCGCGCCACCTTCAACAGGCGCCGTCCCACCCGCGCGCTGGCAGAGCCCGTCTCCAGGTAGGTCTGGAGCAGCGAGAGCGCCTTCGAATCGGCCTGCGCCGCCTCCTGCACCTGCTCGGCGCGAAGCTCCGCGTTGCACGTCACCGTGTCGGCATAGCGGGCACGCTGCCGTTCCCGGGCGCGCTCGACGCGTTCCCGCACGACCGCGCTCGATTCCCCCTCTTCGTTTCCGAGGAGCTCCGACGGACGGATCGGCAGTAGTTCGATCCGCAGATCTATCCGGTCGATCAGAGGGCCGGACAAACGCGCCCGATACCGCTCGCGGGCGGCCTCCGGACAGATGCAGGGGCGGCTGGGATGGCCGTGATTCCCGCAGGGGCAGGGATTGGCCGCGGCAACGAGCGAGAAGGCCGCCGGAAGCACCACGCGCCCGCTCGCACGCGCAAGCACCACGCGACGGTCCTCAAGCGGGCCGCGCAAGACCTCGCGCGCGCCTCGGGGAAACTCCGGGAACTCGTCGAGGAAGAGCACCCCGTTGTGGGCGAGCGTGACCTCGCCCGGACGCAGGTTTGCACCCCCGACCAGCCCGGCTGCCGAGATGGAGTGATGCGGCGCCCGAAAGGGACGCACCTGGAGGGCTCCGGCATCAGGAGCGTGTAGCCCTGCCACCGAATGGATACGGGTGCACTCCAGGGCCTCCGCGAGGGTCATCCGCGGAAGGATGGTGGGCAGCCGCGCGGCGAGCATGGTCTTACCGCAGCCGGGTGGCCCTTCGAGGAGGAGATTGTGTCCACCGGCGGCAGCGACCTCCAACGCCTCCCGCGCGCCCGTTTGGCCGCGAAGATCGCGGAGATCGGCGGCGAAGGCGGGCGGATCGCAGGGTCGCGGCACGCCGAGCGGCAGCTCGAGCTCCTCGTCTAGAAACGCGGCAACCTCGGCCAGGCTCGTGGCGGCCCGAACCTCGATTCCCTCGACGAGCGCCGCTTCGGGAGCGCACGCCGCAGGGACCACCACCCCGGTGAACCCCTCCGCCCTCGCCAACCAGGCGAACGCGAGCGTTCCCCGCACCGGCCGCAGCTCTCCGGAGAGAGATAGTTCACCCACGAAGAGATACCGGGCCGCGCGTGCAGCCTTGACCTGCTTTGCCTCGACCAGGATGCCCACCGCGATCGGCAAATCGAAGGCGGTCCCTTCCTTGCGCAGGTCCGCAGGGGCGAGGGCCACTACCACCCGTTGCCGCGGGAACTCGAACCCGCTCGCCACGATGGCCGACCGGACCCTGTCCGCGCTCTCCCGGACGGAGGGCGCCGGAAGACCGACCATCACCACCTGGGGCAGGCGACGCAGGAGGTCGACCTCGACTCCCACTCGTACCGCTTCAACTCCTGACAGGGTTGCCCCGTACACGACGCTTGGCATGTGCTCGTTCTCCGTTCGAACGAGCACTCTTCACGATGCGTACCAGCGCTAACTACCTGAAATTATGCAATCGCCTGTCAGTGATGACTGACGACTGTCAGACACGCTGTCGGACTTTCGTCAGGTGCAACGCGTCAAGGGGGGAGGCGAACTTTTTCGACGACTCGACC
>CAJBVW010000574.1 GCA_903959175.1 uncultured Pseudomonadota bacterium
GGCCGCCGCCCCTGCGGCCGACGCCCCCGCGGCCGACGCCGCCGCGTCCGACGCCCAGATCCGCCGCGCGCTGGACCTGCCCTTCGTCGCGCGCGACCTCCGCGCCCAGGGCGTCCCCGACGCCGAGGTGAGCGCCACGCTCGGCGCCATGAAGGACGCCAAGGTTCCCGCCGGCGAGGCCGCCGAGGCGACCGAGGCCGCCATCGAGGGCATCAGCACCAACGGGCGGATCGACAACTTCGGCACCTTCGTCCAGACGCAGCTCGCGGCCGGCCTGCGTGGCCCGGACCTCGCGGCCGCCATCAAGGCGGAGCACGCGGCGAACGGCAAGGGCAAGTCCGGCGATCCCAAGCCGAACGCCGCGCAGAACGGTGCGTCCGAGGGCGCTGACGGCGGGAAGCCGGCCGACGCGGGCAAGCCGGCCGACGCGGGCAAGCCCGAAGACAAGGGCGGCAAGCCCGAGACCGCCGGGAAGCCGGAAGACAAGGGCGGCAAGCCCGAGACCGCCGGGAAGCCGGAAGACAAGGGCGGCAAGCCCGACATGGCCGGCAAGCCCGCGGGCGGCCCCGGCAACAAGACCGAGAAGGGGGGTGGCAAGTGATCGCGTTGTTCCTGATTTCTCTCCTCACCGCCTGCGGCGGCTCCGACGCCCCCACCGCCTCCGAGGCGCCCCCCGGCCCCCCGGCCGGTGAGCAGATCTCCGGTCCGATGGACCCCAAGGTGACCCGCGCCATCGAGCTCGCGTCCGCCGTGAAGGCGTCGCCCCCCGGCGGCGCCGAGGCCGCCCTCGCCGCGAAGAACAGCTCGCGCGAGGAGCTCGATGGCCTGCTCTACGAGATCGCGGCGGACCCCTCGCTCTCCCTCTCGTACGCGTCGGCGACCATCCGTTAGGACCGAACGGCCCCGTCCGGTCCCGCCACGCGCGGGTCGGGCGGGGCCGCTCCGTTCTCGGCTCCCTCGTCCGAGGCCCGGTGCGCGGCGACGATCGCCGCCCCGAGGTCCTCCACGAGCGCGTCGATCTGGGCCGCGTGGGTGCGGAACGAGAGCACGCACACCCGTAGGAGGTGTCGCCCGTCGACCTCCACGCCGGTGAGGAACACCCGCTGCCGCGCGTTCACGCCGGTGAGCACCCGGCGGCCGAAGGCGTCGACGGTGGCGGGGTCGGTCACGCCCGGCGGGGCCACCCGGAAGGCGAAGAGCGAGAGCGTCGGCTCCGACACGATCTCCACGCCCGGGAGCGCGGCGAGGCGCGCAGCGGCGTCGCGCGCGAGGTCCATCTTCTCGTCGAGCGCGGCCCGGAAGGTGGCGGCGCCGTGCATCTTGAGCGGGATCCACACGCGCAGGCCGCGCGGGTCGCGGGACAGCTCGGGGCCGAGGTCGGCGAAGTCCCAGCACTCCGGATCCGCCTGGGCGGGCGGCAGGTAGCTGGCGGAGACCTGGTGCGCGCGCCGGAGCCCGTCGCGGTCGCGCACCAGCAGCCCGCCGGTGCCGTAGGGGAGGAAGAGCCCCTTGTGGGGGTCGAGCGTGACGGAGTCGGCGCGTTCGATGCCCGCGAGGGCGGCGCGACCGCGGTCGGTGAGCTGGAAGAAGCCGCCGTAGGCGGCGTCGACGTGGAACCAGAGGCGTTCGCGGGCGCACACGTCGGCGAGCTCGGCGAGCGGGTCCACCGCGCCGGTGGCGGTCGTGCCGGCGGAGGCGACGACGATCGCGGGGGTGAAGCCCGCGGCGCGGTCGGCGGCGAGGGCGGCCTCGAGCGGGGCGGCGCGGAGGCGGAAGGCGCCGTCCGCCGGGACCTCGCGCACGTTCGCGTCGGGGAAGCCGGCGATGCGCGCGGCCTTCCGCACGGAGTGGTGCGCCTGGGGGGAGGTGTAGATCGTGCCGCGGAGGAAGTCCTCGCCGAGGAGCGTGTGCCGCGCGGTCACGATGGCGGTCAGGTTGGCGATGGAGCCGCCCGAGGTGAGCACGCCGCCGCCGGTGGCGGGGAAGCCGACCATGCCGACGAACCAGCGGATCACCGTGCTCTCGATCTCCACGAGCCCCGGCGCCGCCGCCCAGATGCCGACGTAGCGGTTCGTGGCGTCCGCGATGAGGTCGGCCACGGCCGCGTGGAACAGCCCGCCGCCGGGGATGTAGGCGAGGTAGCCCGGGCCCGCCGTGTTCAGGCTCATCGGCAGCACGCGCTCGAAGAGCTGGCCGAGGATGCGGCGAAAGGACACGCCCCCCTCGGGGAGCGGCTCGCGGAGGGCGCGCGCGAGCTTGTGCGCCTTGTCGAGCCGGTGCATCGGCTGCTCGCCGATGGTCTCGATCCACGGGACGATGCGGTCCATCGCGCGATCGACCATGTCGCGCATCTGTTCGGAGGTCAGCTCGAGCGACTCGGGGGGGACGTTGCGGCGCGGCACGCGCCCTCCTATCGCCGGCGGCCGTCGCCCGTACCGTACGCGCGATGGTAGACGTCGGGATGCCCTTCACCCACACCCACGTCGTGCGCTTCTCCGAGGTGGACCCCGCCGGGATCCTGTTCTTCTCGCGGGTCGCCGAGCACTGTCACGCCGCCTACGAGGCCTTCGTCGCCGCGGCCGGCCTCTCCGTCCCCGCGTACTTCGGGGGCTCGCCGTGGAAGGCGCCGATCGTGCGCTGGTCGGTGGACTACCACAGCCCCTCGCGCCTCGGCGAGTCCCTCTCCATCGTCGTGACCGGGGTGGTGCGCGGGCGCTCGTCCCTCACGATGTCGTTCCAGGTGATCGGTCCGGACGGGGGGACGCGCTGCACCGCCGAAATGGTGGCGGTCTTCGTGGAAGGGGACCCGCTCAAGTCGCGGCCCATCCCCGCCGAGGTCAACGACGCCTTCGATCGGCTCCTGACGAGCTGAACCGTCGGCCCGGCCCGCGCCGGTTGGCGGAAAATCGTGTTCCACAGCGGAGTGTTCGGTGCCGATACTCTCGCCGGGTATGGAGGAGGACACGATGTCTTTGTGTTTCGGACGTGGCTCGCTCGGAGCGTGGTTCACGCGTAGCGCCCTGGTGGCCTGCGCCCTCGTCGGGTTCGCGGGCTCGGCCGCCTGGGCGCAGGACCCCGGCCAGCAGGGCCAGCAGGGCCAGATGTACGGCGGTGGCAGCTACGACAACCAGTCGATCGAGGACGACTGGTTCTACGACAGCTACAGCACCAAGAAGGGCTTCGGCGCGGAGTACTACGCGCAGGACAACATCATCGGGAACTTCGACGACACGTCGATGAACGACGACTGGTACTTCGACCAGTACGAGATCTCGGAGCAGGCGCGCCCCGGCGCCGGGCGGATCGGGACGCCGCGCCCCGGCGAGAACGTCGAGCCGATGCCCGGCGAGGAGGGCCAGCAGGACGAGCAGGGGGCGCTGAACCGGAGCGACTTCCAGGGGAAGGTCGAGGCCATCAAGGAGGTCGAGGTCGTCGGCGGGGGCGACAACCACCTCGTGGCGCTGCTCTCCGACGGCGACACCCGCTACGTCGTCGACCTCGGGCCCGCCAAGGCCCTGGGGGACGTGAAGATCCAGATCGGCGAGTCCGTCACCGGCAAGGGTCGCCTCGGGCGCGTCGGCGACCGCGTCGTGCTCTTCGCCGACACCCTCGACCGGCAGGGCAAGCCGATGAGCCTGAAGCAGGACCTGAAGCTCCAGTCGCGCCCGATCGCGCGGGAGCCCGCCAAGGCGCAGGCGCTCAGCGGCGAGATCCTCAAGCTCAAGGAGGTCCAGACCGAGGGGGCGCAGAGCCACACCGTGGCGCTGGTGACCACGGACGACGGCAAGCAGATGGCCGTCGACCTCGGCCCCGCCGACACCTTCGAGACCTTCGACATCAACGAGGGCGACACCATCAAGGTGAACGGCCGCATGATGCCCATCGGCGAGCACCTCGTGCTCTGGGCCGACCAGCTCGACGTGAAGGGCAACCCCGTCAACCTGCGCGGCGGCGATCAGCAGCCCCGCGGGCGCGGGCCGCGCGGCACGAAGTAGGTCACCCGGGCGGCCCCGCGGCTCGTCCGTGGGGTCGCCCTTCGCCCGTGAGAGCGAGGCCCGCCCACGCGACTTCGCCGCGGCCGCGACACACCGCCGTCACGCTGGGGTACAACGTGCCTCATGTCCTCCGCGCGGTCGCCCCACCCGTTCCTCTTCACGCTCCTGATCATCCCGTTCGGCGCCGTCAGCGGCTTCGTGAGCGTCGTACTCGCGTTCCTCGCCACGAAGAACGGGCTCACGGTCGAAGAGGGCGCTTCCCTCATCGCGATCGGCATGATCCCGCACGCCTGGAAGTTCTTCTGGGCGCCCGTCGCGGACATGACCTTCTCGCGGAAGGGCTGGTACGTCGTGGCTAACGCGCTGTGCGCGATCGGCGTGTTCCTCCTCGGCGCGATCCCGCTCGGCCCCGAGAACCTGCGCGTGCTCCAGGTCGTCATCTTCGTGACCAACCTCGCCAGCACCTTTGTCGGCATGGCGGTCGAGGGCCTCATGGCGCACAGCACCGCGCCGGAGGAGCGCGGTCGCGTCGGTGGCTGGTTCCAGGCGGGCAACCTGGGTGGTTCGGGCATCGGCGGCGGGCTCGGCCTCTGGCTCGCCACGCACTACGCCCCCGAGTGGGTGTCCGGCATCCCCGCCATCGGCCCCGCGCTCGCGGCCAACCTCGACGCCGGGCGCGTCAGCGGCGGCGTGCTCGCCGTCGTGTTCGTGCTCTGCGGCCTCGCGCTCTTCCGCATCCACGATCCCGGCCGCGAGGCCCTCACCGGCACGGTCTTCGGGGCCGTCAAGGCGATCGGCATCGACCTCTGGGGCCTCGCCCGCTCGCGCACGCCGCTCCTCGCCGCGCTCATGTGCTTCCTCCCCATCGGCACGGGCGCCGCCGCGGGCGTGCTCGCCCAGGCCGAGGTCGCCGCCGCGTGGGGCGCGGGCGAGAACGAGGTCGGCATGGTCAACGGCGTGTTCTCCGGCATCGTCGCCGCCGTCGGCTGCATCGTGGGCGGCCAGCTCTGCGGGCGCTTCGGCTCCTTCCGCATGTACGCGGTCGTCGGCGCCGTGATGGCCGTCGTGACCGGCTCCATGGCGATCTCGCCGCTCACCCCGACGATGTTCATCGCCTACGGCCTCGTGTACGCCTTCGTCACCGGCCTCGCCTACGCCGCGTTCTCCGGCCTCGTCCTCGAGGTCATCGGCGCCGGCGCAGCGGCCACCAAGTACAACATGTTCGCCTCCCTCTCCAACATCCCCATCGGGTACATGGGCCTCGCCCTCGCCTCGGCGTTCTCCGCCTGGGGCGCGTCCGGAATGCTCCTGACCGAGTCGGGTGTGGGGCTCGCCGGCATCGCCGTCTTCGTGGCGATCTTCGCCGTTTTTGGTCCCCGTCGGGCCGGCGGCGAGCAGGAGGCGCGGCAGGCGGGTTAATCGGAGGGGATGTCGCAGATCGCCGAGCCCCCCGCCCCGAAGACCCTCCGCACGCGTGACGAGGTCCCCGACCGCTACAAGTGGGATTTGACGCGCATCTTCCCCGACCACGCCGCGTGGAAGGCCGCGTACGACGAGCTCTCCGCCAAGGTCGACGCGTTCGCCGCCCTCCGCGGCACGCTCGCCGGCGGCGCGGACGCCCTGCTCCACGCCTACCAATTGAGCGACGAGCTCGGGCAGCTCGCCTACAAGGTGTGGTTCTTCCCCTCGCTCCGCCACGACGAGGACCAGCGCGACAACGTCGTCGGTGGGCACCGCCAGCAGGTCCAGATCCTCTTCGCGAAGTGGCGCCAGGCCGCGGCCTGGTTCAGCCCCGAGCAGCTCGGGATCCCGCTCGCGACGGTCCAGCAGTGGATGGCCGAGCGCCCCACCCTCGCGCTCTACCGCTTCGCCATCGAGGACCTCTACCGCCAGCAGGAGCACGTCCTCGACGAGAAGGGCGAGCACCTCCTCTCCCTCGCCGGGCGCCTCACGAGCAGCCCGTACGACGCCTACGCGGCGCTCTCCACGGCGGACATGCGCTTCCCGACGGTGACGCTCCCGAGCGGCGAGGAGCTCACGCTCTCCCCCGGCCAGTACCGCGGCATCCTCGCCACCAACCGCAGCCAGGCCGACCGCGGCGCGGCGTGGCGCGCCTTCCACGGCGTCTACGAGGCGGATCTGAACACCTACGCCGCGCTCTACGACGGCGTCCTCCAGCGCGACTGGTTCCTCGCGCAGGCCCGCGGCTTCGGCTCCACGCTCGAGGCCGCCCTCCACGGCGACAACATCCCGACCTCCGTCGTCGAGAACCTCATCCAGGCCGGCCGCGCCGGCGTCGCGCCGCTCCAGCGCTACCACCAGCTCCGCAAGCGCGCGCTGGGCCTGGAGCACTACTACTCGTACGACACGACGATCCCCGTCGTCTCGGACGACCGCCGCTACGCCTACGACGACGTGCTGGACTGGCTCGTCGCGTCCGTCGCCCCCCTCGGCGAGGCCTACCAGAGCGAGCTCTCCGGCGCCGTGCGCGGCGGCTACCTCGACGTGTACGAGAACGTCGGCAAGCAGAGCGGCGCCTACTCCGCGGGCGTCTACGGCGTGCACCCCTACGTGCTGATGAACTACAACGACACGTTGGACGCCGTCTTCACCCTGGCCCACGAGATGGGCCACTCGATGCACACGCTCCTCGCGCACCGGCACCAGCCCTTCGTCTACGCGGGCTACACCATCTTCGTGGCCGAGGTGCCCTCCACGCTGAACGAGGCCTTGTTCCTCGAGTTCATGCTCGGGCGCGCGCAGGACGCCAAGGAGCGCGTCGTGCTCCTCCAGCACGCGATCGACGAGATCGTCGGCACCTTCTACACCCAGGTCATGTTCGCCGACTTCGAGCTCCAGGCGCACCGCCTCGTCGAGCAGGGGCACCCCATCACGGCCGAGTCCCTAAGCGACCTCTACATGAGCGTCCTGCGCGCCTACAACGGGGACGCCGTGGAGTACGAGGCCCCCGCCCGCGCCTCGTGGGCCCGCATCTCGCACTTCTTCGCGTCGCCCTACTACGTCTACCAGTACGCCACTTGCTACGCCTCCACCGCGCAGCTCGTCGGCCGGATCACCGGGGGCAACACCGCGGATCGCGAGCAGTACCTCGACCTGCTCAAGGCCGGCGGCAGCGACCACCCCATGGCGCTCCTCCAGCGCGCCGGGGTCGACCTCGGCCGCCCCGAGACCGTGCAGGCCGTCGTCACGCAGTTCGACACGCTGGTCAGTCGCCTCGAGGCGGAGCTCGCCGCGCTCGGCGCGGTCTAGCCGCCCGGGTCAGCGCCGCCGCCTCTTCCGCACGCGCCGCTTCTTCCCACCGAAGAGGCGAGCGATGGCGCGTCCCGGCGCCCCGAGCACCGCGCGGAACGTGGCCGCCACCGCCCCGACCAGGGCCGCCACCAGCGCGGTCATGATCCCCTGGAACACGCGCCCGAGCACGCCCGGCTGGGCCTCGGGCTCCCGCGCGACGCGACGGCGCCGCCGAACGGGCACGCGCTCCGCTTCTTCCTCCTCGACCTCGCCGCCGATGAGCACGTCCCGCCATGGCAGGTCGCCGGTGGGGTGCATCGACACGCCCGCCACCGCCGCGACGCAGCCGTCCACCACGCCGCCGAGCACGCCGACGCCGTCTTCGGAGTGGGTTCCGGAGCCGGTGACGAAGCGCACGGCGGGGGCCCGCAGCTCCGCGCGCCCGGCGAGCACCCGCGTCACGACCTCGCGGGTGAGCCGCTGATCGAGGCCGTGGAGGTCGACGCGCGGCACCGCCCCGAGCTCGTCGGACCACTCGACGTCCACCCGATCGGCGGGATCCCAGCGCGTCCCCGCGTCCCGATGCCAGGGCAGGCGCGCGCTCTTCTCGCCGATGTCGGCGAGGGCGTCTTCGAGCCACAGGGTGTCGGGGTCCTGGGGCACCCTAGAGCGCCGAGCCGGGGATCAGGTAGGACGGGCCGCCGCTCTGGTAGTAGGCGCCGACGAAGAGCTCGCCGAGGCCGTCGCCGTCGACGTCGGGGTACCAGCTCACGCGGCCCATGGGCGTGTCGTCGGCGTCGGCGACGGGGTCCACCTTGTCCGGACCGCAGGCGGCGAGGAGGGCGAGCGCGAGGATGCCAAAGCGCATGGGGACCTCCGGAGGGCGAGCAGTGTAGACCCTCGTGGGCACCTCCGCCACGCGGGCGCGGGGCGTGCGGCGCACCCCGCGAGCAGGAGCACTACGGGAGGGACGGGTTGGCCCACGCCGGGCGCGCCGCAGTGTCCACGACGCCGCGCCACTCGGCGTCGTCGAGGCGGTGGTCCGCCACGACCTCGTGGTAGCCGTACACTGCGCCGGAGCCGGGCACGAGCACGCCGCGGTCGCCGAGGAGCACGGTGACCTCCCGCGGGCGGCCGACCGCCGCGTGCCAGTAGAGGGCGGGGCCGAGCGGGTCGTTCCAGGTGTGGATGTCCACGATGCGCATCATCGGCTCGGGCGCGGCGAGCGCGTCGGGCTTGCCGGACGCGACCGCCGAGAGGAGCAGGTAGGGGTGCTCCACCACGCCGGCGTAGGCGGCGATGAAGTCGTAGTCGGGCTCGGTGAGCGGGGTGTCCGCCATCTGCTTGCGCGCGAGCTCGCCGAGGCGGGCGGCGTTGGTCGAGCCCTCGGCCAGCACCTCCGCGAGCCGATCGGTCGCTGGCGTCGCCCTCGCGGCGGTGGCCAGGGCGTCGAGGAGCGAGGCGGTCTGGGCCCACGCGGCGGGCACGGGGTCGACGACGCCGCGGATCGGCTCGGTGCTGATGGTCTCGAACAGATCGCCGCCGCCGTCGCCCATCTGCGCGGCCGTGCCCTCGTTCACGAGCACGGTGGTGTGGCGGAAGCTCGTCCAGCTCGCGAGCGCGGTCTCGAGGAGGCGGTGCTGCCAGCGGTCGGCGCGGATGCCCTCGGGTACGCGCGTGTCGTTGCCGAGGATCTGGACGAGGCGCATCCACTCGTCCACGAAGCGGGTGGAGGCGATGTCGCCGGAGAAGCGGGCGCGCAGCGCGGTGTGCGTGGCTTCGAGCGTCGGGTAGCGGGCATATTCGGCGCGCTGGATCGCCGCCGCGGAGGGGCTGCCGAACGCGGTGAGGAGGTCCAGCCTGCTCGGCATGACCCGCTCGGGGACGGTGCAGCCGGCGTCGAGATCGTCGTGAGCGACGGCGCGCTCGAGGATCTCGCTATCGCGCCCCCAGGAGAGCGGGAACACGCGCAGCGGCGACCGGCGGACGCTGGTGGGCAGGCACTCCGGGCGGACGTAGGGCGTCTTCTCCCAGACGTCCCCGAACATGCCGCCGTAGCGGGTACCGGAGAAGTAGGGCGACTGGGCGTCCACCCAGGCCTTCCACGCCGCGAGGAGCGTGGGGTCGGCGCCGCCGGGCTCCTCCGCGCTGCGCGCCCGGGGGACGAGGGAGCCGCGCTCCTCGTCGGTGAGCTGAAGCTGGTTGATGTACGTGAACGCCCGGAAGTAGTTCTCCAGCTCCGGGCTCGTGGCGTAGGGGCCGCGCGGGTGGAAGTCCGCAAAGTCGATCTGGCCGTGGTGCAGCTCGCTCTCGGCGAGCACCTCCGCGCGCACGCGCTCGCCCTCGGGGAAGGCGTAGTCGCCGGCGAGCATGCGCTTCGCCGCCGTCGCGATCTCGCGGACCCGCTTCTCACCACCGCGCTGGGCGGCCCCCTCGAGCGCGGTGAGGAACGCGTCGAGGCGCGGCCGGGAGACCTCGCGCTCCACCCGGACGAACACCGCCTGGAAGCCGACGTGGAGCACCTCGAGGAGGCCGTCCACCGAGGCGTAGACGGGGCGCTGCGGGTAGCGGTAGAGCACGTCGTCGTAGACCCCGTAGAGCTGGGTCTGCTCGCTGTCCTCCACGGCGATCCCCTCGCGGGCGAGCGCGCCGCGGCGGGCGTCGGAGATGCCGCCGGCGGTCAGGTAGCGGACGGGCGCGAGGGGGAGGGGAACGGCGACGGTGACGACGCTCGTGCCCGTCCACCCGACGAGGGTGCGGCCGTTCGCGGCGCTCACCGGGGCGGCCCCGAAGGTGGGGCCGGGGACGGCCTCGATCGTGCCGTCGGGCGCGCGGAAGCGCACGCCGGCGGTGCCGGGGGCCCATCCGATCGCGTAGTAGCCGTTCGGGCTCCACGTCCAGACCTCGCCGGCCGCGCCGGTCACGGCGTCCGCGGACCAGTTCCCGGTGCCGGTGTCCCAGGCGCGCGCGTGCGGCGTCCCCGCGCCGTCCCGCCAGATCAGGGCGCCGGTGACGGGGTGGAGGGACAGCGGCGCCGCGCTCTCGGCGGCGAGGGCCAGCGGCGGCGTGGCGTCGGTCTCCGGCGGCGGCGTGCGGACCTCGGGCGCGGTGAGGTCCCCGAGGGCGCCGGTGGGGGAGGTGACCTCGTAGGGGCGCGCGCCGGAGCGGCGGACGCCGAGGACCTGCGTGCGCCCGGGGGCGGTCTCCCGGGCGAAGAACACGCGCTCCTGGTCGTCGTAGCGGGTGTAGGGCGCCACGAGCGCGGAGAGCGCGGTGTCGCTGGTGTAGACCGTGCCGGCGGCGGCGAAGGCGCCCCCCGCCGAGAGCGTGCCCTGGGTGATCGTCCAGCTCGCGCCCCGCGTCACGACGTAGAGCGCGCCGTCGAAGGGGGAGAACGCGACCTCGCGCACGCCGTCGAGCGGCACGGGCACGAGCGCGCCGACGAAGTCCCACGTCCAGAGCGCGGTGGCGTCGCCCGCGCCGGTGACGACGACGGCGAAGTGCCCGGTGGGGTCGACGTCCACGTCGAGCACGGGGCCCGGCGCGGCGACCGAGCGCCCGCCGGCGACGGCGTCCATCTTCAGGAGGGGCCAGGACGGGGCTTCGGCGGCGGGCACGGGGGCGACGGGCGCGGCGGCGGGCGGGGGGACGGGCGCGGCTTCGGGGGCGGGCGCCTCCTCCTTCGTCGCGAAGGGGTTGGCGCACGCGAGCGCGGCGGCGCCGAGGCCGAGGAGCAGGAGGACGGAGATCCGCGTGGGTCGCATGACGTCGCCGGGGAGGCGCGGAGGATGCACCGCCGCGGGGGTGGGGTCAACGCGCGCGGGCGCCGGAGACGCGAGGACGCCGCCCCCCGTGAAGGAGGCGGCGTCGGCTCAGGCGCGGAGGGCGGCTACTCGCAGATGTAGTTGAATCCGTAGGAGCAGCTCACGTCGACCCAGGTGCCGTCCGGCACCATCACGACGCAGTCGTCGGAGCCGTCGGCGTCGTTGGGGTCCCCGGAGGACCAGTTCGTCCACGAGGCCGGGGTCGCGTCCGCCCAGAGGTAGTCGCCCTCGTCGGTCAGGTCGTTCAGCCCGATCCAGGTCACGTACACGTTCAGCGAGGCCATCGCCTCGACGAGCGCGGCGTTCTCGACCTCGTCGTCCACCGTCACCAGCTGCGAACCGAGCAGCGTGCAGGTGTCGGCGGAGAGGGCGCGGGTCTCGGGCTCGCAGAGCAGGTAGCCGTCCACCTCGATGCAGCCGTAGCAGACCCCGTCGTCGTCCGCGGCCCCGGAGCAGTCCTGGTCGAGGCCGTCGTCGCAGACCTCCTGGGCGCCCGGGTACACGGTCGCGTCCTCGTCGTCGCAGTCCCCGAAGCTGGCCGCGAAGCCGTTCGGGAGCGCGCAGGCCTCGGCGGTCACGCCCTCCTCGCCGACGCCGTCCCCGTCGAGGTCGAGGTAGTACGTGCCGGGGTCCATCGCGCTCTCGTCCACGGTGCCGTCGCAGTCGTCGTCCGTCGTGTTGCACCATTCTTCGGCGCCGGGGTGGATGGTGGGGTCGTCCACGCCGCAGTCGGTGCCGTCGGCGACGTAGCCGCCCGGCTGGGCGCAGGCGCGGTAGGCGGCCGAGCCGTCCCCGTAGCCGTCCCCGTCGGCGTCGAAGTGCCAGTCCGACGCGTCGAGGGCGTCCTCGTCGGTGTCGCCGTCGCAGTCGTTGTCGCCGTCGTTGCAGAGCTCGACCGCGCCGGGGTGGTGGGCGGCGCTGTCGTCCGCGCAGTCCGTCGCGTCGGTGACGTAGCCCTCGGGCGCCTCGCAGAGCACGCCCCCGTTGTAGAGGTCGCCGTAGCCGTCGGCGTCGGCGTCGGCGTACCAGGCGATGCTGTCGAGCGCGGCGTCGTCCACCGATCCGTTGCAGTCGTTGTCGACGCTGTCGCACACCTCCACGCCGCCGGGCAGGGCGCCCGCGTCGGTGTCGTCGCAGTCGTCGGGCAGGAGCACGAAGCCGGCCGGAACGGTGCACGCGTAGGTGCTGTTCACCGGGTCACCCGCGCCGTCGGCGTCGGCGTCCGCGTACCAGATCGTCGCGTCCGTCGAGGTGGTGGGGTCGACCGTACCGTCGCAGTCGTCGTCCACGTCGTTGCAGGTCTCGTCGGCGCCGGGGAAGGTCGTGGCGGTGGCGTCGTCGCAGTCGGAGGCGTCGTCCACGAAGTCCGCGGGGGCCTCGCAGGCCAGGGCCTCCACGGCGGCGTCGCCGAAGCCGTCCGCGTCGGCGTCGGCGTACCAGGCGGGGGCGGCCGTGGCCTCGAGGTCGACCGTGCCGTCGCAGTCGTCGTCGACCTCGTTGCAGACCTCGATGCCGTCCGGGGAGACCGCGCCGTCGCCGTCGTCGCAGTCGCCGTCGTCCGCGGTGTAGCCGAGCGGTGCGTCGCATGCGAGGGTGGTGCTCGCCGCGTCGCCGTAGCCGTCGCCATCCGCGTCCGCGTACCAGGCGGAGCCGTCGATCGCGTCCTGGTCCACGGTGCCGTCGCAGTCGTCGTCGCGGCCGTTGCAGGCCTCGTCCGCGCCGGGGAACGCGCTGGCGTCGGTGTCGTCGCACTCCTCGCAGGCGGCGAAGCCGTCGGCGTCGGCGTCCGCGTAGCGGGTCGAGCCGTCGCAGTTGTAGTCGGCGGGGTCGGTGCAGTCGGCCTCGACCGCGCCGGGGTTGTAGGCGGCGTCGGCGTCGTCGCAGTCGCCGCCGAGGGCGCTCCAGCCCGCGTCCACGGCGCACGCGAAGGCGACCACGGCGTCGTCGCCGTAGCCGTCTCCGTCGGCGTCCGCGTACACGGTGCCGGCGTCGAGGGCGCTCTCGGGGTCGACCGTGCCGTCGCAGTCGTCGTCGACGGCGTTGCAGGTCTCGTCGGCGCCAGGGAAGGTCGTGGCGGTCGTGTCGTCGCAGTCGGTCGCGCCGGCGACGAACCCGGTGGGCTGTTCGCAGGAGGAGACGGTCGCGGCCGGGTCCCCGAAGCTGTCGCGGTCGGCGTCGGCGTACCAGGGCGTGGCGCCGCCGGCGTCGGCGGGGTCGACCACGCCGTCGCAGTCGTCGTCCGTGCCGTTGCAGAACTCGAGGGCGTTGGGGTGTACCGTCACGTCGCCGTCGTCACAGTCGTTGGCGTTCGCCACCCGGCGCGCGGGCGCGGCGCAGGCGATCACGACGTTGGCCGCGTCGCCGTACCCGTCGCGGTCGACGTCGGCGTACCAGGGGATCGCGTCGGTGGCGCCGCCGTCGACGGTGCCGTCGCAGTCGTCGTCCACCGTGTTGCAGCTCTCGACGCCGTCGGGGGAGACGGCGCCGTCGCCGTCGTCGCAGTCGGCGGGGCTCGCCACGTAGCCGGAGGGGGCCTCGCAGGCGGTCGCGGTCGCCGACGCGTCGCCGAAGCCGTCCCCGTCGTCGTCGGCGAACCACAGGGACGCGTCGAGCGCGCCCTCGTCGAGCGTGCCGTCGCAGTCGTCGTCGACGCCGTTGCAGCTCTCGGGCGCGTCGGGGAAG
Source organism: uncultured Pseudomonadota bacterium (assembly GCA_903959175.1). Classification (GTDB taxonomy): domain Bacteria; phylum Myxococcota_A; class UBA796; order UBA796; family SXON01; genus CAJBVW01. Next base: position 13,754 of record CAJBVW010000574.1, read on the forward strand.
ACGAGGGCGGAGGCGTCGTCGCAGTCGGAGTCGAGGGGGGAGGCGCCGAGGGGCGCGTCGCAAGCGAGGGTGGGCGCGGCGGCGTCGCCGAAGCCGTCCGCGTCGAGGTCGGCGAACCAGAGCGTGGCGTCGAAGGCACCCTCGTCGAGGCTGCCGTCGCAGTCGTCGTCCTGGCCGTTGCAGAGCTCCTCGGCGCCGGGGAAGGCGTCGGCGTCGGTGTCGTCGCACTCCGCGCAGGCGGCGTAGCCGTCGCCGTCCGCGTCGACGTAGCCGGTCGAGCCGTCGCAGTTGTAGTCGGCGGGGTCCGTGCAGTCGGACTCGTCGGCGACGGGGGAGTAGCGGGCGTCGGCGTCGTCGCAGTCGCCGGGGTTGACGGTCTCGTTGGCGCCGACCTCGCAGGCGAGCCAGGAGGCCTCGGCGTCCCCGAAGCCGTCGGCGTCCGCATCGAGGTAGACGGTCAGTGCGTCGATGGAGGTGCTCGGGTCGATCACCCCGTCGCAGTCGTCGTCGAGGGCGTTGCAGCGCTCGTCCGCGCCGGGGAAGACGGTGGCGTTGGCATCGTCGCAGTCGCCGTCGGCCGTGGTGAAGCCGTCGGCGTCCACGTCGACGGGCGCGCCGATGTCGGTGTCGGTCGGGTCGGTGTCCGCGCCCGAGTCGGTGTCCGCGGTGGCGGTGTCGACGGGCCCGGTGTCCACGCCCGGCCCGGTGTCCACGACCGTGTCCCCGCCGGAGTCGGTCGGGCTGGTGTCGGCCGTGTCCGTGTCCGCGCCCGTGTCCGTGTCGACGGTGTCGGTGTCCGTCTCCACGCCCGTGTCCGTGTCGACGGTGTCCGTCTCCGCGCCCGTGTCCGTGTCGCCGTCCGTGTCCCCGCCGTTGTCGGTGTCGGCGACGAAGCCGGCCGTGTCGTGGGGCTCGGTGAACTCGGAGATCCCCGAGCACGCGGTCAGCGTGAGGAGGGAGAGCATGGTCAGGCGCATCGTGGATCTCCGAACAAAAGGAGGTGCGGGTCGGCGTCGCCCCTCCTCGGTTCCGTGCTTCTTTCCTTGAGTGGCCTCATCTTCAGGAGTGGTCGACCGAAAGCCTCCGTCGTGCGCCGGCTCTGGTAGGATGGAGGGATGCAAGACTGGCGCGTGAGCAGCGGGACGATCGAGATCGTGGTGGAGGCCGAGGACTGGCTCGACGCGCTGGCCGTCGGGATCGTGGCGCTCGGGATGGACCCGGCGGAGCTTCCCCGCCTGTCATGCGCGATCCAACGCCATGGCGGTGCCGTCGCCCGGGATCTCACCACCGGCCAGATCGTCCGCGTCGAGCCCGTCGCCGCGGCGCCGGAGTCCGAGCCGGAGCTCGCACCCGCGGCGGTCGTGGCCCCGATCGAAGACGATGTCCTCGAAGACCTCTTCCTGCGTCTCGGCGCCATCTCCTCGAGCAACGGCGTCGCGGAGGCCTCCGCCGTCGCCTTGCGCGTGGTGCTCGACTACGTCGGGTGCGAGGCCGGCGCCGTGCTGATCCGCACCCGCTCGGGGGACGGTCTGCGCTTCCGCGCCGTGTCGGGGCCGGCCGCCGGCCGCCTCGTCGACTCGGTGATCCCGCTCGCAAACGGGATCGCCGGGTACGTCACGCAGCTCGGGATCGGCATCGCCATCGACAACGCCCGCCAGGATCAGCGCCACAACGCGCAGGTCGACCGCTCCACCGGCTTCCGAACCGGCGCGATGCTGGCCGTGCCCGTGCGCGGCGACTCCAGCGCGTCGGCCTACGGCTGCCTCGAGCTGCTCAACCCGAAGAAGCCCTTCTCCGGCTGGGACTTCGACGTCGCGGCGCGCGTGGCGGCCTCGCTCGGGACCTTCTTCGACAGCGTCTACGCCGTTCGCTGACCGCCCCGCCGGCGCGCCGAGCAGTGGCGTTCGCACGGATCCGCCGGTACACTCACGGGCCCCCGCCTGTACACGGTCACGCGCGTCGGAGTCCGGTCCATGCTCCTGCTTCTCTCCCTCGGCTGCTCGTTCGGTCTGATCCCCTCGTCCGGGAAGGTCGAGGTGGTGACCACCGCCACGCGAATCGACAGCATCGCGCCGGCGTTCGGTCCCCCGACCGGCGGCACCGCGGTCACCCTCGAGGGCGAGGGCTTCTCCGGGGACGTGACGGTCACCTTCGGCGGGGTGTTCGGCGTCAACCCGACGGTGACGGACGGCACGATCACCGTGACCACCCCCGCGCTCGGGCTCTCCCAGGTGGTCGACGTCGTGGTCGAGACCGACAACGGCTCGGACACGCTCCCCGGCGGCTTCGAGTTCCGGCGGCGCGGGAGCGGCGGGGACTCCGGCGGCGGCGGCGGCGGCGGCGGCGGCGGGGACTCCGGCGTAGTTGGCGACGCCGACCGGGACACCGACACCGTCCCCACCTACGCCGGCATGGTCGGGGGCACGGCCACCTACACGTTCGTCGACCACGCCTGCCCCACCTGCTTCGGGCTCGCCTGGGGCGCGCGGCCCGTCGCCACCGGCACGGCGATGCTCCACGCCCCCGCCGACGGGTCGTGGCTCTCGTGGGTGCCCGCCGTGGGCGCGTGCCTCACCGGCGTCTCCGCGAACACCCTCGCCGCCACCACGCGCGACGTCGGCACGTCAGTCGTCCTGAACGACGGCTCCCGTGACGTGACCTTCACCGGCACGAGCGGCAGCGGCGGCATGACCTACTCCACCGGCGCGCTCACCTCGGCCGAGTACACCGCGGGCGGGTCCTGGGCGCTCGGGGCGTCGGGGGGCGCCGACGTGGCGGCCTTCACGCTCCCGGTCGCGCTGCGGACCCCCGCGGACTTCACCTCCATCGAGCCCAGCACGCTCCTCACCGAGCCGAGCAACGCCGCGTTCAGCACGCACTTCGGCGAGAGCGGCGGCACCGCCGTCACCTGGGCGCCCTCCGGCGACGGGGACTTCGTGCTCATCATCCTCGAGGCCTCGAACGGCTCCACCGCGCTCGGCACCACCACCTGCCGCAGCTCCGACGACGGCTCCTTCGTGGTCCCCGCGGACGCCGCCAACATCTGGCCGAGCGCGGCGCGCGTCGCCGTCCGCATCCAGCGTTGGAGCGTCACCGAGACCGTCCTGCCCGACGGCTCGACCTTCGAGGGCATCGGCATCACCGAGCGCGTCGGCACCGGCAGCGTCTACTACTAAGAGCCCTGGGATCGCGTCCCCGTCGGCCTCATCGCGTCGCTACCGCGCGTGCAGGCCGACGCCGATCCCGGCCCCGACCGTCCACCAGTCGTCCCAGTCGCCGGCCGCGCTGCGCGCGGTGCCCCAGCCGCTGTGCGCGCTGTAGTCGACGTAGACGGCGCCGAAGGACTGGCGCAGCCCCGCCTCGACGAGGAAGGTGGGGACGGCCCAGACGCCGCCCTCGTAGCCGTCCAGGTCGGTGCGGCCGAAGCCGAAGCCGAAGGTGCCGGTGAGGCGCGTGGCGGGGTCGAAGCGCATCACCGCGCCGACGCCGTACTGGGTCACGCCGAAGGGCGTGGCGACCCCGTCGTCATCGGTGTGGGTCTGCGTCGCGAGGACCGCGGTGCGGCCCCAGAAGGAGGCGCCGAGGCGCGGGCCGGGCGTGTGGCGGTCCACCATGAAGAGGTCGACGCGGCCGCCGAGCATGCCGCTCACGCCGGCGTCCGGCCACGCGCCGAGGAGGGCGCCGGCGCCGGCGGTCAGCGTCACGTCCGTGCCGAAGAGGGCGCCGGGCACCGCGTCCTCCGCGCCGGCCTCGGAGGGCACGAGGCGCGCGGGCTCGGTGGCGTGGGCGAGGGTCGTCAACAGCAACATGACGCGCCGGTATCCCGGCGGCGCGCCGCTGCGGACGCTCAGGCCGCGCTCCAGACCTCCATCGCGAAGGCGTCGAGCCCGAGGGCGTCGAGCGCGGCCACCCCGGCGCCGACGGTGCCGTGGGTAGGGCCGTGTGCGTCGGGCGCCTCGCGGATGGGAAAAAGCCCGACCACCGAGCCGTCTCCCCCGGCGCCGGAGAACTTCGCGCCGAGGGCGCCGGCGGCCCGGAGGGCGCGGACGGCCCGGACGAGGCCGGGGGCGTGGAGGAGGGGGAGGGCGGGCATGAGCTCCTCTTCGTAGATCTCCTGGCAGGCGTCCATGGCGCCGCCGAGCGCGGGGAGATCGGCCTCGAGGAGCGCGACGCGGCCGAAGGCGGCCTGCGCCCCGAAGCCCTCGATGGCGCCCCGCACGGCGCCCACGCGGCGCACGGCCTCGGGGTCCCGGAGGGGTACCTCGCCCCGGAAGTAACGGCCGAGCGTCTCGAGGATGCCCGCGGTGTCGCGCGGCGCGCGGAAGGAGCCCACGGCGAGCGCGAGGCGCGCGGGGAGGGGCTCGGCGTGCAGCTCGGGCCCGAGGAAGCGCAGGTGCAGCGGCAGGCCCCAGGCGCAGGCCGCGGGGTCGAGCCGGCCGCAGGCGATGCCCGCGCGCGTGCGCTCGGCAGCGTAGGCGGCCTCGATCTCGTCCTCGAGCGAGAGCGTGCGGTCGGCGAGCGCCGCGAAGGCGCGCACGAGGCCCACGCACACCGCCGCGGAGGAGCTGAAGCCGCGCCCGGCGGGGAGGTCGCCCCCGATGTGGAGGCGCGCGTTCGTCGGGATGCCGAACCGCTCGGACACCTCTGCGGCTACGGCAGGTACGAAGCGAAGTGGCCCTGGGTCCTCTCCGTCGCTCCAGGTGAGGAGCTTGCCCTCGAGCACCGCGGTCGCGGAGAGCGCGTCGGCGAGCTCGGCCTGGACGGTCACGCCGCGGTCCATCGGCACGACGACGGCGGCGCCTCCGGCCCAGTCGTTGTGTTCGCCGAGGAGGCAGACGCGCCCGGGCACGCGCAGCGCTACGCGGTCCCCCTCCCGCTGCAGGCCGGCCCTCACCGGAACACCGCGCGTCGCAGCACGGCGATGCGGTCGGGGAGGCCGCTCCAGCCCTCCTCGTCGTCGTAGAGCATCCCGACGAGCCCCGCGCGGTTGGCGCCGGCGACGTCCTTCTCGGGGTCGTCCCCGATGTGGATGGCCTGGCGCGGCGACACCCCGGCGGCGCGGCACGCGATCTTGAAGATCCAGGGGTCGGGCTTCTCGACGCCGTGCTCGGCGGAGCAGACGAGCACGCTGAACATGCGCTCGAGCGCGAAGCGCTGGTACAAGGTGCGGAGCCGGCGGTCCCAGTTGGAGATGATGCCGAGGCGCACGCCCTGGCGCGCGATGCGGCCGAGCACGTGGAGGGCCTCGGTGTCGATCCACCACGCCTTCGGCATGGCGTACCACTCGTAGAGCTCCTCGAAGAGGCGCTCGTCCTCCACGCCCACGGACTCGGCGACGACGCGGCTCCAGAACAGCCGCCCGTCTCCCCGCTGGCGGAGCGCGCCTGACGACGACTTCATGCTCGCGCGCCAGCGGTGCTCGACCTCGACGGGGTCCACCGCGTGGCCGCGCGCCCGCGCGAAGCGCGTGTAGGTCACGCCGACGGGCTCACGGGGGCGCAGGAGCGTCCCGGCGGCGTCGACGAACAGGGCCTTCACGTCCACGGTCGCTCCTCCTCGCTCCGATCGCGCGTGGCGTCGATCGGGCCCGTCTTCCTACCGCGGCTCTGGCGCCTCCGCCGCATCGCCGCGCGTGTCGCCGCGCCGATCCCCGCGCCGACCGCCCCGCCGACGCCCCACCCCACGAGCACGTCGCTCGGCCAGTGTTGGCCGGCCACGACGCGTGAGAGGCCGGTCACGATCGCCACGCCTGCGAGCACCGGCGAGCCGACGGCCGCCGCGAGGGCCGCCGTGTTCGCCGCGTGCACCGACGGCATCGCCGACGCGGCGCCGCACCCCTCGGGCGTCCGCACGTCGAGGAGGGCGCGGCACGGGCGCTCCCGACCGAACGCCGCCTTGAGCACGCGGGCACAGAGCGGGTCGGTGACCGCCACCGCGAGCCCGCCCGCCACGATCCACGCCCAGCGCCGCTTCCAGAGGGCGTACCCCACGAAGCCCACGAGCAGCACCGCGAGCGCCTCCCGCGTCCCGACCCACGCCCAGAAGGGGCCCGTCGGCCCGGCGAGCAGCGCGTTGGCCGCGCGAAGCCACGCGATGTCTATGGGGTCTCCTCCTGCACGGAGTGGTCCCGCGCGTCCACTACGCGGCCGAAGCGGTCGTAGATCGTGGCACGATCGAGCTTGTTGTTCCAGATCGGCGAGGCGCTGCCCAGGTAGATGGCGAGCTGGTCGTTCGGGTCGGCCTGGGTGTCGCCGCGGCCCGCGTGGATCTTGAAGGTGTTGCCAGGCGGCAGGAGGAGCTTGGGGAACTCCCACGAGTTCCCGGAGATGTCGGCGATGCGGAAGCCGGAGAGATCGATGGTCTCGCCGCTGATGTTGCACACGCGCAGGTACTCGCCGTTCACGTTCTCGCGGTCGTCGCCGTCCGCGTTGGCGTGGAAGGACGTGATGTGGAGGACGCCCTGGAACTCGGGGGTGCTCCACAGCCCGCGCTTCGCCTTGCGGGCGCGCTCCTGGGCGGCGATCAGCGGGGTGAGGTCGGTCTCGTCGGGGGGGATGACGAAGAGGTGGCCGAGGCCGAGCTCGAGGAGGTGCTCGGAGAGGCTCTTGCCCTCGATCTCGACGCCGGCGATGAGGCGGCCGTAGCCGTCCCGCAGCGTCTCCCCGTAGAGGAGCCGCGCGGTCTTGCCGGAGACGAAGGCCTTGGTCGCCTCGCGCGCCTCGACCGCGTACTGCTCGGGCGGCTTGAGCTCGGGGGTGTTCACCCACTTGAGCCGCACCTTGTCACCCGAGGAGAGCGTGAAGGTGTCGCCGTCATAGACGCTGGTGATGCTGGCGGACGCCGGGCCGGGGGCCGACGGGGTGCCGCGGCCGTCGGAGGCGAGGAGACTGGCGACGATCAAGAGCCAGGACATGGTGCGGCGTCTCCTCGGGAGGGGTCAGGGCGCGGGCTGGGGGAACTTGGCATCGACGCGGTCGATCTGCCACAACAGATAGGGGTCGCCGGGTGACAATCGTGCGGCGAGGTGGGCGTGGCGACGCGCATCGTCTCCGCGCCCGGCCGCGTAGGCGACGGTCGTGGCGGTGTCGTGGTAGGCCGAGTTCCACTCGCGGCCCGTCAGCGCGAGATCGATGCGGGCCTGGGCCTCGTCCAGCCGCTCGCCGCCGAGCGCCCAGTACCACGCGTCACAATTCGCGCGGTCGGGCCCCTCCGGAACGGCCGCGCAATCGCGCGCGTAGCCCTTCGCCAGCGCCTCGCGGCCCTCTGCCGTCTTGCCCGCGGTGACCAGCGCGGCGCCCACGAAGTCCCACGGCTCGTCGCCGGGGTGGAGGCGCCCGAGGGCGGTGGAGATGTCGGAGAGGAGCGTGGGCACGTCCTCCGGGGCGGCCAGGGTGGCCTGGAGCCAGAGCGGGACGCCGTTGAGCGGGTAGACACCGATGAGCTCGCGCGTGTTGACCATCGCGCCGTAGCGGTCCCCCTCGGCAATGGCGACGCGGGCCTTTCGGATGAGGTGGGCGCTGCCTCCCCGCGAGATGGACGCGGCCTCGCCGATGGCGGCGCTCGCCTGGCTGGCCTTCCCGTTGGCCAGGAGCGCGTCCGAGAGGGCGACGAGGAGGTCGTCCCGCCCGTCGGCGTCGGGGGCCGCGGCGGCGAGGGCGTCCGTCGCGGCGGCGAGGGCGCGCTCGGGCTCCCCGGCGAGCAGGAGGCTGTCGATGTAGGCGACCCACTCCCCCTCCTCGGCGAGGGCGAGGGGAGCCATGGCGGCGAGGGTGGCGTTCGACGCGTCCCACTGCTGCTCGTTGCGCTGGATCCATGAGAGGAGGGCGGCGAGCTCGACGTCGTCGGGGCGCGTCGCGCGCGCGTCGGTGACGGTGGTGCGGGCGCCGGCGGCGTCTCCGCTGACGTACTGGAGGCGGCCGCGGATGGCGGCCCGCGCGGGATCCGCGCCGTAGCGCGCCGTCTCGAGGGCGAGGTAGGCCTTGTTGGCGTCGAAGCTGCGTCGCACCGACGTGGACTTCTTGAGCAGGAAGCGCTGGCCGGGGAAGTCCAGCACCGCGGCATAGGCGGACATCGGGTAGTACCCGAGGAGGCCGGGGAGCACGAGCCGGCCGCTGTCCGGGGGATCGTCGGCGCCGTACCACTTCGCGTGGCCGGGGTGCACGACGGTTCGGCCGCCGATGCGGATCTTCTCGAGGGGGACGCGGCGGGTCACCTGGAGGAAGCTCGCGAGGGGGAGCTCGTCGAGGTCGGCCCCGATGCCGAGCACGGGCTCGACGCCCTGGGTGCTGGCGCCGCGGAAGGGCTCGCCCGTCTTGCCGCTGAAGAGGAGGTCGTTCGCGCCGGTGTCGACCTCGAGCACGACCGTGGCCTGCGTGCCGTCCGCCGCGCGCACCTTGACGGGGGTGTAGGCGTGCTGGCCGTCCACCACCAGCGGCGCGGCGCGCTTCGGGACCGCGAGCTCACCGGGCGCGTAGAGATCGAGGCGATCCGCCGGGTAGTCGACGACGCAGGTGAAGTTCATCCACACGTTCGCGCCGAGGATCCCGGCGATCGGGAGCGCGCCCGCCATCGTGGGGACGCCGGGGACGTCGACCGCGACGTCGAGGGCGTTGAGCTGGAAGTCGCCGAGCTGGATCCTGGGGATCACCGCGCGCTGCCAGGGCACGGACCCGGAGAGACCCTCGATGCGCCCGTCGAGCGTGGTCACGGGGAGGCCCAGCCGCTCGGCGATCTCGCGGTGCACCACCGAGATCGACGCGCCGGTGTCGAGCAGGAAGAGGGCGTCGCTCCCGTCCGGGAGGCGCGCCAGGACGTAGACCTTCTCGGAGCCGGGCGCGGCCCGCCAGAGGTCCAGCGAGGTGCTGCGCGCGCCGCCCAACACCAGCTCCGCGCGCGGCGGGGGGTAGGAGGGCGCAGCGACCGCGGCGGGGAGGAGCGCGAGGTGCGCGAGGAGGAAGAGCATCCCCAGGCCTAACCCCGGCCGGGGCCCTCGGAGTCCCCCCCCGCGAGCGCGGGGAATCAGCCCTTGACGATCTCGCGCTGGAGGTTCTCGAGGATCTTCTTGAAGCTGTCCTCGAGGCGCTTGCGGATGATCGCGGAGTCGATGATGCCGCCGAGCGGGCCGCCGGTGTCGTAGTCGGCGTGGAGCGTCACCAGCGTGTTGAGCGCGGGCTTCATGGTGCGCAGGGAGTAGTGGATCTTGCCGTCGAGGCGGCGCCCGGCCGTCTTGACGTGCACGCGACGGCCGCCGTGCTCGTTGTCGACGTGGTCGAACGTGTAGGAGAGCGTGCGGGGGAGGGGGTTGGTCTTGAGGGTGAGGTCGAATTCGCCCGGGGCCTTGACCTTCATGCCGTCGAACGCGCCGGCGAGCATGCGCTCGTGGTGGTCGCGGTTGCCGATCCACTCCAGCACGTCGTCTCGGCGGATGCCCTCGATGAGGATGTCGGTGGTGATGACGGCCATTGGGGCTCCAGGGGGTCGCGTTGACCCCGATCGGACGGGGGGGCCGTGTTATCACGAGCGCCCCCGAAGGTGTAGCGCGTGATCCCCTACATCCAGCTTCCCGTGTACCAGCTGGGCCCCATCCCCATCGATCCGTGGGGCACGCTCGTCTGTATCGGGTTCATCCTCGGGCTCGAGATGGCGCGCGCGCGCGGCATGAAGACGGGGCTCGACGTGCGGGACGTGGTGGACGGCATCGTCGTCACCGTGCTCTCTGGCTTCGTGATGGGGCACCTCGTTCACGTGCTGGCGTACAACCCGCAAAAGCTGCAGGAAGAGGGCGTCATGGCCCTGCTGCGCGTGTGGGCGGGCTTCTCCAGCTTCGGCGGCTTCATCGGTGCGATCCTCGGATCGGCTGTGTTCTTCCGCCTCGTCCGGAAGCGCTCCTACCTCGCCCACGCGGACGCCATCATGTTCGGCTTCCCCTTCGGGTGGATCTTCGGGCGCCTCGGCTGCTTCAGCGTGCACGACCACATCGGCCGCCCGACGGACTCCTTCCTCGGCGTCCAGTTTCCCGGCGGCACGCGCTTCGATCTCGGGCTGCTCGAGGCCCTCGTGGCGATGGTCATCGCGGCCGTCTTCCTGCTCCTCGCGAAAAGGCCTCGCCCCGCTGGCACCTTCCTCGCGACGTGGGGCCTGATCTACGCGCCAGCGCGCTTCGGCCTCGACTTCCTCCGGAACACGGATCTGAAGGGCGCAGACGTGCGCTGGGCCGGACTCACCCCTGCGCAGTGGGGCTGCATCCTGATGTTCAGCGGCGCGGTTGCGCTCCTGGCCTACCTCCGCAGGCCCGCGGGCGA
>CAJBVW010000575.1 GCA_903959175.1 uncultured Pseudomonadota bacterium
GCCGCCGCCGCCGCCGCCTGGGCCTTGGAGGCTTCCTCCGCCGCCTTCTCCCACGCGTCCAAGGCGAGCGAGATGGCGAGGGCGATGACGAGCGGCCCGGCGACCTCCGCCAGGAGCGACTCCCCCGCCACGGCCGCGACGGCCTCCCCCGCCTCCACCGCGGCCTCCGCCGCGACCTCCGCCCCCTCCGCCGCGGATGCGGCCACGTCCTCCACCTCGGCCGCCCCGTCTGCAACCGGGCCGTTGATCATGGTATCGTCGGCGATATCCGGAGGCATCGAGGTAGGCACGTTGCCCTTCGAGAAGTCACGCATCGTGTCCATCTCCACGTCACCCGCCGCGCCCGATATCGGCTTCTTTGAGAAGGCCGACTTGGCGGTCTTCTTGAGGAAGTCCTGTAGCTCGTCCTTGACACCATCCGACCCGAATACCGCGCCGGGTAGGCCCTTGATCTTCCCTGCCATGGTCTCACCCCACGCCCCGAGGTTGGCGCCGAACGGACTCGCGCCCTTTGCGTCGTCGAACATTGCGTTGAGGGTCGTCTTGATCGCCTCCAAGAGCTTCGGGAACCGGGCCTCGAGTAGCGGGCCGAGCACCTCTGTCGTCATCTTCAGCGCCTTGGCCTGCGCGTACGCGACCATCTTCTCCCACGCCCACTGCTGCACCCCCGTGAGCTTGTCGACGACGAACCGGCTCGCCGTCCCCGTGATCGCCGGGTAGAGCCCCGCGACGGCCGAGTTGTTGGGGGCGACGTTGTCGTCGAAGAGACCCGAGAGGTCGACCACCGTCTCCTTATTCTCTATTCCGGCGGCCATCAGGTCCCGGATCCGCTTGCCGTACACGAACGGCGTGTCGTTCCCTCGCTGGCCCGCGAAACGGTGCGAGAGCATCTCGGGCGTGACGGCCAGCTCGGCTTCCAGTGACTTGACCTTCTCGGTCAGGGCGGCCGAAGGCACGGGGGAGACGAGTGCATCCTTGGTTGCGGCGAGTTCGGCGGTGACGGTCTTGAGCTGGGCGACGGCCGTGCGGCGCTCGGCGGCGGCGAGTTGCGCGGCGGCCTTGAGGCTCCCGCCCTCGGCTTCGGCCAGGGCTTGGGCGCGGCGGGCCGTGGCGACATCACCGGTGAGGCGCTCGAGTTTCTCGCGTAGCGTGGTCAGCTCAGTGGAGGTCTTGGCGGCTTTGCTACGCAATTCCGCCAGCTCGGTCGCCGTGGTGTTCGAGGCCAGCACGAGCTGATCGCGTTCGGTGCGCAACGCGCCCAGCTCAGCGGTCAGGGCGGCGGGCACCTGGGCGGGGGCCGTCGCCGCTGGGCTGGCCACGGCGGGGCTAGCGCCGCCGGCGAGGGCGCGGTTAAGGTCAGTGAGGCGGGCGCCGAGCAGGGCGATTTCTCGGTCTTTGCTGTCGAGGGCGGCCTCGGCAATGGCGATGCGCTTGCGCGTGTCGGCGAGTTGCCCGCTCAAATCCGTTTTAACCAAATCGGTTTCCTTGCGGGCGGCGGTCAGCTCCGCCCCCAGCTTCTCCGGGTCGGCGGCGACGGGGCCGGCGGACGGGCGCGTGAGGAC
>CAJBVW010000576.1 GCA_903959175.1 uncultured Pseudomonadota bacterium
ACCAAGCGCGGAGCGCGCGCGCGCAGGGCACCGACCGGCCCCGTCCGCGGGGCCGGGGGCGGCCCGACCTCCCCCCGGCGACCCTCCCAGGCGCGTGCGCGCCCGCCTCAGCCTCGCCGCCCGCTTCTGATCGCCCCACCTCGGCAATCCCGCACCCGCGACCCCCGCCGTAGCGGATCCCACCGATCCGGGAGCGGGCGTCCGGAGCCGTTGACTCACCGAACCGGCCCGACTATAACTCTCACGTTGACGTGAGGGTCAGAGAGTGGCGGAGGTCATCCACATGCGAATCGGCGAACTCTCGGAGAAGAGCGGGCGTACCGAACGTACCCTGCGCTTCTATGAGGAGCTCGGCCTGCTCGTGCCGGCCTCGCGCACCAAGGGCGGCTTCCGCCTGTACGACAGCGGCGCGCTCATCCGCATCCACTGGATCTCGCGCCTGCAGGAGCTCGGCTTCTCCCTCCCCGACATCAAGGAGTTCCTGACGGAGCTCCAGGGCACGCCCGACGGCCCCGCGATGATGGGGGATCTCCGCTCCGCCTACGCCGTGAAGCTCGCCGCCACCCGCGCCACCATCGGCCGCCTCCGGGCGCTCGAGGCCGAGCTCGCCGCCTCCATCGACTACCTCGACACCTGCAAGTCCTGCGCGCCCTCCACGCACAAGACCGCCTGCCGCGCCTGCCGCGAAGATGACCACGCCGAGATGGAAGTCCCGGCGATGGTGCTCGCGGTCCAGACCTCCTCTTCCATCGGATGACCCCCATGTCGACCCTCCAGGGCGCGATCAAGATGCCCATCTACCTGGACAACAACGCCACGACCCGCTGCGATCCGCGCGTGGTCGAGGCCATGATGCCCTACCTGACCGAGGTGTTCGGCAACGCCGGTTCGCGCAACCACGCCTACGGTTGGGCCGCGCAGGAGGGCGTCGAGCTCGCCCGCGAGCAGACCGCCGCCATGCTCGGCGCGGACGCCAAGGAGATCGTCTTCACCTCCGGCGCCACCGAGTCCGACAACCTCGCGGTGCTCGGCGTCGCGCGCTTCTACAAGGACAAGGGCCGGCACATCATCACGTCGAACATCGAGCACAAGGCCGTGCTCGACGCGTGTCACGCCCTGGAGAAGGAAGGCTTCGAGGTCACCTACCTCCCGGTCGACCAGGTCGGCATGATCTCGCCGGACCAGGTGCGCGAGGCCATCCGCCCCGACACCATCCTCGTCTCCATCATGTGGGCGAACAACGAGATCGGCACGATCAACCCAATCGCCGAGATCGGTGCGGTGTGCCGGGACAAGGGCGTGCTCTTCCACACGGACGGCGTGCAGGGCTTCGGCCGCGTGCCCTTCGACGCGAAGGCGATGAACGTCGATCTCGTCAGCATCTCCGGCCACAAGATCTACGGCCCCAAGGGCATCGGCGCCCTCTACGTGCGCCGTGGCCGCCCCCGCATCCGGCTCGAGCCGATGTTGTTCGGCGGCGGGCAGGAGCGTGGCATCCGCTCCGGCACCCAAGCTGTCCACCAGATCGTCGGCCTCGGCAAGGCCGCCGAGCTCTCCGTGGAAGCGCTGTCCAACGGCGAGGCCGAGCGGGTCAAGGGCCTGCGTGACCGCCTGTGGGACGAGCTCCGCGCCAACATCGACGAGCTCTACCTCAACGGCTCGTGGGAGCACCGCCTCCCCAACAACCTCAACGCCAGCTTCGCGTACTGCGAGGGCGAGGCGATGATGATGGCGATCAAGGAGCTGGCGGTGTCGTCGGGCTCGGCCTGCACCTCCGCGTCGCTCGAGCCCTCCTACGTGCTGCGCGCCCTCGGCGTCACCGAGGATCTGGCCCACACGTCCATCCGCTTCGGCCTCGGCCGCTTCAACACGGACGCCGACATCGACTTCGCGGTCAAGCTCATCACCGAGAAGGTGACCTGGCTGCGCGAGATGAGCCCCCTCTACGAGATGGTCAAGGAGGGCATCGATCTGAAGACGGTGTCCTGGACCGCCCACTAAAGCTTTCGTTCCCCCTTACGAATCACGGAGTCACCCATGGCTTACAGCGACAAGGTCGTCGACCACTACGAGAACCCCCGCAACGTCGGCTCGCTCGACAAGAACGCCGAGGACGTCGGCACGGGCCTCGTCGGCGCGCCCGCCTGCGGCGACGTGATGAAGCTCCAGCTCCGCATCAACGATGACGGCATCATCGAGGACGCCAAGTTCAAGACCTTCGGCTGCGGCTCGGCCATCGCGTCCAGCTCGCTCGTCACCGAGATGGTCAAGGGCAAGTCCATCGAGTTCGCGATGGGCATCGAGAACAGCTTCATCGCCGAGGAGCTCAAGCTCCCCCCCGTGAAGATCCACTGCTCCGTGCTCGCCGAGGACGCCATCAAGGCCGCCATCGCCGACTACCAGAAGAAGAAGGCCGCCAAGCTCGCCTCGAGCGAAGAGGCCGCGAAGTAGGATGGCGATCGAAGTCTCCGAACGCGCGGTCTCTCGCATCAAGGAGCTGGCGATGAAGCGCCAGACCCCTGACGCCTTCTTCCGCATCGGCATCCGCGGCGGCGGCTGCTCTGGCCTGTCGTACTTCGTCGACTTCGCCGAGACGGCCGACCCCAAGGACAAGGTCTTCGAGTTCGGCCCGGCCGACGCCCCCGACGCCAAGGTCAAGGTCCTCATCGACCGCAAGTCCTACCTCTTCCTCAACGGCACCCAGGTCGACTGGAAGTCCGAGCTGATGAAGACCGGCTTCGAGTTCCACAACCCGCTCGCGGGGCGCACCTGCTCCTGCGGCGAGTCGTTCTCCGTCTAGCCGGCCCCGTCCGTCGGAAGGTCCCTCCGTGATCTGCTACTCCTGCAACGAGGCGGTCAGAGGCCCGGTGTGCGTGGGGTGTTCGGCCCTGCAGCCGCCGGGCCTCGCGCTCGACCCCTTCGTGCTCCTCGGCGTGCCGCGCCGGTTCCACCTCGACGGCGCCAAGATCGACGAGGGCTACCGGTCCATGGCGAAGCGGGTCCACCCCGACAAGTTCGCCGCGCGCCCCGCGGTCGAGCGCCGCATGTCGTTGCAATGGACCGCCTCGCTCAACGAGGCGCGGCGGGTCCTCAAGGACCCCGACAAACGCGCGCGCCTCCTCGCGACCGGCCAGGCCGAGCCGCGGGAGAAGGGCGGGCCCAAGCTCGACCCGGCGTTCCTCGCCGAGATCTTCGACTGGCGCGAGCAGGACGAGGAGTCCCCCGGGGCCCTCTCCGACCTCGCCCGCGTGCGTGAGGGAGACCTCCGCGCCGAGCTCGACACCATCTTCACCGCCTGGGAGTCCGGCGCGGGCGATCTCACACTGGTAGAAGACCGCCTCGCGCGGCTCAAGTACGTCACCGGGTTGGTGCGGGAGCACGTTTCTTAATGGCAAACATCGGCATCGATCTCGGCACGACCAACTCCCTCGTCGCGGTGGTGATGAGCGGAAAGGCTCGCTGCCTCCTGGATGAAACGGCGAGCCCGCTCCTCCCGAGCGCGGTTCGTTATGACGACGGAAGCGTGGTCGTCGGTCGCGACGCCCGCGACCAGGCCGCCGCCCACCCCGCGCGTACCTTCACCTCCGTCAAGCGCTTCATGGGCCGCGCCCCGGCCGACTGCGTCGCCGACGCCGCGCTCTTCCGCTACACGATGGACGAGTCTGAGGAGCGCTTCGTGCGCTTCGCGGTGCCCGGCCGCGCGCCCGTCACCCCGGTCGAGGTCAGCGCCGAGGTCCTCAAGGTCCTGCGCGCCCGCGCGATCGAGTGCCTCTTCGGCGAGCCCGGCGGCGCCGTGATCACCGTGCCCGCCTACTTCGACGACGCCCAGCGCCAGGCCACAAAGGACGCCGCCCGCATCGCCGGCCTCGAGGTGCTCCGGCTCCTCAACGAGCCGACCGCGGCCGCCATCGCCTACGGCCTCGACAAGCGCGAGCACGGCGTCTTCGCGGTGTACGACCTCGGCGGCGGCACCTTCGACGTGTCGATCCTCGAGCTGAACGACGGCATCTTCCAGGTCCTCGCCACCGCGGGCGACACCCACCTCGGCGGCGACGACTTCGACCGCGCCCTCGGCGAGCACGTCCTCACCAAGGCCGGCCTCGATCGCCGCGATGACGCCGATCACCGCGAGCTCCTCCTCGCGGTCGAGGCCGCCAAGCGCCGCCTCTCCGACGCGGAGGAGGCCACGGTCACCGTCGCCGGCGCCACCGTCACCGTCACGCGCGCCGACTTCGACGCCCTCATCCGCCCCACCGTCGAGCGCACCGGCGCCGCGTGCCGCCAGGCCCTCTCCGACGCGAAGCTCACCGCCGACAAGATCGACGCCATCGTGCTCGTCGGCGGATCGACCCGCGTGCCGCTCGTCCGCACCTACGTCGGCGCGCTGTTCGGCCGCGCGCCCTACACCGACCTCGACCCCGACCAGGTCGTCGCGCTCGGCGCCGCCATGCAGGCCGACATCCTCACCGGCTCCAGCCAGCTCTCCGACGATCTGCTGCTGCTCGACGTGATCCCGCTCTCCCTCGGCCTCGAGGTCATGGGCGGCGTCGTCGAGAAGTTCATCCCGCGCTGCTCCACCATCCCGTTCTCGGCCTCGCAGTCGTTCACGACGCACGTCGACAACCAGACCGCGTTGGACCTCCACATCGTCCAGGGCGACCGCGAGCTCGCCCGCGACAACCGCTCCCTCGGCCGCTTCACCCTCCGCGGCCTGCCGCTCCTTCCCGCGGGCATCCCCCGCATCCGGGTCGAGTTCCTCGTCGACGCCGACGGGATCCTCACGGTCAGCGCCAAGGAAGAGCACACCGGCATCGAGTCCCGCATCGAGGTCAAGCCCTCCTACGGCCTCTCGGACGACGAGATCGAGCGCATGCTCGAGGACAGCATCGACAACGCCGAGACCGACGTCGACGTGCGCCTCCTCATCGAGGCCCGCGTCGAAGCCGACGGCATCCTCACCGCCGTCCAGAAGGCCCTCGGGGTCGACGGCGGCCTGCTCGTCCCCGGCGAGAAAGAGGTCATCGACGCCGTCGTCAACGCGCTCACCGCGGCCCTCCCCAACGACGACCGCAAGCGCATCGCCGACCTCGCACACAAGCTCGACGAGGTCACCGCCCCCTTCGCCCAGCGCCGCATCGAGCGGGATCTCACCCTCGCCCTCTCCGGCCGCGACGCCGGCGAGGTCGGCAAGCAGCTCGGCCTGAAGGACAGCGTCGCGCGCGGCACGCTCGACCACACCCCCGGCGGAAAGCACTGATGTCCGGCAAGAACCCCTTCATCAAGCCCCCCAAGACGAAGCTCCCCACCAAGGGCTACTCCATCTTCCTCGAGGGGATGGACGCGCCCATCCGCGTCGAGCCCGGCGAGCTCCCCTACAACGAGCCCGGCCTGCCCGGCAGCCTGTTGTCGACGTTGCTGGCCAAGGGTATCGAGATCGACCACGCCTGCGGCGGCGTGTGCGCGTGCTCGACCTGCCACATCCTCGTCAAGAAGGGCCTCGACTCCACGAACGAGGCCAACGACGACGAGGAGGACATGCTCGACGAGGCCCCCGCGCTCACGCCGATGTCCCGCCTCGCGTGCCAGTGCGTCCCGGACGGCACCTCGGACATCCACCTGAAGATCCCCGAGTGGAACCGGAACATGGTCAAGGAAGGGCACTAGGCGGGAGCGGTCGGCGGGGGAGCCGGCCCGAGCCACGGGCAGACGGACCGCCGCGGACGGCGGCCGCTGCGGGATCGGTGCGGGCGGGGCGAAGAATGTGATCGGGGCGTGTCCCCCTTTTCTTCGCCCGGTGGGTCAAGAGAGAGTGACCCCCGTGACCCTCCTCCCCAGCCCCGCGCGCGCCGCCTCGCCCGACCCCGGCGCGCGGCTGCTCGACGAGGCCGCGTTCCTCGCGGTGCTCGAGGCCAGCGCGCCGCGCCTGCTCGCCCTCGCGGCCCGCATGGTGGGCCCGACGGACGCCGGGGACGCCCTCCAGGAGGCCTGGGTCCGCGCGTGGACGCGCCGGGAGCGCCTCCTGGACGCGGCCGCCGTGGACGCCTGGCTGCGCGCCATCG
>CAJBVW010000577.1 GCA_903959175.1 uncultured Pseudomonadota bacterium
CGGTGTCGGTGTCGGTGTCCGTGTCCGTGTCCGTGTCCGTGTCCGTGTCCGTGTCCGTGTCCGTGTCCGTGTCCGTGTCGGCGTCGGCTTCGCCGGTGTCGTCGACGGCCTCGACCTTGTCGTCGGAGCAGCCGGCGAGGAAGGTGGTCGTCAGGGCGAGCAGGACGATCGTGGAGCGGAGGGGGAACGTACGCAAGGGGCACCTCATGCAGGGAGTCGGGCCGCGCTGGCCGCGGAAGTGAAGGGGACGCGCGCCGGGCGCTCGTTCCCGAGGAGGAAGGTGGGCTCGGAGAGCGCGCCTTGGAGGACGAGGGTCGCGGCGCCGAGGGGCACCGCGTCGTCTCCGAGGGGGCTCACCACCACGCTCGATCCGGCGACAGACGTGAACAGCGCGCGCTTCTCGAGCGCGAGCAGGAGCGGCGCGACCAGGAGGTCTCCCGCTTCGGTGAGCCGCCCGCCGAGTACGACGCGGCCCGGGTTGACCAGGTTCAACAGGTTGGCGATGGCGATGCCGAGCCACGTCCCCGCGGAGGTGACGAGCTCGCGCGCGACCTCGTCGCCGGCGCGGGCGCTGACGATGAGATCGTGGACGGAGGCGCCGCGCACGGCCCAGGCGGGGCGCGCGGCGCGGCCGGCGAAGCGCTCTTCCGCGCGCGCCATGAGCGAGCCGGCGCCGACGAAGGCCTCCAGGCACCCGTTCAGGCCGCAGCGGCAGCGGGGCCCCGACGTGTCGATGGTGGTGTGCCCGATCTCGCCGGCGATGCCGGTGGCGCCGCGGTGGATGGCGCCGCCGATGAGCACGCCGGCGCCGACGCCGGTGGCGAGCTTGATGTAGGCGAGGTCGGCGATGTCGCGCCCGGCGCCCCACCAGTGCTCGGCGAGGGCGCCGAGGTTGGCGTCGTTGTCGAGCTGGACGGGGAGGTCGTGCGCCTGGAGGAGGTGCGCGAGCAGGTCGACGTGGGCCCAGCGCGGGAACAGGTGCGTGGCGAGGCGGCCGGCGTCCGTCGAGCGCAGCGGCGAGGGCACCCCGAGGCCGATGCCGATGACGGGGGTGAGGGTGTCGAGGGCGAGGAGGGAGCGGATCCCGGCGTCCATCGTGGCGAGGGTGCCGGCGGGGTCACCCTCGACGTCGCGCTCGACGTTGAAGCGGCCGAGCACGCGCCCGCGGAGGTCGGTGCGGACGCCCGAGACGTGCGCCGCGCCGAGCTCGACGCCGACGAGGTGCCGCCAGCCGTCCTGGAACTCCAACCGGATGGGGGGGCGCCCGCCGCTGGAGGGCGCCACCTCGGCCTCGGTGACGACGCCCACGTCGACGAAGCCGCTCACGATGTCTGACACCGTCGCCCGCGAGAGCCCGGAGCGCCGGGCCAGGTCGGCGCGAGACAGGCCTTCTTCCGACCAGATCGCCCGGAGCAGCAGCCCCGTGTTGTGCGCCCGCAGGTCGTCCCAGCCCGCGGCCAGCACGGAGGGGCGACTTTGATTGTTCAACCGACGAACAAACATGGGGGGAGCGTACCGGCGTCCGAGGGGAACGTCAAGCGTTGCTACCTGACTGCGGTGCCAGGCGGACTACGTGTTGGTGAGGATCGCGAGTCGGGGGGTGACGGGGCGGGGGTGGCCGCCCCCTCCTACCGCCGCCGTACCCACGCGATCCGCGCCCGCTCGTACAGGCGTCGGGCCGCGTCGGGGTCGAGGAGCACCGGGTACATGGAGAGCGCGACGGTGCCCAGCGGGCCTACGTCCATGAGCATGCCGATGGTGAGGTGCATGACGACGCCCACGCTTAGGAGCCAGGGCGTCAGCGCCCCCACCCCGATCAGCAGCGGGAAACCCGCCTCGAACGCCATGGTGCCCCAGCTCACGACGCGGCAGAGCGCCGGTTGCCCCGAGAGCCACGCCGCGAGCGCGCCGCCGGCGTGGTGGCGGTCCACGAGGTCGTAGCGGAGCGCCTCGCCGGTCCACCAGGCGGGCTCCTCGAGGAGCTTCATCCAGCCGGTGGAGCCGTAGAGCGCCCCGAAGCAGACGAGCAGGAACCAACGGGGCGCCGGGGAGCGCGCCTTCTGCGTGAGACCTCGCTCGTGGAGGGGGCCGAACAACAGCGTGATCGCGACGAAGACCATCAACCGCTCCGGCGCGCGCACGTTCAGGCCGAGCGCCACGAGGAGCGCCGCGTGGGAGACGAACCACAGGATCAGGCCGGGCCGCGCGGTGCGGCCGCCCGCGCCGAGGCCGATCAGGCCGACCAGGCCGGCGCCCCAGAGGGCCCAGGCGCCGGGCGCGCCGAGGAGGACATGGTCCGCGATGCGGCTCGGGCCGCTGGAGAGCACGAGGCCGGGGGCGGCGAGGGCGTCGCGAACGGAGGCGACACGAGCAACGTGAGTATCCAGGGCCGCCAAGGTGAAGAGCCAGCGCGCGAGCGTCCATCCGCCCGCCCACCGCGGCGCGAAGGCGGCCGAGAACGCCGCCGCGGGGGCCTCGCCGCCCTCGGAGGGTCCGGCGCTCACGGGCGCCCGCCGGCCGGGCCGCGCTCGCCGCACCCATGATCCACGATCTCCCTGGTTGTCACCCCCGTGCGCGGCTGATCGACCTGCCCGAGCGTCTTCGGCCAGGTGACGAGCGTGAGGCGGACGCGGGCGGCCCCGGGCACCCTCCCGCACGCGTCCTCCGCGAAGGCCGCGAGCCGCCCCGCGCGCGTGAGGAAGTCGTCGCGGAGGTAGCCCGGGCCCTCGTCCCAGCGCGACGGATACAGGGTCTCAAGGTCGGCGTGCACCCACCCGGTACCGACGTAGGCCTCCGCGAGCAGGTCCGTGTGGTCCACGCGCAGGTCGGTGAACATCCGCCACCGCCCGAGCCAGAACACGTCGCCGCCGTCGGCGAGCGCGGCCGGCGGCTCCGCGACGCCCAGGCCCGCGAGCGCGAACCGGTAGCAGACCCCGAACCACGCCACGAGCAGCGCGAGCCCCACGATCACGGGGGCGCGGAGGCGCGGCGGCGTCGTGCGCGCGTCGGCGAGCGGCGGGAGCGGGCGGATCGGACCTCCGGGTGCCCACATCCTACGACGGCCCGGCCCCGAGCGGAGGGACGGCCCCGGCTCGAGCAGCGGGGCGGCCCGGCGCCGAAGACGGCGCCGTCGGCGTCCTCCGGGCGCGGCCTTCGGCCTTGGTCCCGCCGCGGACGGCGGGGACCGGGCGCCGCGGACGGCGCCCGCCCTCCGGGTGCCTGCCGCGGGGTGAGGGGGACACCCCGGCCAACGTCGGTCGCGCGCGGCGCGTTCCACCCCCATGATAGAATCGTGATCATGCGCGCCCCTCGTCGACGCCTGATCCCCGCCGTCGCGCTGCTCGCGGCCTGCGCGGCGCCGGACGGCAAGCCCCCCGCCGACGACACCGCCGCGGTCGTCACCTGCGACGCGCTCGTCATCACGCTGACGGAGGAGTGGCTCGACGCCGACCTCCCCAACGTGGCCGACCGCTCCCACACCCCCGCGGGCGTGGCCCTCGGCGACATCGACGGCGACGGCTGGCTCGACGCCCTCATGGCCTACGGCGGCGGCGCCACCGCCCTCCGCAACGACGGCACCGGCCGCCTCGTGCTCGCCCCGGAGTGGGCGGCGCCCGACGCGCCGATGCCGCAAGCCGCGGCCGCCGCGATCCTCGACGTGGACGGCGACAGCGACATCGACCTCTACCTCGGGCGCGACGGCGGCTTCGAGGACGAGCTCTACTACAACGACGGCGCCGAGGGCTTCACCCGCGTCATCGTCGCGGGCAGCACCTCCGCCACGAGCACGGGCGCCTTCGCCGACCTCGACGGGGACACGGACCTCGACTACTTCCTCGCCTCCACCACGACGAACACCGAGGGCGCCGAGGTCGTCGCGGGGAGCGCGTCAGGGGACGGCGTGATGTTGTTCCTCCAGGAAGAAGGCGGCACGTTCGTCGACGCGACCGACCGTCTCCCGCAGGACATCCGCTTCGGATGGACCTTCCAAGGCTCCCCCCTTGACGCCGACGCCGACGGGGACCTCGACATCTACATGGCCAACGACTTCGGCGCCTGGCTCGGCCCGAACCGGCTGCTCCTCAACGACGGCGCCGCGAACTTCACCGTCGCAGAAGACTGCGCGTGCGAGCTGGAGATGTTCGGGATGGGCGCCGCCGTGGGAGACGCCAACGGCGACGCCGCGCCGGACCTCTACGTCACGGACCTCGGCGGGCCGAACCTCCTCGTGAACGACGGCACCGGCGCCTTCTACGACGCTACGCTCGCCCTCGGCGCCGACATCCCCTTCTCCGAGTCGAGCCTCACGTCCTGGGGCGTCACCTTCGTCGACCTCGACCAGAACGCCTGGCCCGATCTCGCCGTCACCTACGGGCAGCTCGGCCAGCCCGAGATCGTGGAGCAGATCGACGGCGGCGCCGGCTGGGTGGACGGCGAGCTCCAGCCCGACGTGCTCCTCCTCGGCGGCCCCGACGGCTTCGCCCAGGTGGACGTGGGCTGGAACGACCCCTCGCGGACACGGGCCGTCGCCGTGGGTGACCTCGATCGCGACGGCCGCCCCGACCTCGTGACCGCCGGGAAGTACTTCCTCCGCCAGTGGCACACCGACGGCGGCTGCGCGCCCGGCGTGCGCGTGACCCTCGAGGGCGGCGGCCAGAACCGGCACGGGATCGGGGCGCGCGTCCAGGTGGACGTCGGCGACCGCGTCGTGACCCAGTGGATGCTCCCTTCCACCACCGCGTCGATGAGCGCGCCGGAGCTCTACTTCGGGCTCGGAGGCGCCGCGGGCACGCCGCGCGTGTCGGTCCTCTGGCCGGACGGCGCGACCGACGCCGTCACCGACGTGGCCGCGGGCGAGACCGTCGTGTTCACCCAGTGATCGCCCTCCTCCTCGCCGGCTGCGCCGCGCCCGAGGGGGGCGACACCGCCGCCAAGACGGCGCCCACCTGCGATCCGCTGGACGTGACCCTCACGCAGGAGTGGGTCGAGGGCGCGCTCCCGAACGACTCCTCGGTCGAGGGCACGCAGCCCGGCGTGGCCATCGGGGACCTCGACGGGGACGGCTGGCTCGACGTCTTCATGGCCTACGCCGGCGGCTCGATGGCCCTCCGCAACGACGGCTCCGGCGGCCTCCTGGAGAGCGGCTTCACGGCGGACGGCGGCGCGCTCCCTTTCGGCGAGGCCGTGGCGCTCGCCGACATCGACGGCGACGGGGACCTCGACGCCCACCTCGGCCGCTGGCGCGCGGAGGACCTCCTCCTCGTGAACGACGGCGCGGGCGCCTTCACCACCGTCACGCTTGCGGGCTCGGAGGGGGCGACCTTCAGCGGCTCCTTCGCGGACGCCGACGCCGACGGGGACCTCGACCTCTTCGTCGCCGCCGGGGCCGTCGACATGTCCTTCGAGTCCATCCGCGACGGCCTCCAGGTGGGCGATCCCAACCTGCTCTACCTGCGCGGAGACGACGGCGCCTACGCCCTCGCCGAGGGGGCCATGCCCGAGGACACCCGCTACGGCATCACCTTCCAGGGCGCCTGGGTGGACGCGGAGGACGACGGGGACCTCGACCTCTACGTCGCGAATGACGGCGGCCCCTACCTCGAGCCCAACCACCTCCTCCTCAACGACGGCGCCGCGCACTTCACGAAGGCGACCGCGTGCTTCTGCGACCTGACGATGTTCGCGATGGGCGTGGCCGTGGGGGACGCCGACGGCACGGGCACCCCCGACCTCTACGTCACCGACGTGGGCGGGCCCAACCTCCTCCTCGCGCAGGGCGACGGCACCTACGTGGACGCCACCGCCGCCTCCGGCGCCGCCATCCCGCCGGAGCCGACGAGCATGGTGTCGTGGGGCACGAGCGCGGTGGACATCGACGCCGACCAGGACCTCGATCTCGTCGTCACCTTCGGGCGCTCGGGCAGCAACTTCATCGGCGCGGCCGACGTGAACCCCGACTGGGTGGACGGCGACGAGCAGCCCGACGTGATCCTGCTCAACGGCGGCGACGGCCACTTCACCCGCGCGACCGGCCTCGGCTTCGCGGACCCCGAGCGCACCCGGTCGATGGCCGTGGGGGATCTCGACCGTGACGGTCGCCCCGACCTCGTGACCGCGGGCAAACACTTCCTGCGCGCCTGGCGCACGTCGGGTGGCTGCGGGCCGGGCGTGACCGTGGCGCTGGACGCGGGGCCGCTGGACCGCCACGGCATCGGCGCCCGCGTCACGACCGAGGTGGCGGGCGTCGTGACGCACCAGTGGATGCTTCCCAGCGGGACGGGGGCCTCCAACGCGCCGGAGCTCTACTTCGGGCTCGGCGGGGCGGCGGCGGCGGAGCGCGTGACCGTGCGGTGGGTGGACGGCGCGGAGACCGTGGTGGAGGGCGTCGCCGCGGGCTCCGTCCTCACGATCCCGCGCTGAGGCCCCGCGCGCGAACGCTCCCGCCCCGGGCTATTGAGGCGTGATCTTCGCCCCTCTCGCCCTCGGCGTCCCCATGACCCTCACGCTCCACGACACCCTCACGCGCGAGAAGCGCCCCTTCGTCCCCGTGAACCCCGCGCGGGTCACGATGTACGTCTGCGGGCCGACCGTCTACGGCTACGCCCACATCGGCAACGCCCGCCCGGTCGTCGTGTTCGACGTGTTGTTCCGGATGCTCCGGCACATCTACGGCGCGGACGCCGTGGTCTACGCGCGCAACGTCACCGACGTGGACGACAAGATCAACGCCAAGGCCGCCGCCGAGGGCGTGGACATCCGCGTCATCACCGACCGCTTCTTCGCCGCCTACGAGCAGGACATGGCCGCGCTCGGCGCCCTCACGCCGACGGTCCAGCCGCGCGCCACCGAGCACATCGACGCCATGGTCGAGCAGATCGGCGCCCTCATGGACCGCGGCGCCGCCTATGCCGCCGAGGGCCACGTGCTCTTCGACACCCAGGCCTACGCCGACTACGGCAAGCTCTCGGGCCGCCCGCTTGAGGACATGGTGGCGGGCGCGCGCGTCGAGGTCGCCCCCTACAAGCGCCACCCCGGCGACTTCGTCTTGTGGAAGCCCAGCAAGGTCAACGAGCCCGTGTGGCAGAGCCCGTGGGGCCCCGGCCGCCCGGGCTGGCACATCGAGTGCTCGGCGATGATCGCGGCGCGGCTCGGCCTCCCCATCGACATCCACGGCGGCGGCGTCGACCTGACCTTCCCCCACCACGAGAACGAGCTCGCCCAGGGCCGGTGCGCGCACGACATCCCGGTCTACGCCCACTATTGGATGCACAACGGCTTTCTCGACCTCTCCGGCGAGAAGATGTCGAAGAGCCTCGGCAACGTCGTCATCCCCCACGACCTCCTCAAGGCCGTGCCGGGTGAGGTCCTGCGGTGGGCCCTCCTCTCCGCGCACTACCGCGCGCCGCTCGACTGGACGCCCGACCTGCTCGACCAGTCCCGCCGCGCGCTCGACCGCCTCTACGGCGCGCTCCAACGCGTCAAGGACGTGGCGTTTACCCCCGTGGATCCGCCGGCCGCCCTCGTCGAGGCCCTCGCCGACGACCTGAACACGCCCCGCGCCTACGCCGAGCTCTTCGCCCTCGCGCGCACGCTTGAGACCGCCCCGCCCGAGGGCAAGGCCGAGGCCAAGGCGCTCCTGCTCGCGGGCGCCCAGCTCCTCGGCTTCCTCGCGGCGGATCCGGACGCGTGGTTCGCCGGCGGCGCCGACGACGCGCTCAAGGCCCAGGTCGA
>CAJBVW010000578.1 GCA_903959175.1 uncultured Pseudomonadota bacterium
AACCCTTCGCGTCGGCCGCAGCACGCAAGCTGAGAGGGGCCCGGGCGAGGACCGGCGTGGCAGGTGTGGAAGACGGTGGCGGAAGGGGGCGTAGGGAGGCGGTGGACCCGAAGGCCGGCCGCGACCGCGACCTGCTCGACGGCACCCGACCCGGTGACGAGCTCCCGCCCGGCAAGGTGGGCCGTGACGGCGGCGAGCACGTTCGGGTTCCCCCGCTTCCAGGACGCATGGCCGAGGCTGTCGCGCGTACGCAGAACGGAGACTGCGCGCGCAGCCACGGCGGCCCAGGATGCAGACCAATCGCGGTCATCCGTGAGGATGCACACATGAAGCGCGGTACCGACGACGGCAGCGAGCGGTTCAGGCGCGGGCGCCTCGACGTCTCGCCATGCCGTTAGGCGTTTGGAAACCGGAACGTGAACCTTGCAATGCGCCGTACATGCGCCGCAGCCGAGGCAGAGCGACGTCCCCACGAGCGCGTCCGCGGCGTCGAGCGCCCCGCGCGCCGCGAGCAGCGGTACCGCCATCATCGAGGAGGGCGTGGCCGACTCGAACCCCGTCCCCACCGCGACCGGGCACACATGGCGGCACAGGCGCGGACAGTACGCGCATGTGGTGAAGTCCGAGGGGTTCACGGGAGCTCCTCTCGGCCCGATCCGGTCGCGTCCCCAGTCAGGCGAGCGGCACGCTCGGCCAGCGCGGGGCCGGCAGGACCACGAAACTCGACCGAATCGCCCAGGTTTCGCGACGGCCGGAGGTCGGCAGCCACACACAGGCTCCACGGCGTGTCCACCCGCGTCGAGGGCTCGCCCAGGCGGACCACCGGGACCGTCAACATCTCATAGGTCTCCGGCGGCAAGGACGCACGCGGATCCGGGCCGGCCGAGCTGCGCGGCACCGCGACAAAGACGGCGCGCCGCCCGCCGAGTTGGGCGCTCCCGCCGAGCACGCGTGTCTCCCATGGCTCGCGCGGGAGGGCCACGCTAGCGGCAAGAGAAAGCGAAGTTGGAAAGCGGAGCTCCCAGCCGCGTTCGGCCAGCCAACGGTCCCGCTCTACCGCCGACTGCTGGGCGGGAAGCGTGGCGACGAGCGAGAGGCTGTCGACCTCGGCCGGTAGCGCGGCTGGCTCGGGAACGTCCACCGGCGGGAAGAGCCTACCGGGGTTGAGGACGCCGAGTGGGTCGAGGTGGGCTTTGATCTCGTGAAACCTCTCTGATATGCCGGCGAGCTCCCGCGCCGCCGCGTGCATCTTGAGCTGGCCGACGCCGTGGTGGTGGGCCACGGTGCCATGCGCAGCCGAGGCCGCCGCGAGGGCGTCCCCCCAGGCAGCGTCGTAGACATCGAGGCGCCCCACACCAGCAAAGCTGAAGTAGATACTACATCCTTCGCGATAGACATGCGAGAAGTGCGCCATGACCAAGGCGTGACGGCCGAGAGCGGCGCGGACGCCGGCGTAGAGCTCGGGCAGGTGGGTCCAGGTGGTCGCCACCTCCATCGTGTCGGCGAACCCGCCTTTCTCGAAGATGGGGGCGGATTTGTAGCTCACCTCGTGCCGGTGCGCGTACCAGTGCTCGCCGGGCTCCTCCCCGAGCGGCTCCCCCGCGGTGAGGAGCGCGGCACCATGCCGACTGAGCACGTCCACGATCTCGGGCTCCCCCTCCCACCCCGCGATCAGCACACAGCCCGATGACACCCCTTGGGCGAGGGCGTTCAGGAGCCGGGGCAGGGCCAACGGCAGCGCCAGCATGTGCCTGCGGAGCGAAGGCACGGACTCGACCAGACGCCCGAGCTCCTTCAACCACCCCGCGCCGGCGTCGGCAGCTTTCGTCGCCGTACCCTTCCCCGCGAGCCGCGTGTCCACCGGATCGTACATGCGCAGCACTGCGGGGTGAAGGTCTGCCTGGAGGAGCGCGCGCATCGCGTCCCAGGCGGACTCCACAGAGGCAAACCGCCATGCGCCGAACCGGCGCACCCTGGGCAGCGGCACGGTGCGGATGAGCAGCTCGCTGATGACGCCGAGCGCACCCTCCGACCCCATCACCCATGAACCGAGGTCCGGCCCCGCGGCCCAGACGCCGGTGCCGAAGCGAGCAGCCGGCGCCACCACACGGAGACCGAGCACCATGTCCTCGAACTTCCCGTATTTGCTTGAGAACTGGCCCGCGGAGCGCGAGGCCGCCCATCCGCCGACGGTGGAGCACCAGATGGAGGACGGGCTGTGGCGCGTAGCTCGCCCAACCCTCTCGAGGGCATCCTCGAGGTGCTGCCCGAGCACCCCCGGCTCACATCGCACGGTGTCCCCGTCGATGGCCCCGATGCGATTCATCCGCTTCAGGTCCAGTACGAGGGATCCGGATCGT
>CAJBVW010000579.1 GCA_903959175.1 uncultured Pseudomonadota bacterium
CCCACACCCGCGCCCGCGCCGCCCACACCCGCGCGCCCCGCCGCGTCGTCCGCAGCGCCGGGCCGCCCGACTCCGCATGGATCCGTCGCTGACCTCGGGCCGGGCCGCGCTCGGCACTGCGAATGCGGGGTGTTATCTTGGCGAATGCTCTTTCTCCTCGTCGCTTGCGCCGGGCCCTCCGAGGAAAGCGGCAGCGTCGCGCCTACCTCTTGCACCGAAGCGCCGACCGAGGTGAACACCCTCGCGGGCTGGTTCGAGCCCAGCGCCTCCGGCCTGTCCCTGGAGGACGCTCTCGGGTTCGCCGTCGGCACCTTCTCGGGGGTGTCGCTGTGGGACGACGGGACGACCACGCCCTTCACCCTCGCCATCGAGCCCCAGGGCGCCGAGGAGCGCGTGTACGGGGATCCGGAGCAGTGCAGCGTGATGGTCGAGGGGGCTGCGGCGTGGTCGTTGACGACGGAGAACGGCCGCGTCGCGCTCGCGGGGGACACGAGCTGGGAGGTCGAGGTGGGCGCCGCGCGGGGGACCCCGCAGATCCTCATCCTCGATCCGCCGATCACCTTCGACGCGGTGGATCTCGATCCTCTAGCTCCTACCTCCACACTCCAGCTTCGTACGAGCGTGCGCGCCGACGGAACCGTGACCTTCGTGATCCGCGAGGACTGGCTCCTGGACGAGCGGACGATGCGGCAGTGCGTGCGCGCCGGCTACGAGGAGGGCCAGGTGCTCTGCCAGGACGCCGAGGTGTGGGAGGGGGCGGAGTAGCGCCTGATCACCTGCGTTTGGGCCGCGTGGGCCCCGCGACGGGCGCACGCGGTAGGCACCCACGATGCCACCGGACGGGCCCGCGGAATTCGACGCGGACGGCGCCTCGGGGCCGCTGTACGTTAGGCTGCCCCGCCTTCCCTGCGAGACCATGAACGCGCCACCGACGACCCCGAAGCCCCCCACGAGCGCCGATGCGCCGCACGCCGGCCAACGCGCTCCGTCCCCCGAGCTCCGGGACACCCGCACGCACGAGAACCTGCGCGCAGCCTTCGCGATGGACGCGCAGGCCGTCCGGATGTGGGAGTACTTCGGCCGCGTGGCGGAGATCGAGGGCTTTCCCGAGGTCGCCCGCACCTTCCGGGAGCTCGCGGAGTCGCAGGCGGTGGACGCGCACGGGCACCTGGACTTCCTGATGCGCGCGGGTGAGCCCATCGTGGGCCTGCCCCTCGGGGAGAGCGCGGAGAACCTGCGGGCCGCCGTGGCGGTCCACACGCACGCCTCTGCTGACCTCTACCCGGACATGGCCCGGACCGCGCGCGCCGAGGGCTTCATGGACATCGCGAGTTGGTTCGATACGATGGTGCGCGCTCGCCAGCACCACGCCGCCCGCCTCGGGGCCGCGGCCACCACGCTGAAGGGGAGCCCCTCGTGACCGTCCGCTACGACGCCTCGTCGATCACCGTCCTCCAAGGCCTGGAGCCCGTGCGCCGCCGCCCGGCGATGTACGTCGGCTCGACCGGCCCCGCCGGCGTCTTCAACCTCGTGGTCGAGGTCGTGCAGAACGCGGTAGACGAGGCGCTGGCAGGGCACTGCACCGCGATTGATGTGACTGTGCATGCCGACGGCTCCGTCGAGGTCCAGGACGACGGCCGCGGCATCCCCGTAGACGCCCTGCCCGACGGCCGCTCGGCCGCCGAGGTCGTGCTCACCACGCTCCACGCCGGCGGAAAGTTCGGCTCCGGCGCCTACCACGCGGCCGGCGGCCTCCACGGCGTCGGCGTCTCCTGCGTGAACGCGCTCTCCACCTGGCTCGATCTCACCGTCCAGCGGGACGGCGGCGCGTGGCGCGCCCGCTTCGAGCGCGGCGACGTGACCGAGCCCCTCGTGCGCCTGCTCGCGCACCCCGAGGGCCACGGCACCCGCATCCACTTCCAGCCCGACGCCACCATCTTCCCCGACGCCGCCGTGCCCAACGCGCGGCTCGCGGCGTGGCTGCACGCGCAGGCCTTCCTCACGGACGGCCTCACGATCCGCTACGTCGACCATGTGACCGGCGCCTCCGAGGCCTGGGCCTACACCAGCGGCGTGTCCGGCTTCGTGACCTGGCTCAACCGCGAGCGCGAGGCCGTCCACCCCGCCCCCGCCCACCTCCGCGGCGAGGCCGCCGGCATCCGCGTGGACGTGGCGCTGCAGTGGACGCAGGCCTACGCCGAGGACGTGCAGGCCTGGGTCAACGGCGTGCACACCCCGCAGGGCGGCACCCACGTCGAGGGCCTCCGCGCCGCGCTCACGCGCGCCATCAACGCCTACGCCGCCAGCGCCCGCCTGCTCGACCAGCAGGAGTCCATCGCCGGCTACGACCTGCGCGAGGGCCTCACCGCCGTCCTCTCGGTGCGGCTCGCCGAGCCCGAGTTCGAGGGCCAGACCAAGGCGCTCCTCACCACGCCCGGCGCCACCGCCGCGGTCGAGCGCGTCGTCGCCGAGGCCCTCTCCGCCTGGCTCGCCGCCCACCCCACCGAGTCCGTCGCCATCGTCGGCCGCGCCCTGGAGGCCTCGCGCGCCCGCGCCGCCGCCCGCCGCGCCAGCGAGCGCGCCCGCTACCAGCGCGTCGACTTCGGCTTCTCCCGCGACGTGTACCGCGAGCAGTTCGGCATCCGGTCGTCCAACTGGCACGCCTCCGCGCGCTGGATCACGGACGAGGCCATCCTCAAGGAGCACGCGAACCACTGCGAGGTCGCGCCCGACGCCAAGGTGCTCGACGTGTGTTGCGGCAGCGGCGTCGTCGGCAACAGCTTCCGCGGCAAGGTCGGGCACATCACGGGCCTGGATCTCACGCCCGAGATGGTGAAGCTCTCGCGCACCCGCCTCGACGAGGTCGTCCAGGGGGACGTGTACGACATCCCGTTCCCCGAGGCCTCGTTCGACCTCGTGTGCAACCGCGAGGTCCTCCACCTCCTGCCGAGCCCTGAGCGCCCCGTCTCCGAGGTGTTCCGCGTGCTCAAGCCGGGCGGGCAGTTCATCGTCGGTCAGTGGGTGCCCTTCTCCGAGGTCGACGCCGCCTGGATGTTCCGCATCGTGAAGAAGAAGCAGCCGCTCTTCTTCAACAACCTCATGGAGGCCGACGTCGTGGGCCTCCTCGAGGGCGCGGGCTTCGAGCGCATCCGCGTGACGGAGGTCCTCCAGTGGGAGGACATCGACACCTGGATCGACACGTGGGAGACCTCGGTCATCCACCGCCACCAGATCCGCGACCTGTACCACAACGCCCCGGCCGAGGTCCGCGCCGTGCACCCCTTCGAGATCTCCCCCGAGGGGAAGATCACCGACTGCTGGCGCTGGGTGGTCGTGTCCGGGTGGAAGCCGGTCTAGGCGGATGTGGTTCGCCGCGCTCCTCGCCGGGTGCTCGGGGTCGAGCGGTCCCACGGCGGCGGATCCCGTCGGGCCGCCCGCGCCGATCGTCGCGCCCGCGCCTCCGGTGGTGCCGGAGGGCGTGGACGTCGTGTTCGTCGTGCTCGACACGCTCCGCGCCGACGCGCTGACCCAATACGGCGCCGCGCGCCCGACGAGCCCCAACCTCTCGGACTTCGTGCGGACGGCGACCCGCTTCGACGCCGCCTACGCGCCCGCGCCGTGGACGGTCCCGAGCACCGCCACCATCCTGACCGGGCTGCACCCGCTCCGGCACGGCATGCGGCACGTCGGCGACGTGATGCCCGCCACGATCGAGACCCTCGCCGAGCGGCTCGCGGGGGCCGGGTGGCGCACCGCCGCGTACTCCCACAACACCAACGTGTCGAAGAAGACGGGCTACGATCAGGGCTTCCAATCCTTCACCAGCACGGACGGCGACATCTTCGCCTACCCGAACGCGGGGGTGCTGCGGAAGGAGGTCGGCGCGTGGTTTACCCAGGTGGGCGCCGCGCGGTCGTTCCTGTACCTCCAGCCGATGAATTGCCACGGGCCCTACCGGGTGCCGAAGAGCCGGAGCGCCACGCTGCTCGGGCGCTCGCCCAGCCGCGCGTTCGCCTACTACCAAGGGCCGATGCGGGCGATCCTGCGCAAGGGGGACCTCTCCGCGCGCGCCCAGGTGAACGCGCGCTACACCGCGAGCCTGCGTGAGCAGTACGACACCGCCGTGCGCTACGCGACGGACGAGGTCGGGAAGCTCTTCGCCGACCTCGAGGCCCGCGGCCGCTACGACAACGCGCTCATCGTGCTCACCGCGGACCACGGCGAGGAGCTCTTCGATCACGGCGGCTTCTCCCACGGCTACTCGCTTCACGACGAGCTCCTCCACGTGCCGCTCTGGGTGAAGCTCCCGGGTCAGCGGCGGGCGTCCATCGTCGGCGACACGGTGAGCCTCGCCGACCTCGTCCCCACCGTGCTCGACGCGCTCGCCGTGCCGATCGTCGCCCCGCTGGGCGCCCCGCCTCCGCTCGACGGCCGCTCGCTCACGCCGCTCCTCCGCGGGGAGCCGCTGCCCGCACGGCCGCTCTTGTTCGACGTGGACTGGAAGCGCCGGGCGGTCGCGCAGGGCGTGCAGGACGGCGCCTGGAAGCTCATCGACATCCGGCAGAACTACGAGGGGCTGAGCGATGTGACGCGCCTGTACGACCACGCCGCCGATCCCGACGAGCAGCACGACCTCTCCGAGGCCCAGCCCGCGAAGGTGGCCGAGCTCCAGGTCCTCCTCACCACGTTGGCGAAGGCGGCGACGGGCGAGGAGAAGGGCGCGCTCCAGAACGTGCTCTCCGAGATGGATCAGGCCCAACTCGAGGCGTTGGGGTACCTCGAATAGGCGTGGCCTTCGGGCTCGCCCCGCCGGAGCCGGGCGGCTCTGGTGAGGCTCAGCCCAGCATCGTGCCCAGGGAGTTGAGGAGCTGCTCCGCGTCGGCGCGCGCCCGGTCGATGGCGGGGAAGCCGAGCATGGTCTGGCGGTGCGCCACGGGGTTGCGCAGGTCCTGCAGCTCGAAGAGGCCCTCCGCCACGCGGAGCACCTCCGCGCGCTC
Organism: uncultured Pseudomonadota bacterium; assembly: GCA_903959175.1. Classification (GTDB taxonomy): domain Bacteria; phylum Myxococcota_A; class UBA796; order UBA796; family SXON01; genus CAJBVW01. The sequence continues at coordinate 4,998 of CAJBVW010000579.1, forward strand.
GACCTTCATCGGCAGGAGGGCCCGCACGCCGCTCCCGCGGGGCCCGCCCGGGGGGAGGTCATTGCCGAAGAGGATCAGCACCGCCGCCCACGCGCGCAGGCCGTCGAGGACCTTCCACTGCTCGCCCATCAGGATCTTGCCCGAGAGGATGCCTTGGGCGACCAACGACATCTTGTGGATCGGCGAGCCCTGCTGGCGGAAGGTGTTGTCGAGCCCGAAGAACTCGGTCACGCGGCTGCGGGACGGCACGTCCTCTCCGAGGCCCGCCGTGTGCACGATGCGTTGGAACTCGTAGAGGTTCTTCTGGAGTTGGGGGAAGAGGAGGCGCTCCCCGAGGCGGGCCCCGAGGTACAGATCGATGGCCTTGCAATAGCTCAGCACCGACGTGGACTTGTCTAGTTGGCCCCGGTAGAGCTCGGGGCGGTAGAAGGGCAGCTCGGCGGCCCGGAGTGTCACCTTGACCTGCTCGTCGAGGTGGACGTACCCCCGGATGCGGCGCGCCAGCTCCGCGTCCAGCCGCGGCACCTCGACCCCCAGCGTCTGGTCGGGCTGCGGACCGGTGGCGGTCATGCGGTCCCGCAGGCCGTACAGCCCCTCGATGAGCGGGTGGTCGGCGTTCTGTTGGATCACGGTGTCCAGGGCGGACACGATGTCGCCGCGGTTCCCCGGCGGCGGCTGCATCGCGCGCACGATCTTGTCGCAGAGCTCGTGGTTCTCGAGGTGGCTCTGGAGCACCCCGAGCAGGAGCTTCACCGCCCGCGCACCGGGGAGGGCGCTCAGCGCGTCCACCGTGCGGCCCACGACCGACTCGGATGCCGAGCAGAGCAGGGGCGCGAGGAGCTCGGCGCTGTCGGGCGATCCGATGCCCTTGACCGCCAGCACGGCGGCCATCTGGACGCGCTCCTCGGCGAGGAGGAGGGGCTCGATCGCGCGGAGGTGGGCGCGTCGTGGGTGCGCGGCGAGGCACCGCAGGGCGGCCAGGCGCTCCTCGGGACCGGCGCCGTCGAGCGCCCAGGCGATCAGGGTGTCGAGCTCGGGCGCGTCGGTCGGGAGCTCCCCGGGTTGGGTGCGCAGGGCGCGGAAGATCGCGGCGCAGTGGCGCCGGGCCAACATCGGGTCCCGGATGCACGAGAGGAGGATCTCCACGCCGGCCTTGGGCGCGACGCACTCCAACAGTTGGAGCCCGGAGGGGAGCAGGTCGGCGCGGGTGCGGTTCGTCGTGATCCACGCGAGCACGCGCGGTCCGCACACCTCGATCTGGCCGAGCGCGCGGACGAGGCGCCCCTGCACATGTGGGTCGGTCTCCACGTAGAGCGCCTGCTCGAGTTGGACGGCCACACGTTTGGTGACACGCGCGTCGGGCGCGCCGCTGAGCGCGTAGTTGGCGAGGTGGTTGATGAGCTCCACCTTGGTGGCGCGCGGGAAGGACGGGTAGCGGTCGGAGATCATCACGCGCGCGAGCTCGGCGTCGCCGCGGGGCAGGCAGAGCGCGGCGGTCTCCAGCCAGCGCCGGAACAGCGGCGCCGTCGCGTCGGCGAGGCAGGTGGCCTCGAGCAGGCGGAGCGCGGGCGTGGCGCGCTCGTCGGAGTGGGCCTGGAGGCTGAGCAGCAGGGCGTCGAGCTCCGCCGGGGTCAGGTCGGGGAGGGCGGCCAGCTCGGTGTACCAATCGAAGACGCGCGGATGGTCCACCCGGGCCAGCGTCGCGATGCGGGCGGGGACGTGCCGGCGCTCGCGGAACAGGTCGAGGCCCGCCTCGATCTCGTCCTCGGGGAAGGTGTCCAACTCCAACGGGAGCGTCGGGGAGAAGGTGGGCTCCTCGAAGATCTTGACGAGGTAGTCCTCGATCGACCACGCGGAGCGGAGCTGCACCTGGTTGCGCGCGGTGAGGAGGATCTGCTGTTCGAGGGGGTCGGCGCCGCTCTCGGCGGCGTCGAGCGAGTCGGGGTCGCGGGAGAGCTTGCCGATGGCGACGAGCGCGCAGCTGCGCAGGCCGGCGTCGGTGTCCTCACCGAGGAGCGGGAGGACGAGGGGGAGGAGCCCGGGCGCCTTGAGCTCCGAGAGCGCGAGGATGAGCTGGCGGCTGAAGAGGCGGTCGTTCTGGCGGAGGGCCTTGGGGAGCGCCTCGAGGAGCTCGGGGACCAGGCAGCGGTCGGGGATCTGGGCGAGCGCGCCGACGACGGCGGGGCGGAGCACGGGCGGGCCGTGCCGGTAGAGTTGGGCGAGGAAGCGGCCGGCGAAGGCCTGACGCGAGCCGCCGAGCGACTGGACGGCGGCCTCCGCGAGCGGGAGGTCCGTGCGCTCCGCGGCGATCTTCATCAGGAACTCGAGGCTGCGCTGGAACGGGCGCCGGCCTAGCGCGCGTACGATGGCGAGGCGCGTGGCCCGCCACTCGCACTCCCGGAACAGCGTCATCAGCTCGCGCGCGGCGTCCACGTGGTCGAGGGAGGCGAGGAGGCGCACGGCCTCGCCGCGCTCCTGGACGCGCACCGAGTACAGCCGCGACCGCACCTCGGTCAGGAGCTCGTGCAGGGGGAGGCCCCCGGCCAGGAACCGCTGGTGGAGGCGACGCAGGGGGGTGGCATCCGGTTGGGCGGGGCGGATGGTGGGTGCGTGCGCAGCGTGCATCCTCCCGCATCGGCATCCCGAAGCCGAGAGTTGAGCGCGTCCCGCACGGGAGCACCTGCTCGGCCAGTGGGACGTCCGTCGCTGCCCGCGCTACGCTCCCGCCGGAGGTGTCCATCCGTCCGCGCGTCCTGTTCCTGTACACGGGTGGCACCCTCGGCATGTCCAAGCGCGCGGTCGATCCCGCCCACGCCGACAGCCCCTTCGGCGTGCCGCTCGCCCCCTCCCTCGTCGCGGAGGACGTGTTCGCCTACGTCCGCGGCCTCGAAGAGGAGGTCTCCGTCGAGGCCGAGCTGCTGTGCAACCTCGACTCCTCCGACATGGGCCCCTCGCACTGGGCGCGCATCGGCGGGGCCATCGCGGCGCGCATGCAACGCTACGACGGCTTCGTGGTCCTCCACGGCACTGACACGATGGCGTGGACGGCGTGCGCGCTCTCCTTCGCGCTCCGCGGGCTCCCGAAGCCGGTCGTGCTCACCGGCTCCCAGCGGCCGATCGCCTTCGTCCGCACCGACGCCCGCGTGAACCTCGTCCACTCCGCGCTCTGCGCCACGATGGACGTGCCCGAGGTCGGCATCTACTTCGGCCGATGGCTCTTCCGCGGCAACCGCGCGACCAAGACCAGCATCCAGTCGTACGACGCCTTCGAGAGCCCCGACCTGGCGCCGCTGGTCGAGATGGGCGTCGAGGTCCTCCGCCGCACGCCGCCGCGCGTGCCGGCGGGCCCCTTCGCGCCCGCGTTCGCCTTCGAGGAGGCCGTCGCCGTGCTCGACGTCGTGCCGGGCAGCGCGCCCTACGTGCTCGCGGCCGCGGTGGCCGGCGGGGCCAAGGGGGTGGTCCTCCGCGGCTTCGGCGCCGGGAACGTGCCCCAGCGCGGCTGGCCGGACGCGATCCGCGCCGCCGTCACCGTCGGCGTGCCCGTCGCGCTCCACACCCAGTGCCTCCGCGGCACGGTCGATCTCCGCGCCTACGAGGGCGGCCGCGCCGCGCTCGACGCGGGGGCGCTGCCCACCGGCTCGATGACGGTCGAAGCCGCCACCGTGAAGCTCATGTTCCTGCTCGCCCAGGGGCTGACGGAAGAGGACCTCCGCGTCGCCTACCAGGCCGACCTCGCGGGGGAGGGCGCCGCGAGCGCGCCGTAGCGGTCGAGGCCACCGGCGAGCCGCGTCCCTACGTTGTCGTCGGAGGGGAACATGCGCAACGCCGTCCTGCTCGCGCTCGTGGGGGCGCTCTCGGGCCACGCGCTCGGAGGGGAGCCCGCCGAACGCGCGCTCCCGAACCCGGAGCAGGGAGGGCCGATCGCCGAGCCCCGCGTCCCGACGCCACAGCCCGGCCCCCGCGGCTGCGAGGCCATCGAGGCCGACGCCCGCGCGCTCCTCGAGGAGGCCCGTGCGTGCTCGCCCGAGGTCGGGTGCGCCATGTTGAGCTTCGACCAGCTCGTCGGGCCCGCGAACTGTGTCGCCGCGTTCCAGTGCACCGCTGTCGTCTCCGGGGACCTCGACCGCGCCGCCTTCCTGGAGGCGGTGGCCCCGCTGGTGGTGGAGAAGCTCGCGTGCGGGGAGTGCGCGACCGCCGCGTGCATGCCGCCGGCCGAGCTGGTGCCGACCTGCGTCCAGGGGCGGTGCGAGCTGCTGCAGCGGTAGCGCCGGGCGGCGGCCGGGGGGCGCGACATCGACGTCACGGTCGCGGACGCGAGGATTCGCGGGTACCGTTGGGCCAACCCTCCCCCTCCCCACGAGGCCCCATGCGCCTGCCCCTCGCCCTGCTCCTCCTGGCCGCCTGCACCGGAAGCGACGACAAGCCCGCCGACACCGACGCGGACGACACCGCCGCCGACACGGACACGGTCGACACCGACGACACCGACACCGACACGGACACCGACACCGACGTCGATCCGGGCGCGCCCTCCGCTCCGGTCGTCGCCATCACGCCCGCGGCGCCGCCGGCCGGCGTCGACTTCGCCGTGGTCGTCGTCACGCCCTCCGAGGACCCCCAGGGGGACCTCGTCGGCTACCGCTACGCGTGGACGGAGGACGGCGCCGCGCGCGCCGACCTCGTGGGCGAGAACGTCTCCGGTGCCGAGACGGCCGACGGCGAGACGTGGACCGTCACCGTCACCCCGACCGACGGCGTGCTGGACGGCCCCCCCGGCGTCGCCACCGTCACCATCGGCAACACCGCGCCCTCGGCGTTCGGCGTGACCTTCAGCCCCGCCGCCCCCGTCGACGACGAAGACATCGTGCTCGTCCTCGACCCCGCGCCCGTCGACCCCGACGGCGACGCCCTCACCACGAGCGTGACCTGGTACGAGGACGGCTCGCTCAACGCGATCCACCAGGACAAGACCACGATCGAGGCCCGCTACGTCAGTGGCGGCGAGGTCTTCCGGGCCGTCGTGTCGGTCACGGACGGCTACAACGCGGCGGTGGTCGCGGAGGGCACGGTCACCGTCGCCAACAACCCGCCCGAGATCACCTCCGTGGTCCTGTCGACGGAGTCCCCCGCGGACAACGACGACATCGAGGTCACCGCGCGCGGCACCGACGAGGACGGCGCCACCGTCTCGTTCAGCTACCAGTGGTTCCGGAACGGCGTCGCGGCCACGGATGTCGGCGACACCGCGATCGTGCCCGCGTCCGCCACCGAGGTGGGGGACGAGTGGTACGTTGTCGTCACCGGCTCGGACGGCTCGGACACCGTCTCGGAGGACTCGAACGTCGCTACCGTCATCCCGTTCGTCGGTGCGATCTACACGAGCACCTTCACCGCCCGCATCTCGCCGGACGGCACGACGGGGACGGGCTCATGGGCGTACGACTACCTGAGCTACGGCGGGCGCTCCGGCACGAACGCGTGCGAGCTCGAGTGGACCGTCGCCCTGACGGACAACCCGCGCGCGTGCCCCGACTGCACCTACACCTTCGACGCCACCTACACCTACGACGCCGCCGCCTCGACCACGACGACGGCCGGCAGCACCTGCACGAGCTTCGCCGCGGACGGCACGGGCAGCGTGACCTACGGCGGGCGCCGCGCCGACTTCACGATGACGGCGCGCGACCGCAGCTACTACATGTACGAGTCCATGTACATCACGGCGTCTGGGACGCGGAGCTACTCCGGCGCGTACTCCTCGTCCTACTACGCCTACGGCGTCGAGTCGGAGACGGACACCGCCGGCTACACGACGATCACCGCGACCGACTACGCGCGTCGGTACACGTACTACTAAGCGGCACGGGGCTTGCTAAAAGGGTTGCACCCCGGAGCCCGCATGGATCCCGTCGCCCTCCTCAAGCGCCGCATCCTCCTCGTCCTCGCCGCCCTCCCGCTCGCGGGGTGCGCGGTCACCCACGCGGAGGTCGCGTGCATGCCGGCGGAGGAGGACGGCGCGTGCCCCTCCGTCGAGGCCGCGGAGGCCGACATGGTGGGAGACGGCCTCTGCGGCGACGAGATCCGCACCGTGGACGGCGAGGGGACCCCCTCCGGCGAGGACACCGCCGGGACGGTGACCTCGTGCTGCTACCCGGTCACCTACGTCGACACCAAGCCGGGGATGGAGTGCATCGAGGGCCGCCCCCTCCAGGGCGCGCGCGGCCCCGTCATCGCCGGCACCGTCACCTCCGGGAGCTGGGCGCAGGCCGCCGCCGCCGGCCCGGACGTCGCCGCTCTCCCGACGGAGCTCCGCGCCCGGCTCGCGACCGCGTGGACCGCCGCCGCCCTCGCCGAGCACGCCTCGGTCGCCGCCTTCGCCAAGGTGACGCTCGACCTCCTCGCCTTCGCGGCGCCCGCCGAGCTGGTCTCCGCCACCCAGGCAGCCGGCGCGGACGAGGTACGCCACGCCCGCCGTGCCTTCGCGCTCGCCTCCGCCTACGCCGGGGCCCCCGTCGCGCCGGGACCGCTCCCGCTCGACGGCTTCACCCTCGGCGGGGACCTCGCCGCCTTCGCCGCCGCGACCGTGCGCGAGGGCTGCATCGGGGAGACGATCTCCGCGCTCCTCGCCGCCGAGGCCCTCGCCGGGGCCACCGATCCCGCCGTCCGCGCCGCGCTCGAGGGCATCGTCCGCGACGAGGCCCGCCACGCCGCGCTCGCCTGGCGCACCGTGCGCTGGGCCATCCAGGTCGGGGGCGCCCCCGTGCGCGCCGCCGTCGCGGGCGCCTTCGCCGACGCCCTCTCCGGCCCGCTCTACCCGCAGGCCGAGGGCCTCGTCGCCGGGGGGAACGCCCACGGCCGCCTGGAAGTGGCGCAGGCCAAGCGTGTCGTCGCCCGCGCCGTGTGCGAGCTCCTGGTGCCGTGTGCCGCGGCCCTGCTCGCCGAGCCGGCGGGGTTCGGGGCGGACGCGGGGCGGATCGCGCTCTGATACATTCGTCGATGTGTCAGATGTATCAAGCCCGCGCGAGGATCCCCGTCAGGCAGCCCAGCGCCCCGGCCGCCTTGATGTACTCGGACACCTCGATCGGGTGGCACTCGACGCCGTGGGCCTCGTAGATCGCGGTCGTACGCGGGCAGTTGGCGGGCATCACGATGCGGTTGGGCGCGAGGGTCACGAAGTTCATGGCGCGGCGGTCCTCCGTCTCGTCGTCGCTCGGCAGCGCGAGGAGCTCGATACCGGCGAGGGCGGCGCGGAGCGAGGGGGTAACGTGGGCTTCGAGCACCGCGGCGAGGTCCGGCCGGACGAGGTTGACCACGCCGAGCAGGTGCTGGACGCCGCCGCCGATCTCCACCGGGACGACGCGCACGCCCATGTCCGCGAGGAGGGGGGCGATCTGGGCCACCGCGGCGTCGTTCGTGCGCTTGCCGACCCCGATGAGGACGGTGCGCTCGTCCAGCCACATCGCGTCCGCGCCCTCGAACGTGGCGGTGCCGCGCGGGGTGAGGAGGATCGGGACGCCGAGCCGCGCGAGGGCCTCGGCGGTGCCGCGCTCCTCGCCGGCGCGCTGGCGGGCGGCCATGCGCGCGAGGATGGCCCCCTCGGGGGTCATGAAGAACAGGTCGCATTGAAAGAGGTGATTCGGCTTGGGCGCCGCCGGGCGGAACAGGTGCGGCGTGACCCCCTGGGAGCGGAAGAAGGCCGCGAGGGCCTCCGTCTGCGCGCGCAGCTTCGGCAGGTCGGGGCGGCCCAGCATCAGCCAGGCGCCGGGGTCCTCGGGGTAGGCCTGCTCGTCGCCGGGCTGGGCGAGGAGCACGTCGGTGAGGCGCGAGACGTGGGAGCGCACCCCGTACGGGGCCCACACCGTGCCGATCTCCGCGGCATGGGTGGCCGCGCGGGGCTCCCAGCCGGGGCCGCCGAGGGTGGAGGGGAGCTCAGATCCAGGTGGCGGGGTCGGGTGCATAGCCGAGGCGCTCCATGATCGCGCGGGAGGCGGGATCCGCGAGGATGGGAGACAATAATTCGGCGCGCTTGAACCAGCGCTGGCGCCGCGGGGTCTCGGTCGCCATGACGGTCGGGAGGGCGCCGGCGAGCACGCGGGCGAGGGGCTCGTCCACCGCGATGCCGAGCCAGCGCGTCAGGCTCGCGAACACGTCCTGCTGCCGCTCGGGCGCGCCCACGACGTCCTCGAAGCGCAGGCGCAAGGAAGCGTCTCGTCGGGCGGGGTCGGCGTCGAGCCAGTCGAGCAGCGCGGTGTGGGCAGCGCGCCACTGGAAGGCGCACACCTCCTCGAGGCCGCGGTCGGTCCAGTCCTGCCAGCCGGGGGGGAGGTCGAACTTCCACCAGCGCTCTCCCCAGGTCGGGAAGGCGTCGGTGTAGCCGCCGATGCGGAGGGGGTGGTCGACCGGGTGCGAGTAGAAGCCGGGGAAGCGCCAGCCGTCGTAGAGGCCGTTCACGCTCGCGGCGACGTTGCGCGTGAGGTGGAGGAGCTTGATCTCGGCGTTGGGGAAGAGCGCCTGGAGGAACGGCAAGCGGTAGGCGTTGCTCGGGGTCTTCACGAGCACGGGCCGCGCCGCGAGGGCCTCGGCGGAGGCGCGGCGCCACGGCACGATGGTGACGAACGGGGGCTCCTCCACGAGGTACGGCGAGGGCGGCCCGCCCGGGAGCGGCGCGGTCGGGTCGTGGCGGGCGACGAGGTCGCGGGAGAGGTCGTAGTAGTAGGGGTTGATCGCCGGGTAGACGCGGCGCATGCGCGCGAGGAAGAGCGCGTGGAAGAGCTGCGCATCGACGAAGCGGCCGGGGGGCCAGCCGTGCTCGGCCTCGAGGGTGGCGAGGGTGGCGACGAGGGCGGCGCGCACGTCGGCGAGGGCGAAGGCGGTCTCCGGCCACTGCATCGTCAGGCGCGCGGTCAGGTCTACGGCGAAGCGGGCAACGCTCGCGGGGTCGGGGAGGGTGTCGTCCGCGGTGCCGCAGTCGAAGGCGAGGTCCTCCGAGAGGGCGTCCATGTCGGCGGGGTCGGCGGCGTGGGCGGCGGTGAGGGCGTCGGAGCCGGCGCCGCTCTCGGGCCACGCGCGGCCGCCGAGGACGAAGAAGGGGTTGATCTCGGCGCGGAAGTGCAGGAGTTGTGGGGTGCGGCGGAGGATCTCGGCGAAGATGCTCGAGCCGCCGCGGGAGCTCGAGCCGATGACGACGACGGTGCGGACGCGCTCGCGGAAGCGGTCGGCGCCGGGGTCGTAGCCGGCCTCGCTGCGCAGGGCGCGGAGGCGGGCGCGCACCGCGGGGAGGTGCGTGGCGTGGAGCGAGGGCTCAGCCGACACGGGGCGCCGGGGACGCCTGGAGGCGGAGGCGGGCGCGGAGGAGGGCGAGGGTCCAGGCGCGTGCCCAGCGGCGGCCGACGTTCTTGTCCTTGCGCGCCGAGCGCAGCTCGATCTTCACGGACTGGAGGGTCTCTGCGAGCCAGTACCGGGCGCGCTCGAAGGGGCCGACGCGCACGGCGTCGAGCTCGGCGACGGTCGCGACGGAGGGGTAGCCGAGGCGCGCCATCTCGGCGCGGGCGACATGCTCCACGAGGAGGCGCTCGCGCTCGGTCAGGCCCTTCTTCCATTGCTCGACGGAGGCCTGGGAGACGGGGCGGCCGGTGTTGCCCCAGGACTCGGAGAGGCTGGCGGACTTCTGCGCCTCGTCGGTCTCGAAGAACTTCAGCATCGCCGGCTCGAAGTCCTCCTCGAGGAAGGCGCAGATCTCGCGGACGGACGCCTCGGGCGCGGCGACGAGGCGCTCGTAGTGGACGAGGCGGATGGTCTCCGGCGGGAGCTGGTCGAGCCAGCGGAGGCCCACCGCCTGCTGATCGCGCCAGAGCTGGGCGGTGTACCAGGGGTGGAAGGTGCTGAAGACGGACTTGCGCGAGGAGACCGCGACGTCGCGCGGGTCCCGCACGAGGAAGAGCAGCTTCGCGCCGGGGAAGCGGGCGAGGATCTCGGGGATGTGGTCGACCATGAAGGTGCTCTTGCACCCCCAACGCGCCTTGCCCGTGTGGTCGCGGTAGTGGTCCTGGAGCGCCACGTAGACGCCGAACGCGCTGCGCGGGGAGGCGGCGCGCGCCACGGCGGCGGCGTCCACCGGGATGTCCCACTGGTAGATGTGGGTGTCGAGCAGCCGGAGGATGTCGGCCACGAGGCGGCCGAAGGCGTCGTCCCGCGCGAGGTCTCCGTAGAGGGGCTCGAGGGGGGCGAAGTAGCGGACCACATGCGGCGGATGCGGGACGGCGATGCGCGAGTGGCTGTTCAGGATCAGCCGGAGCAGGTTCGAGCCGGAGCGCTCGGTCCCGAGGATGAAGAGGGGGTCGTTCGGCATGCCGTAGCCCGCTCTATTGTCGGGGCCGGCGCTCGGCTACGCTACCGGGATGGACAGCCGCCCCAACCCTCGTGACGATCGGCCCGTGGACGCCGTGGGCGCCGTGACCCGCCTGCGCGCCGCCGTCGCGGCTGGGGGCCTCAACGTCACCGGCACTGCGGACGCCGCCGCGTGGGACGCGGCGATGCCCGCCTCGCGGCGCACCGACGCCCTGTTGCCCGGCGCGCGGTCGATCCTCGTGTTCGGCAACGGCGGGAGCGCGCTCTGGAACGCGCTCGTGGCCGACCTCCGCCGGGACCCGCGCGGCCTCACCGAGCAGCTCCACCCGCTCGATGCCTACGTACGCCGCGTGGTCGCCGCGGCGGACCCCCTCCTCGGTGACGTGCCGCGGCGCTGGTTCTGGGCCACGGCCGAGGCCGAGCTCCACGTCGACTTCCGCATGCTCGCCGCGCTCGGGGGCATGGGCGTCCAGAGCAAGCTCGGCCTGCTCCTCCACCCGGAGTGGGGTACCTGGCTCGGCTTGCGGGCCGCGTGCTTCCTGGCATCGGACCTGCCCGCGAGCGCGCCGCTGACACATGAGCCGTGTATCAGCTGCCACGCGCCATGTATCACCGCGTGTGTCGGGGCTGCGTTCGTGGACAGCCGTTGGGACGTCGACACCTGCGCCCGCTTCCACCGCGACGCGGACGCCTGCGAACGCACCTGCGCGTCGCGGTTGGCGTGCCCCGAGGGGGCCGCGCACCGCTACGCCCCCGCGCACTACGCGTACCACTCGCACCGCCGCTCGGGCCGCGCGCTGCTGCGCGAAGCCATCGGCCTGCCTCCGGGGGCGGACCCCCACGAGGGCGTCGGCCCGCACTGGGGCGACTGGCGTGCGCGGGTGGACGTGAAGGGCCCATGAGGGAGCGCGGCGGCGGGAGGTCGGCCGAGGCCGTGCTGCTCGGGGTGGGCGTGGTCGTGGGGGTCGGGCTCCTCGGCGTCGGGGCGTGGAAGGCGCGGGAGGGTGGCGCGGAGCCGGCGGTGGAGCCGGTGACCGCGGGGGCGGCCGCTCCGGTGGCGGTGCGGGGCGGGGCCCTCGTGTGGACGGGGGAGGCCTCCACCCCCGGCGAGGCCCCGCGCGCCGGGGCGCTCTGCGAGGGCTGCGACGTCGTGCTCATCACGGTGTGCTCGCTGCGCCAGGACCACGTCGGCGCCTACGGCGTCCACCCCGACCTCACCCCACGGATCGACGCGATCGCGGCCGCCGGCACGCGCTTCACCCGCGCCTACGCGGCCTCCAACTTCACGCTCGCGGGGCTCACCGCCGTGCTGACCGGGCGCTTCGGGAGCACGACCGGGGTGACCGGCTGGGACAAGGGGCTCGTGGCGGACGTGCCGACGCTCCCCGAGGTGCTCGGCCACTACGGCTACGCCACCGCCGCCTTCACCATCGACGCGCCGTCGGGCTTCCGTCCGGACTATGGGCTGACCCGCGGCTTTCTCCGCATGGAGATCGCGCCGCCGCCGCGCGACACGCCGGACGGCCGGGCGGCGGG
>CAJBVW010000580.1 GCA_903959175.1 uncultured Pseudomonadota bacterium
CGCAGGGGGCCGACCCGGCGTCCGCGCCGGGACGCGCCCGGCCGCCTAGTCGGCGAACCCGCGCTCGCGCATCAACGCGCCGATGTCGGCGTCCCGCCCGCGGAAGGCCCGGTAGGCCTCGGCGGGATCGACGGCGTCGCGGGGCGCGAAGAGGTGGGCCACGGCGTGGGCGGCGAGCTCCTGGTCGTAGAAGCCCCCGGGCGCGGCGCGGAAGGCGGAGGCGGCGTCCGCAGTGAGCACGTCCGCCCAGAGATAGCCGTAGTAGCCGGCGGCATATCCCTCGCTCGAGAAGATGTGGGCGAAGTGGGTGGAGCGGTGGCGCGCGGCGACCTCGTCGGGGAGGCCGAGGCGGGCGAAGAGGGCGCGCTCGAAGGCGTGAAGATCGAGGCCCGCGGGGTCCGCGCGGTGGAGGGCGAGGTCGAGGTGGGCGGAGGCGAGGGCCTCGGTGGTGAGGAAGCCCTGGAGGAACGTCGATGCCGCCTGGATCTTGGCGACGAGCGCGGGGGGCATGGGCGCGCCGGTGGCGTGGTGGCGGAGGAAGCCCTCGATGACGGGGGTGGTGCCGAGCCAGTGCTCGAGGAGCTGGGATTGGAGCTCCACATAGTCGCGGACGCACCCGCCGAGGGTCGGCCAGGTGACGGCGGACGTGAGCAGGTGGAGGCCGTGGCCGAACTCGTGGAAGAGGATGCGGGCGTCGTCCCACGAGAGGAGGGCCGGCTTGCCGGGCGCGCCGGGCAGGAAGTTGGCGTTGTTGGAGGCGAGGACGAGGACCTCCCCGTCGAGCGCGGAGCGGGAGCGGTAGGCGGAGGCCCACGCGCCCGAACGCTTGCCCTCGCGCGCGAAGGCGTCGAGGTAGAAGAGGCCGACGAGCGCACCGCCGTCACGACGGGTGACCTCCCAGACACGCACGTCCGGGTGCGGCACGGGCACGGCGCCGACCGGGAGGGCGGTGAAGCGGAGGCCGAAGACGGTCTCGGCGACGAAGAACAAGGCGTCGCGCACGCCCTCGAAGCGGAGGTACTGGCCGACCTCGTCCGAGTCGAGCGCGTAGGCCTGCTTGCGGAGACGATCGGCGTAGAAGGCGTAGTCCCAGGGCGCGATCGTCACGCCGTCGGCGTGGGCGAGGGCCTGGAGGGCGGCGACCTCCTCGCGTACGCGGCCGACCGCGGCGGGCCACACGGCGTCGAGGAGGGCCTGCGCGCGCTCGGGGGTGGCGGCCATGCGATCCTGGAGGATCCACGTCGCGAAGTCGGGGTGGCCCAGGAGGGCGGCGCGCTCGGCGCGGAGCTGGAGGATCTCGACGCAGAGGGCGGTGGTGTCGGTGTCGTCGCCGAAGGCGCCGCGATCGTGGAAGGCGCGCCACGCGGCCTCGCGGAGGGAGCGATCGGTGGCGTAGGTGAGGAAGGGGTCGACCGCGGAGCGGGTGTTGAGGAGGGCGAACCGGCCCTCGTGCCCGCGGGCGGTCGCGGCGGCGGCGGCGGCGCGCCGGAGCCCGGCGGGCACCCCGTCGAGCTGCTCGGCGTCGAGGAGGAGGTAGCGGGCCTCGTCGACGAGGAGGTGATCGTTGAAGGTTGCATACAGCCCCGCGAGACGACGGCCAATCTCCGCGTAGCGGGCGGCGGCGGCGCCGGTCAGGCCGACGCCCTGGTTGGCGAAGCGGTCGTGGTGGAGGCGCACGAGGCGCTGCTCGGGGGCCGGGAGCGTCGCGAGCTCGGGCGAGTGGGCGACCGCGCGGACCCGCTCGAACAACGCCGTGTTCTGGGTGACGCGCGCGCCGTGGTCCGCCAGCATCGGGGCGATGCGCGTGGCGGCGTCGCGGTAGGCGGCGTCGGAGAGGACGCTGCGGGTGACGCCGTAGTAGGGCATCACGCGTTGGAGGGCGGCGCCGGCGCGCTCGAGCGGCGCGATCGTGTTGGCGAACGTCGGCAGCGCAGGGTCACTCGCGATCGCGTCGATCTCCGCGAGGTGCGACGCCACCGCGGCCGTGACCGCGGCCTCGAGGTCGGGCGCGTTGAGGCGGTCGAAGGCGGGGACGCCGCCGTAGGGGCCGGTCCAGGGGGCGAGGAGCGGGTTGGGCATGGGGGGGTGCGTAACCGAGGAGGGGGGGCGTGGGCGTGGGTTGGGCGGTCCGGGCTACCGCGGTACCGGCACGGTGAGCACCCCACCCGCGTTGGTACCGGTGTAGCTGTCGGTGTACCCGCCGAGCGCGATCTCGGTGAAGCCGTCGCCGTCTACATCCCCGACCAGAGCCACGGTGGCGCCGTACCCGCCGTCGCGGGCGGAGATGGCCTGGAGCGGCGCATCGAGGAGGTCCAGCGTGGCGCCGGGCGCGAGGGACGCCCCCGTCTGCACGACGGCGACAGCCGCGTCGGCCTCCGGGGACCAGGAGAGCGGGATGAAGGTCTCGTCGCGGCCGTCGCCGTCGAGGTCGC
>CAJBVW010000581.1 GCA_903959175.1 uncultured Pseudomonadota bacterium
CCCTCACCGACGACTTCCCCGGCCTCTCCCTGCTCGGGATCTCCCAGCTCGACCAGTACCATTACGACGTTGGCCGCGCGTTCGTCTCCGCCAACTTCTACGGACTGCTCCACCCCGACGGAACCGACATGGCCTCCGGTGGCATGGGCGATCTCCTCGGCGCCCACCCCAACAGCACCTACGAGCGCGGTGGCACCTCGGACGCCGGCGGCCTGCCCGCCGACTACGTCGACCCCCTCCTCCCCTGGAGCCTCGCCGCCGAGCCCGACGGGCGCGCCGCCGCGCTGCACCTCGGCTTCTCCCTGGCCCACGCCGCCGACCGCTGCACGGATCTCGACGCCTCCGATCTCGAGGCCCTCCGCGACGAGGTCGCCGCGGAGAAGGGGACCAGCGCCTACGCCGCGGCCTGCGGCCTCTGCACGCAGATGGCGTATCCGCTCACCCGCATCGGCAGCAGCGCCGCCGACTACGACCTCGAGCGCGAGCCCATCTGCGGCTACACGGACCCTGCCGCCGACTTCGTCTACACCGGCACCATCGCCGTCACCGGCAACACCATCGCTGCGGCCGCCGCCTGGTGTGGCTGTGGCGGGCGCCTGGGCGTCACGACCCGGGGGGACAGCCCCGGCCTTGCGCTCTACGATCGCGTCGGCGCCGACCTCGACCCCTCCACCGTGGGCTCCGGCACCAGCGCGGGGGACGTGCTCCCCACCACCAGCTCCGCGCGGGCCGTCGCGCTCGGCGGTCCCGAGGGCACCTGGGCCTACGTCGCGGCGAACGACGGCACCCTCGCCGCCTTCGAGCTCCTCCCCGGCGAAGAGTACGAGCTCGACTGGGACGGCGACCCCACCACCACCGACCCCGGCGCTGCCGCCGGCGTGACCCGCCTCGTTCTCGGGGCGAGCCCCCGGGCCGTCGTCCTCACCCACACCGCCCAGTACGGGCTCGTCACCACCGAGGAGGGCCTCAGCTTCTTCGCGGCCGACTCCCTCACCGAGGTGGGCACCCTCACCAACGCCGACCTCGGCCTCAGCGGAAGCGAGCGCGTATACGGCGCCGCCATCACCCCCGATGACCACACCGCCTTCGTCACCGTCTGGGGCGGCACCGGCGCCGCCACCCGCGAGGCCCTGGTCATCGACCTCACCGACCTTCTTGTCCGCCTCGCACCCGTGCCCGCGTGGCACGTCGACACCATCAGCCTCGGCGCCGGCTGCAACAGCCAGGCCGTCGAGGTCAGCCACGCCGGTGACCTCGTCGCCGTCGCCTGTCCGGACACCGACCAGGCCGAGGTGTACTACGCCGACAGCCCCTACACCTTCTTCGGACGCTACGCCGAGAGCGCTGTCTTCGAGCCCAGCATCAACCCCATCGACATCGCCTGGTCCCCCGACGACGAGGCCATCTACGTCGGCTACGTGGGGGGCCCCGTCAGCAGCACCATCGGCACCTACGGCACCGTTCGCCGCTGCAACCTCGCCGAGGCCGGTAACTGCGAGCACGCCGTTGGCGTGGGCGCCACCACCCGCTCCATCTCGGTGAGCGGCGACGCCTCCACCCACATCGTCTGGGTGGCCGACGCCGACGGCGGCCTCACCCCCTTGAGCGCCGACCTGTTCCTCGCCGGCTCCACCTCCGGCCGGGACGGCGCCGGGCTCCTGGACGGCACGGGCGGGTGTCTCACCGGCAGCGGTCGCGCCACGCCCTGTCCGGCCTCCGCCAGCCTCGGCCAGGCCTCCGGCGAGCTCCTCACCTGGTGAGCCGCGGGAGGGCGGCGGCGCGCGGCCCCGACCCTCCGGGGGCCGGCGCCCGCGGGCCAGCGCGACGAAGGACACGGCTCGGCCCCGGAATCCATCCGCGACGCCCGCGCAGGATTCGTGTATACTCGCCTCCGCTCCGGACCTCGCCGGACGCGGAGTCCCTCGTCTTGCTCGCGCTCCTCCTCCTGGCCTGTCATGATGACGCGCCCCTCGTCCCGCCCGGCACCTGGGCGAACGTCGCCCCTGCCCGCGTCGAGGCCGTCCTCCACGGCGAGGGGCGCACCTACCTGCAGGTCGAGGAGGGGCAGTACAATTTCTGGGCGAGCGTGCCCGTGTGTGAGGTCGCGGTCGGGGACTTCGTGCTCCTTGGGAAGGGACCGCTGCGGTACGCGGTGCGGGGCGGCGGGCGGCTGTTCGACGCGGTCACCGTCATCGAGGAGGTCGCCGTGGTCGACGAGGCCACCGCGAGCGCAGCGGCCCGCCTGCCGGCCGCGGAGGGCGGCGTGGACATCGCCGGGGTGTACGCCGACCGTCGCGCAGGCCGGACGATCCTCCTCCGCGGCCGGATCGTGAAGCTGGCGACGAACATCGAGGGGACGAATTGGTACCATGTGCGGGACGGCAGCCGCGGACCCGGAGACGGCGAGGACGACCTCACCTTCACCTCTGACGACACCTTCGCCGTCGGAGACACCGTGCTCCTCGACGGTCCCCTCACGATCGACAAGGATCTCGGCTTCGGATATTTCTACGCTGCAATCCTGGAAAATCCGAAGGTAGTGCGCGAGTGACGCTGCTGCTCCTCCTCGCGTGTTCTGACGCCGCGCCCCCCCCCCGGCGGCGCCATGCCCGCCCGCGACGGCGCCGCGCCCGCCTCGGGCTCGCCCGCCCCGGAGAGCTCGCCCGCCGCCGCCGCCGCCGC
>CAJBVW010000582.1 GCA_903959175.1 uncultured Pseudomonadota bacterium
GGCCCTGCTCGCCGCCACGGCCGCCCGCCGCCGCGGCGCGGTCCTCGCGCTCACGCTCGCGCCCGACGGGGGCGACGAGCTCGCCCGCGCGCGGGTCGCCGCGGAGCGGTGCAACGCCGAGCTCGTCGCCGTGCCGCTCCCCACGGCGGACGTGCCCGCGATCCTCGCCGAGCTCGCCGCGCTCTCCGAGCCCCTGCTCGCGCCCGAGGCCCTCGCGTGGTGGGTGCTGGCGCGCGCCGCGGCCGATCGCGGCGCCGAGGCCCTCTTCACCGGCATCGGCGGCGCCTCGCTCTACGGGGGCGTCCCCGCGCCGGTCGCCGAGCGCGCCGCCGGCGTGCCGGTGCTCGGGATGGTCGGTCGCCTCGCCCGCGCCGGCGCCGAGCGCCTGGGCGATCCGTGGGCGCGCCGCCACCTCCGCCGCCGCTTCACGACGAATGCCGCCCCCTCCACCGCCCTCGACGCCCTCGCCGCCACCGCGCCCGACGCCGATCCCATCGGGGCGGCAGCGTGGCTCGATCGCCGCCTGGACGCCGAGGCCGCGCACGCCACCCTCGACCGCGCCGCCGCCGCCCACGGCGTGCGCGCGCAGAGCCCCTACGCGGACGCCCCCCTCGCGAAGCTCGTCGCCAGCTTCCCGATCGGCCACCTCGCGCAGGTGCGCCGCCCGCGGGGGCTCTTCCAGGACGGGCTCGCCGAGCGCCTCGGCGGCGACGCGCCCGCGCACCGCCCAATGACCCTCCCGGTCGACGCGTGGCTCGCGCTGCCGGGGCTCACCGAGGGCGTCGCCGACACGCTCGCCGGGCTGGTCCCGCCCGACCTGCTCCGGCTCTCCCCCGACGTGCCCCCGGCCCGCCGCTGGGCCCTCGTCGCCCTCGCCGCGTGGCGACGGAGACACCCGGCGTAACCGCGACGTACGCGCGGGCGGCGCGGAGATCGTGCATGATCCCGGGAGCGGGAGAGTGCATGAGGCGCATCGCGGGGCTGCTCGGTCTACTTTCGGCGGCCGGCTTCTCGCCGGGCGCGGCGGCCCAACAGATCGACGTCGTCATCGACCCGGCGCTCGCCGAGCAAGCCGGCGTGGGCTCCGCCCAGGTGGAGGAGAGCATCCGGAGCGCGGCGGGCGCCCAGATCAACGTGCTCTGGCTCAAGGTGTACGGCCACCTGAACGTCGCGTTCGACGACACGTACGGCGGGCACCTCGGGGTGCGGGTCGCGCTGTAGACAGCCGCCCCGATCCACCATAACGAGGCGCGCAACCGCATCGACGAGGCCCGATGTCCATCCGCCAGACGCTCTCCCGCCTCCCTGCCCCCCTCAAGCGGGGGATCCAGGACCGGGTGTACCCCACCCTGCTCCCCGAGGGCGAGACCGCCCCCGAGTGGCACCTCCAGAGCTGGGACGACTCCTGGCACCGCCACGGAAAGCACTGGTCTGTGCTGGTCTTCTACCAGGAGGACGGCGGGGCCGAGGACCGCGCGCAGCTCGCCGAGTTCCAGGCGCACCTCGCGGACTTCACCGGGCTCGGCGTCAAGATCTTCGCCCTGAACCCGGCGGAGGGCCCGAGCCACGCCGCCTTCGCGAAGGAGCTCGGCCTCGGCTTCCCGCTCCTCACGGACCGCGGCGGCTCGGTCGCGCGCCAGTTCCGCGCGTGCCTGCAGATCCCGACGGCCCCGATGTACCTACGCACGGTCTACCTCTTGAACCCCGAGCGCAAGATCCGCCTCGGCAACCGCGGCACCCCCAGCGTGGCCGCGATCGTACGGTCGATCCAGGCGCTCCAGCAGGTCTCTCGCTCCGGGATGTAGCCCGCGGCGCGGGGCCGAATCTCAGCGCTTCGTGAGCGTCTTGAGGAGGTCCTCGAGGGACATCCGCGCCTGGTAGTAGGCCTCGGCGTCCTCCGCGCGGATGCGCGTCACGCCGCGGGCGCCCACCTCGGTGACCTCGAACACGGGGATGTCGAGGCGGTAGAAGCGCTTGTAGCGCCCCACCACGAGCGCGATGGCGCCGAGCTCGCGGGTGAGGTCCCCCCCGCTGCGGTACGAGATCCGGACCTCGGCGCTCTTCGGCTCGTCGCCCTTGCGGCCGATCCACTTGGTGACGACCCCGTCGGCCTCGATGATCTCAAGGCGCTGCTGCACGAGCTCGACCAGGAGCGCATCGGAGAGGTCACCGGCCTCCTTCACGTCGCGCGGGTGGGTCGGGAGCGCGGCGCGGAGCTCGACGTCGAGCGGGATGAGCGGCGAGATCGGCGCCAGCGCGGCCTTCTCGGCGGTGGCGCGCGACGGGATCGTGCCCTCGCCGAGGCCCGTGTAAGCGCTCATGCGGATCCAGAGGTACCCCATCATCACGATGGTCAGGCCGCCGAGCACCATCGCCAGGACGCGGGACGTGCGCACCAGCGGCGGGGGGCCCGAGGGGCGCCGGGTCGGCGTCGGGAGGGCGACCGCGGGGCGCGCGGGCCGGGCGCGGGGGAAGTCGATGACCTCCGCGCCGTCCTCCGGCAAGGGCGCGAGGAGCACGCCGGGCACGGGGGGCGTGCGCGGGGCGCGCGGGGCGTCGGTGAGGGAGCGCGGGCCACGCGGAGGCGCGTCCGCCGGGGCGACGAGGGGCGGGCCGAGCGCGGGAGGCTCCGGCACCGGGGCCAGCGCGTCGACCGGGAGCTCGGGGACCTCGACCACCTCGACGAGCTCGACCTCTTCGGAGAGGTCGGGGGTGTCGACCATCTTCTTGTACAGCGACGCGGCGTCCACGCTCTCCACGTCGCTCCAGGCCGCCCACGGATCTCCCGCCCGGAGGGCGCCCCGGACGATCGGATGCTGGGACGCGCGGATCCAGCCGGCAGCGGTCTCGATCTCGTCGGTGCCGCGCACGCCACCGGCCGCGGCGAGGGTCGCCAGCGCGGTGTCGTCCGCGACGCGTTTTTCCACCCCCCCGCGGCGGATGCGGTAGCCATCCATCCGCCAAGGATGCGTCGGAGCGGCCCCCCCGTCAATGGCCTTCGCGCCGTGCGCCCTCCCCAGACGCCCCTTGCCGCGTCAACTCCCGAAAGACTGACCGGTCAGTCATAAACCACGGAGATCGCCACGAAAAAAGACGACAATCGACCCTTGTGCGGAGCTGGCGGTTCCTGTAGGAAGGGGGCTGTTCGGAGATACAAAATGCGCACAGGACCGGAACTGGTGCGGGCGAGCTCCCCCTACGCGCGCGAAAACGCAGCACAGAGCTGGCGTCTTCTCGCAACGACCACCCTCGTGTACGCCACCTTCGTGGCCATCGCGGCCGCCGCGCCGGTGTGGCCGCTCCGCCTGGTCGGGTCGGTGCTCGCGGGCCTCACCATCGTGCGCCTCTTCATCTTCTTTCACGACTACGCGCACGGCGCGATCCTCCAGTCGCGCGCGGGCAAGCTCGTCATGCCCTTCGTCGGCTACTGGACGCTCTCGGCCCCGTCCGTGTGGCGCCAGACGCACGACTACCACCACAAGAACACCGCGAAGATCGTCGGCGCCGCCATCGGCTCCTACCCGATCGTCACGGTCGACATGTGGCGCCTCATGACGCCCGCCCAGCGGCGCGACTACCGGATGGTCCGGCACCCCCTGAACATGATGTTCGGGTACGTCACCGTCTTCATCCTCGGCATGTGCGGCTCGGCCTTCCTGCGGGACCCGAAGCAGCACTGGCACGGCATGCTCTCGCTCGTCATCCACTTCGGCATCATGGGCCTCGTGGGCTGGCGCTTCGGCTGGGACGTGGCGGCCTTCGCCGTCCTCCTCCCCCAGTTCATCACCAGCGGTGTGGGCTCCTACCTCTTCTACGCCCAGCACAACTTCCCGAGCATGCAGCTCCGTGGTCGTCGTGATTGGGAGTACAGCTTCGCCGCGTTGCACTCGTCGAGCATGTTCGACATGCCGCCGCTCATGCACTGGTTCACGGGGAACATCGGCTACCACCATGTGCACCACCTGAACCACCGCATCCCGTTCTACCGTCTCCCCGAGGCGATGGCCGAGCTGCCCGAGCTTCAGGATCCGGGCCGCACGTCGTGGCGCCCCTCCGACGTGATGGCGTGCCTGCGCCTCAAGGTGTGGGACCCCGCCAAGGGCCGAATGGTCAGCTTCGAAGAGGCGGACGGCGCGCGGCTCCACACCGAAGAGCTCCTCTCCGCCAAGTAGTCGGGAGCCGTTCGTCCGTTCCGGGGGGCCTCGCGCCCCCCGTTCCTGTTAAAGCCCGCGCGCCCCGGAGCCCTCCATGCCTTCGATCGCTGTCCTCCCCGGTGACGGGATCGGCCACGAGGTCCTCGCCGAGGGCCTCCGCGTCCTCGCCGCCGTCGCGCCCGACCTGACCTACGAGCACTTCGACCTCGGCGCCGAGCGCTACCTGCGAGACGGCACCACCATGCCGGACGACGTGCTCGCCCGCTTCCGCGACGAGTTCGACTGCGTCTACCTCGGCGCCCTCGGGGATCCCCGCGTCCCGACGAACGTGCACGCCAAGGAGATCCTCCTCGGTAGCCGCTTCAAGCTCGATCTCTACATCAACTTCCGCCCCATCCGCCTCCTCGACGCGCGCTACTGCCCGCTCAAGGACAAGCGCCCGGAGGACGTCGACTTCGTCGTCTTCCGCGAGAACACGGAGGGCCTCTACACCGGCGTCGGCGGCCAGTTCAAGCACGGCACTCCGGACGAGATCGCGATCGAGCAGGAGATCAACACCCGCAAGGGCGTCGAGCGCATCATCCGGGCCGCCTTCGCCTGGGCCAAGGAGAACGGCAAGACCAAGGTGTGCATGAGCGACAAGGCCAACGCCATGCGGCACGGCCACGAGCTCTGGCAGCGCACCTTCAAGGAGGTCGCCGTCGAGTACCCCGGCATCACGACGAGCCACCTCTACGTGGACGTGCTCACGATGCGCATGGTGCAGGCCCCCGAGAGCTTCGAGGTCATCGTCACCAACAATCTGTTCGGCGACATCGTGACCGACCTCGGCGCGGCCCTCCAGGGCGGGATCGGCCTCGCGTCCAGCGGCAACATCAACCCCGGCGTGGCCGCGCTCTTCGAGCCGGTGCACGGCTCCGCGCCCGACATCGCCGGCAAGGGCATCGCCAACCCCCTCGCGGCCATCCTCACCGCGGGCATGATGCTGGCGCACCTCGGCCGCACGAAGGACGAGCGCCGCATCCAGGACGCCGTGCAGGCCTGCCTCCTCGCGGGCAAGGTCACGCGGGAGCTCGGCGGGACGCTCTCCACGCACGAGGCCGGCTCGGCGGTGCTGGACGCGCTCCGGTAGGCACGGCTCGGGGACGTGAGGGCGCGGAAGTCCAGCTCTCGGACGGCCCCTGACAGCCCCCTGACGCGCCCGGACGACCTCGAGGCGGCGGGGCCCGCCCGGTCGCGATAGATTCGCGCCCCGTTCACCGTTCCAGGAGTGCCCCATGCTCAACGTCAAGTCCCGCGAGATCGTCTTCCTGTCCGCCGTCCGCACGGCCTTCGGCGCCCAGGGCGGCGCCCTCAAGGACATCAACGCGCAGGACCTCGCGGTCCCCACCGCGAAGGCAGCCCTCGAGCGCGCCGGCGTGGCGCCCGAGCAGGTCGACCACGTCATCTACGGGAACGTGCTCCAGACCAGCAACGACGGCATCTACCTCCCCCGCCATGTGGGCCTCCGCGTCGGCATCCCCGTGCACGTGCCGGCCCTCGGCGTCGCGCGCCTCTGCGGCTCCGGCTTCCAGGCCATCATCACCGCCGCCGAGCAGATCCTCACCGGCCAGGCCAACGTCGTGCTCGCGGGCGGCTCCGAGGCCATGAGCATGGCCCCCCACGTCATGCACGGCCTGCGGGACGGCGCGGCGCGCTTCGGCAAGCCCCCGGTCCTCAAGGATCTGTTGTGGGAGTGCCTCACCGACACGCAGACCGGCCTCCCGATGGCGATGACCGCCGAGAAGCTCGGCGAGCAGTACGGCCTGACCCGCGCCGAGGTGGACGAGGTCGCCCTCGCCAGCCAGGAGCGCTGGTTCGCCGCGCAGGAAGCTGGCCGCTTCAACGACGAGATCATCCCGTTCGTGATCAAGACCCGGAAGGGCGACATCACCTTCTCGGTGGACGAGCACCCCCGCCGCAGCACGCTCGAGTCCCTCGCGAAGCTCCCCACCGTCTTCAAGAAGGACGGCCTCATCACCCCCGGCAACGCGTCCGGCATCTGCGACGGCGCCGCGAGCCTCGTCGTGGCGGACGGCGAGTGGGCCCGCGCCCAGGGCCTCACCCCCATCGCCCGCCTCGCCGGCTGGGGCATCTCCGGCTGCGATCCGACGATCATGGGCATCGGCCCCGTCCCCGCCGCCCGCCGCGCCTTCGAGCGCACCGGCCTCGGCGTCGCCGACATGGACCTCGTGGAGGTCAACGAGGCCTTCGCGCCGCAGTACCTCGCCGTCGAGCGCGAGCTCGGCCTCGACCGCTCCAAGACCAACGTGAACGGCGGCGCCATCGCGCTCGGCCACCCGCTCGGCGCCTCCGGCGCGCGCATCACCGGCACGCTGATCCACGAGCTGCGCCGGCGCGGTGGGAAGTACGGGCTCGGCTCCGCCTGCATCGGCGGCGGGCAGGGCATCGCCGTCATCGTCGAAGCGCTCTAGGCCGATCCGCGACGACACCGCGCGAGGCTTGACATCCGGCCCGGTTGTCCTGTAGAGGGCAGCCGAACTGGAGATTCGATGTCTCGTCTCGCGCTGGTGTCGCTGCTCGGTCTGGTCGCCTGCTCCTCGAACTACGGCCCCGGGAACGACAAGGATCCGTCGCTGTCGGACTCGGCGGACACCGGGGACACCGCGGCGGACGCCGACACCGACGCCGACGCCGACACGGATGCCGACTCGGACACGGACGCCGACACGGATGCCGATACCGACGCCGATACCGATGCGGACACGGACGCCGACACGGACGCCGACACCGACACGGCGGCGAGCTGCGACCCGACGGGGCCCAACGAGGCCACGTGGGTGGTCGAGAGCATCGTGGTGGGCTCGGCTACCGAGGGGGTGGACCTCGACGGGGACGGCA
>CAJBVW010000583.1 GCA_903959175.1 uncultured Pseudomonadota bacterium
GTCCGCGAGGGGGACGGCCGCCGCGGTGTCGCCCGCGAGGGCGGCGGCGCGCAGCTCGCCCAGGATCGGAAGCCAGCGGGTGGTGGCGCGGCCGACCTCCACCCGCGCGCGGTGGGCACCCTGGAACGCCGCGGAGGCGCGCGCCGGCTGGCCGAGCGCGAGGGCGAGCTCCCCGACGTTGAGCAGGTAGCAGGACACGAACGCGTCGCGGCGGCTCTCGTCGATGATCTCCTGCAGCTCGGCGCCGAGCGCCTCGGCGGCCGCGAGGTCACCGACGCCGATCAGCGCTGCGAACAGGTCGAGCTTGCACCCCAACACCCGCCGCGCCTGACCGGCCGCTTCCGCCGCGCGCGTCCCCTCGCGCGTCACCGTGAGGCGCCGGTGTGGGAGCGCCATCCGGTGAAGCGCGTCCGAGCAGCTCGAGACCGCCCAGGCGAGCCACTCCGCCTCGCCCGCCGAGCGCGCGAGGCGGACGCACGACGCGGCCTCGAAGTAGCAGGCGAGCGGATCGGTCGAGGACTCGAGGGCGTTGGCGCGGGACGCCCGCACCATGAGCTCGTAGACGGGAGACGGGTGCCGCCGCGCCGCCAGGAGGGCCCAGTCGAGGCGCTCGATCGCGATGGGGGCGCCGGCCTCCACGCGCGCGGCCGCGTCGTTGCAGAGCGTGCGGATGAGCGCGGCTTCGTCGCCGAGGACGCCGAGGTAGTAGAGGAGGCCCCCGATCGTCCGGATGCACGCTTCGAGGTCGCCTCTGCGCCACTCCCGCAGGGACCGGCCGCGGAGGGCGACGATGCGCGCGGAGGGGGAGAGGTCTCCGAGGAGCAGCGCCTCGGCCTCGTGCGTGCGCTGCTCGCCGAGCTCCATCTCCTGCGCATTGTAGGCCGAATAGGCCTCCTCGACGAGCTCGGCGGCCCGCGCGAGCGCATCCTTGGTTAACGGACGTTCGTGCATCAAGGCTCCTCCTATCGCGTCCTCACGTCCGGCTCCCCCGCTTCCGACCGAGTGGAGGGGGTGGCGCACGTCGTCGCCTCGAGCGAGCTGCGGCGGGGCGGGATCGTGTGGTTCCTCCAGTCGGCCGGCCGCACCGCCGTCGGCCACGCCGACCTCGAAGCGTGCGCCGCCGCCCTCGCGGTGGGGGAGGCCGCGGCGATCGTGCTCGATCTCGGCGCCGCGCCCGACCCCGCGAACGCCCGCCTCGCCGCTTGGCGCGAGCTCGGCCGCCAGCAGCCCGTCGTCGGCCTGCTCACGCCGTGCTCGATGTCCGACGCCGTCGCCCTCCTCCACGCGGGCGCCTGGACCCTCCTCGACGCCACCGGCCCCCCCGAGCTCCTCCTTGCCGCCATCGAGCGCGCTCTCGTGCTCGAGGCCTCCGCCTCGCCCGCGCGTCAGCGCACCGCCACCTTCCGCGCCCAGCTGGCCACCCTCACCAGCCGCGAGCGGGACGTCGTGTTGCACCTCGCGCTCGGTCAGAGCGGAAAGGACGTAGCGGTCGCGCTCGGCATCAGCCCGCACACGGTCGAGGTCCACCGCACCCGCATCCTCGGCAAGATGGGCGCCACCTCGATGCTCGACCTCGCGGTGCGCATGGCCGAGGCCGGCGAGCTCCGCTGAATGAACTGGGCCTTCCTCCTGCTCGCCTGCAACCGCGAGCCCGTCGTCGAGGTCATCCCGGGCGTCACCACGGCCCTCGAGGTCCTCGTCTCCAACCCCACGAGCTGCCCCTCGTGTGACGCCTTCCGCGACGTCGACACCCTGCGGCTCGAGGTCAGCGTCGGTGAGGACGTCGTCGCCTCCGACACCTTCGCCTACCCCGGCGAGGACGTGACCCTCCCCGACCTCGACGGCTTCGGCGTCGTCCGCATCACGCTCCTCGGCCTGGAGGACGGCCGCGTGATCTCCGCCGGCCGCACCCCCGAGGTCGTGCTCGTCCCCGACGCGACGCTCACCGCCCCGCTCGTCTTCCTCCCGGTCAACCGCGCCCTCGGCCTCGAGGTCTCGATGCTCACCGAGCGCTCGCGCCACCTCGCGATTACGCGGCGCGACGGCTCCGTGCTCCTCGTCGGCGGTCTCGACGCCCGCGGCGAACGCGCCACCGCCACCACCGAGCTCTACGACCCCGCCACCGGCACCTTCGCCGAGTTCTCCAGCCCCTTCCCGGGCTCCGCGATGGCCGCGCCCAGCAGCGCACCCCTGCCCGACGGCGCGACCCTCATCGTGGGCGGCTTCGCCATCGTGGGCGGGAACACCGTCGCGGTCGAGGGGGCCGCCGTCTTCGACGACACGCTCGGCGCCTTCGTCGAGGCCGGTTCGCTCTCGCAGGGCCGCAGCGGCCACTGCGTCGCGATGTTCCGCGAGCGCCAGGGCATCGCCCTCGGCGGCGCGGCGGGCGGCGGCGACTACCTCAAGCCCGACGAGGCCGACGGCACCTGGCGCTTCAGCGCGCTGGACATGCGCGACTTCGACCCGGGCGCGGTGACCGGCTGCGGCGTCCTGGCGGACGGCACCGTGTTCGTCCAGGGGCGCGACGCCGCCTCGACCGGCGTGTGGGACGGCGGCAACGCCGAGCTCGACCCCGCCGAGGCC
Organism: uncultured Pseudomonadota bacterium; assembly: GCA_903959175.1. GTDB lineage: Bacteria > Myxococcota_A > UBA796 > UBA796 > SXON01 > CAJBVW01. The sequence continues at coordinate 2,584 of CAJBVW010000583.1, forward strand.
TTCTCGGCCATCAACGAAGGGAACGCCGGCGCCTTCCGCTATGTGGACGGCGCGACGCTCTTCCCGATGGCCGACGGCACGCTGGTGATCCTCGGCGGCGCCGACACGTCCACCGGCGAGGTCTACGCCGACGGCCGCGTCTACGCCCCCGAGGCCCGCCGTTTCGCCGCGTCCGACGGCTTCCGCGAGCCGCGCCTCGCGCCGACCGTCGCGCCGTGGATCAGCGAGGGCTGGTACGCAGCCGGCTGCGGGTGGACCGACAGCACGCGCACCGTCGGGGAGGACACCCTCGAGCTGCTCGCGCCTGGCACCGGCAGCACCGGCCCCCGCATCCTGCTCGACCGCGCGCGCCCCGGCTGCGGGCTCTCCGTCCTGCGGGACGGCTCGCTCCTCGTCACCGGCGGCTTCGACCCCGCGGACCCCGGCGGCCTCGACGCCGCGCTCGTCGTGCCCTACGTCGACCCCGCCATGGGCGGCTGATCGGTGCGGGATATCTCGGTGTAAGAGACCGAACGTGACAACCCGATTCGGCGTCTCCCACGGCCGTTCTTCGCTTTGGTGTCACGCAAGACAGGCGACGATCGGCTTGTGGTCGATATCGTAGCTGAGCTCCGTGTCGTACAGTGGGCACACCCCAACCCGAGGTGTCCCATGACGGTCCTGATCCTCCTGTCCGCCTGCTCCGACTACGGGCTCGAGCGCGATCTCGGAGAGCCGCCGATGGCCTACCCGTTCCCTCTGCCGCTCCCGCAGAGGCCCGAGCCGGGGCCGGTCATCCAGGTGGAACCCTCGTTCCACGACTTCGGCGAGGGGGACCCGTGGGACGCCACCACCCAACCCATCACCATCACCAACCTGGGCCTCGAGGCCCTGACCGTGACCGACCTCCGCTATGACAGCACCGCCGGCGCATCCGGGAACGACGAATTGCTCTTTTCCGCGGAGGACAGCGTGAACGGGCCACTTCCGTGGGTCCTCCAGCCGGGCGAGCGGCGGGAGGTGACCGTCACCTACACCCCGACCGACGAGGGCGATGACGAGGGCGCGCTGGTCGTCGTCTCGGACGACGTCGGGCAGCCGCGCGCGTCCGCGACGCAGGTGGGATCGGCGCGCTTCGCTGGCTTCACCACCGGCTGGTACATCGTCAACGACGACACGCCCTACGACCTGACGAGCGACGCCGTGCACCGCGTCGACTACGACGGGGATCCCGACGCCTACTGGTACGAGCCCTCCGGCAAGCACGGCATGACCGCCAGCACGGACGTGGCCCGCCACTTCGCCGAGCTGCGGGAGTACGTCATCTCCCGGGCCGGCGGCCCGACCGTCGTGACCGGCCCGCTCTCGTTCTACGCGCCGAGCGAGCTCCCCGACATGATGGAGGGATCCTTCAGCTACATCCTCTGTGATTTCTGGATGGACCCGAGCGACGACCCCTCCCGCTACACCATCGCCTCCGGCCCGGTGGACGACGGCATCCGTGTCATCGTCAACGGTGCGATCCTCGGAGAGCTGACCTACAACCAGAGCGGGTCGTGGCCGCTCACCAACGCCGTGCCGGGGCAGGTCAACACGCTCGTCGTCATCCTGATGGACAACGCCATGTGGGAAAAATATGTGAACGACCTCGCGTTCTACAAGGACGGGGTGATGGTCGGCGGGTGAGGGGGCCGCGTGGGCGTTAGGGGTCGGCCATGATCCTCGCCGCCCTCTTCGCGCGCTTCCTTCCCTTGGCCCTCGCGGCCGACCCTACCTACGCGCTCGTGCAGGTGGGCGGCGCGGACGACGACTGCTGCGCCCAGAACGTGTCCGTGGCGCTCCAGTCGCTCCCCTTCGTGACCGCCGCGGCCGTCAGCGTCGACGGGCGCGCGTGCGTGGCCCTCTCCGGCCCCGCCGACCTCGCCGCCATGCAGGTCGTCCTCGCGCCCGGCGGCTACACCGCCACCGCGATCGAGCCCGTCGCGGCCTGCCCCGCCGGCCTCACGCCCACCCGCGCCGATCCCTGGGCCAACGCCGCCGGCCTCGACGTCGTCGTCGTCTCCCGCGGAGAGCAGGTCGACCTCGCCGCCGCGCTCCCGAAGGGGAAGTTCACCGTCGTCGACTTCGCCGCGAAGTGGTGCGGCCCCTGCTACCCGGCCGCGGAGAAGCTCTCCGCCTACCTCCGCGCGCACCCCGACACCGCCGTCCGCGCTGTCGTGTTGGACGGGACGGACGCGCGGGTCTCCTTCGCGCTCCCCGTCGTCAAGCAGCACCTCCAGTGGGCGGAGGGCCTGCCCTACCTCCGCGTCTACGGCCCCACCGGCACGTCGATCTACGAGGGCTCCGACGTGGACGCCGCGATCGCCATGATCGACCGGAAGCGCAAGTGAACGTCCCGTCGCCCCGCGTGCGCCCCCACGTCGCCGCGTTGTGGGTGACCGCCCTCCACCTGTTGCTCGGTGTGACGCCCGCCTTCGCCTGACCCGGTTGAGCCAACCCGAACCTCCAGTCTGGAGGTTCCCGCATCAACCCTGGGCTCTCGCTCGGGGCCCTTCGCCTCGACGCGATGGTCACCGGCACCTCCGTGCACATCCGGCACGTCGCGGCGTGCCCGGAGGTCGACCCGATCCTGTGCGCCGAAGAGGACATCCCCGATCACTGGCACGACCAGCAGATCGCGTGGTTCCGCCTCGATCCCACGCTGAACGTCGGCCTGGGCGCCGGGTGGCAGGTCTCCGCGTCGGTGCCCTTCGATCTGCGGGCGATCGCCGTGCGCTACGAGACGATGGGCGGCGCCGCGTTCGACCCGCCCTACGCCGACATCCATCACCGCGACGAGACCCTCGGCGGCCTCGTGGACGGCCTGCTGCTCGCCGGCCGCTACGCGCCCATCGGCAACCACGCCACGCTCGGCGTGCGCGCCGGGACCACCCTCCCGTTCGGGAAGACCGAGGAGGACCCCTTCGCCCTCACCGAGCAGGGGCTGACACACCAACACATCCAGCTCGGGACGGGCACCTTCGTGCCGACCGTCGCGGTCGAGGGCGTGCTCGCCGGCAAGCGCTGGGGCGGCGCGGCGTGGGCCACCGGGCGCCTCCCCGTCTACACGAACGGCAAGGGCTACCAGCCCGGCGCGGGCGTCCAGGCGGGCCTCGGACCGACGTGGCGGCCCCTCCCGCCGCTCACGCTCCTCACCACGCTGGAGGGCAGCTACGAGGCCCCCGAGCGCTGGAGCGGCACCCCCTACGGCGGCCGCGCGACGGGCCTCGTCGGGGTGAGCGGCCTCTACACCCTCTCGGACGCGCTCGTGCTCCAGGCCCAGGCGCGCGTCACCGTGCTCTCGTGGGATCTCCCCACGGACGACGACGACGAGGGCAGCGCCGTCCAGCGGGTGCTCGGCAGCGTCGGCGTTTCGTGGACGCCCCCGACCCGCCGCGCGCCCGATCCCGAAGGTTCTCCCCCACGGCCGGCCGAAGCGGCGGTACCCTGACCGCATGCTCCTCCTGCTCGCGCTCGCCTGCACCCAGCCGCAAGACGCCGCCCCCGAGTTCTCGGACGCCGCGCGCTACGGCCTCCAGCACTTCGACGACCCGGAGGAGGCCGCCCTCGCCGCCCCGATCCTGGCGTTGGAGGAGGAGATCGACGGCACGCTGGACATGAGCTCCGAGGTCTCCGCGGATCGCTCGCTCTCCCTGGAGGCCCTGGCCGAGGGGGACGTGTCCGGCATCGAGCACCCGGATCGGGACCCCGCGCTCGCCGTGCCGCCCGTCGCCCTCGCGCGCAACTCGGCGTTCCCCCTGGAGAGCCACGTCGCCGTCGCCATCCGGGACGACCTCTCCCCGATGGAGCCGAACTCCCCGGACCTCTACGCGCGCACGATCACGGACGGCGCCGACTGTTGGGCGGAGCACGACTGCGTGTTCCTCCGCACCGTCAACGACGTGAACAAGACCAACTTCCTGATGGACATGACCTATGCCCTCAACAAGGACTATCGCTGGGTAGATCTGGAGGATGGTCGCTTCGCCCTCGCGGCGCGCTCGTGGATGCCCGAGCCCGGCTTCGGGGACGACGGCGGCACCACGATCTGGCAGTCCTTCACGTTCGAGATCTTCGTCCCGCGCGACGACGGCAGCACCCTCCGCATGATGGCGCTCTGGTCGGAGTCCGAATTCTCCGTCCAACCCAGCGAAGACACCGTCGAGAGCGTCCAGCTCGTTGGCATCGACGACATCTTCAAGGCGCACGACAAGTGGCTGGTGGAGAACGGCGGGTAGA
>CAJBVW010000584.1 GCA_903959175.1 uncultured Pseudomonadota bacterium
CATTCTCGTAGTTCGGACGGTCGGGCGTGCGCCCCGGGACATGGCCTGCGCGGCGGGGACGCCGCGCACCAGCGGCCAAGATTGCCCCGCGCGGGGACGCGCGGGAGGCCGCTTGGCCACGTCCGAAGTCGTCTTCGCGTTATCAGACAAAGCGGCATTCTCCACCGAGCTTCAGGGCATCAAGAACGATCGTCATCGGCGTGCGATCGTCGCTGTCTTGTATTCGAATGCGGCGATCCTCCACTAGACCGTGCGGCCACAGCCTCGTAACCGAACGCCTCTTCTCCGCCGTGCACCGCAACATAGGTCACGTTAGCTTCGTGAGATGTCTACCGCGCCGACCCCTCCCGCCCTCCGCGATGCGCTCGCACTCGCCGAAGTTATTCTAGAGGACATAGAACTCGGACGAACGACCCTCTCGGCCGTAATGTTAAAATCTAGCCGACTTGCCCGACTGCTGAACGACTTCGACCATCAGCGCATCTTTGAGATGGAGGCAGGAGGTGTCCCCAGTTCGCCGAGTGGCGTTTCGCGCGACGTCTGGCGGCTGATTGAACTGGCGGGCCGCACATACCAAGAAAAGGCAAAGGAAGTCCTGAACACTTACGGCTATACGAAATCTGTTGAAGAGATAGAGCAAGAACTCGCCATTGGTCGCGTCAGGATGGAGGCGGCTCAGGATCGGAATATCGCTATCTCTTCTGCGAATCCAACGCAGTATGTCATTACACCTGGAGGAAACGCGCAGGAACGCAACGCACTGCACAAGGCTCATCTCCAGTCTACCAAGTGGCTTGCTTCAAGGCGCTCTTTCGTCCACTCGTATGTCCAACGAAGGTTTCACGAACTCCGATTCTCGCAATTGGCCGCTGACATCTTCTCCTCCGTTCGCTCGAACGTGGATGCCCATCTCGGGGAGGTGCTTTCGGACGCTCCCGAACGCCTGTCATCGATCGAGCAAAACTTAGCGACTGCGAGGCCGGAGGACTGGTCGAATGCTGTTCATAGTTGCAGACGGCTCCTTCAGTCCCTGGCCGATGCACTCTTTCCCGCGCAGGCTGAGCCCCGGGTCCTTCCTGACGGCAAGAAGATCAAGCTCGGGCGAGATAATCACATCAATCGGCTGATGTGCTTTGCGCAGGACGCGGCAGTATCAAATACATATGCTTCCGTCGTAGTAGGAGAACTCCAATTCCTGGGGCAGCGGCTGGACGCTATCTACGAGGCAACAAATAAGGGCTCGCACACCACGTTGAGACTCGAAGAAGCGCGGCGCTACGTGCTCCACACGTACCTTCTCGTGGCCGATCTGCTTAGCCTCAAGTCCGATCTGAAGCCTCTCACCGCGGATTAACGTCATAGGAGGTACTTGGCATGGCATGTGCATACTGTAATGGTTCAGCCCCTATGACTCGTGAGCATGTATTCCCCGCGTGGCTCTACCGCGAGACGCCGGAGTACGAGGCTCAGCTGCTTCGTCGTGGAGATCTGCGAGAAGTTCCGGCGGAACTCAAGGTAAAGGACGTTTGCGAGGCCTGCAATTGTGGGGCTCTTTCGAGTCTCGATGCCGCCGGCAAGGACCTCTGGCCAACTTTCTCCAGGACGATCGAGGCGGGCGAGAGCATTACGCTCGAGTGCGAGTCCAAGACGTTGAAGCGATGGCTGCTAAAGCTGTCGTACAACAGCTCTCGCACACAGGAGGATGATGCTGACGCTGTGCTGCTTAGTTCGTTCTCCCCGTATATACTTGGTACTGGACCGACCGGTCGACGAGCAGAGTTGTTGTGTCGCACTGTTGCGCCGCATGTGTTCGACACTCGGGAGCGCGAAGTATTGAAGGACATGGTGGAGCTCATGCGGATTGGCAAGATCAATGCCACGCAGCAGAGGTTCTCCCGAGTTTCATTGCGTCGTGAAGTGGCTGGTGTCGGAGCAGTGCGCATGGTTCAGCTGAACTCGCTGCTCTTCTATCTCGTACTCTCCCACGTACCACAACCCGATCGCGCAGCATGGCGCCGCGCGATCAAATCTGTACAGAAGGAGTTCGCCGGAAGCGTCGTGGTTGACGACGGGCGAAATGTACTTCCACCGCCGTCGATCGACATTCTGGAGCTCAACGCAATCGCAGTTGCCGCGGATTTTGAGCAGTATCAGCGCATTTATAGCAAGCGCTAGTGCAATCGAGTGCGCCAGACCGATACACTTGCCCTGGAAGTGCTCCGGGTGCCGCCGTGGTGGTCGCCCTCGCGCCTGGAGAACGCCGCTTCGTCTGATAACTGGCCGACATGCTGCTCAGTTCGGGCGAAGACGCCCGAACTGGCCCGGGCGCACGAAGCATAGCCGCGGGTGTCGGCCTCGTCGCGTGCGCCCGGGACATGCGCCCCCTCGGCGAAGACGCCGAGGGGGACGGCGGCCAAGATGGCCCGCGCGGGGACGCGCGGAGGCCGCCTCGCACGTCAGCAGTCGTCTTCGCGTTATTGGACAGAACGGCATTTCGCCGGCGACCTTTGCCGAAACGCAGACAGATACGCGCTACGCCGCGCCCTTCCGCGAACCGTCCGCTTCGTGGATGGAGTTCGAACAATGTGCTTCAGGCCGAGCGCGAAAACACGCTCCGTGAGCGCCTCGGGCTCGATCGCGACGCGCACGCCGGTGTCCGTCGTCGTGTCTGCAACGATGAAAGTGCTCGACGGGAAGGGCGGGAGACAACAGGACCGCTCGAGCCCCGTAAACGTCGAGGCCAGAGGCGCGCGGCCGCCTGCTCTTCGGGCGGGCAGGTCGAAGTCGGCGGGGCCACCGGCGCGGCCAAGGAGTGCGAGGAGGTGCATGCGCGCGGATTGCACCGCCGAATGTGGGGTGTCGGGCGGGCTCGGGGCGCCGCGACGGATCTGGGGTACGTGCGCGAGGATGGGCATAATCCTTCGAGCCGCTTGACATCGTCACCCACACCATGTACGGTGCGCAAACCACGAGGCGAAACATGTACCTGCACGCTCCGGCACTCACCGCCTTTCTGCTTTCCGGTGCGGTGGGCTGCGTCAATGTGTACCCGCCGGAGTTCGGCACAGGCGGCAAGGCGCACGACGGCGAGGGGTCGTACATCGGCGAAGGGGGTGACGACACGGCCGACACCGACTGCGAGGAGTTCGGGGAGCCGGAGGGGCCCCATTTCGACGGGCACGATTTGGAGCCGGTCTACGACGCCGGGGCGGGCACGTGTACCTGGGGTCTTGAGTTGACCCCCCAAGACGGCGACCAGTTCATCGTGACCGGCGTAACGGCCTTCGGCTACGACAGCGCGGTGTTGGCCCCAGACCAGGAAACTGCGAAGTTCGGACGCGAGGATTCCCAGTGTAACCACTTCGCCAACACCCCGTCACTCGTCGCCGCGAGTACCGCATTGGGGGGCGAGGAGTGTGTCGAGGTCGGTGCGGCGACCGAGGAGGAGCTGCAGTGGGCCGCGCGCACCACTCGGGACCCGATGGCCGCCGGCGACTACATTCATGACCTCTGTATCAATGATTGCAACAACTCATTGAGTGAGTGCTTCACCCCCTGCACCTACTCGGCTCCCTCCTGTGCAGGCACCTACTTCCTGGAGCAGTCTTTCGCGGCTTCCTGCTCGGAGTACGGGGCGGTCGGCATCGACATCCAAGGCAACCCGGGCCGGATCCTCGTGAGCGGATCCGCCGCCGCCGATGCGTCGGCGGGGTCGGGGGACTTCCTGCTACTGCCGACCGCCCTTGGCGACTATGACGACGACGGGTTGTACAACGTGAGGTACGTGCCCGTGCAGCTGAACGGAACCGGAAGGCCTGGCGCAAACGCGGTGATCAGCGCCATCACCAGCGTCACAATCCCGTCGGGCGCAACTCTGCGCCGCCTGAACGACGGCGCGTCCACGTTCACATGGTTGCACGACGACACCCTTGTCGATCCCACCGGCATCTCGCACCCGATCACTGGCGCGATCACCTATTCGAGCCCGAAGCCCCTCGGGCCGGGTGTGTTCCTTGCAAGCGGAGTTTCCGCCGACGACATCGACGAGTTTCGCGTGTCGATGTCCTGGACGGTGGGGACCAACAACGGCCCCGCCCTGCCGCAAGGCTGGAGCTTCACGTTGGCGGACATTGGGTGCTCCAACTACGTTCAGGCGTTCACCATTCGGCGGCTCACGTCCCCCGAGCGGGTGACGATTGAGCCCTACGGCGTGCCGCGCGAGCGCGTGGTGCTTCCGGCAACCGCGCAGAGTTGGGGCACCGAGTTCGACTTCACCTACCGGAACCTTCACATGGAGGCCGAGCTGCGGAGCATGTCGATCCAGGGCGCGACGCTCGTCCTTCAGACCCTGGCCTATGACGGGACCGACGTGTGTTCCACGGGCACCTACTCCCTGGTGGCGGAGTAGCCGTGGTTGGCCCCTTCCTGCTCGTCCTCACGCTGCTCGGCTGTGGAGCCTGCTCCTCGACGAGCGACACCGAGCCGCCATCCGCGCCCGGAACGCTCTGGGCGGGTGGGGGCTTTGCCTGCCTGGAACGCGGCGGCCAATTCGACTGCCGCCTGCTCGACTACCTGACCTCGGACCACGGGCAGGCGGAGCTGCCGGACGAGACGCTCTCCTACGTCTCGATCCGCACCTTTGGAGGCTGCGCGGTTGCCGCGGACGGTACGGGATCGTGCTTTGGTGGTAACGCCAACCACACTAACGACATGCCAGGAGGCACCTGGACCATGATCGAGCACGGGGGAGCGCAGGTGTGTGGACTTCGTTCCGACGGTACGCCAGAATGTTGGGGCAACGGGGCCGCCGTCGAGGCACCGCCTCCCGGTCCCTTCGTCGATGTCCGGGCGATGGACGGGGCAGCTTGCGCGCGAGAGGCGAGCGGCGAAATCACCTGTTGGGGCTCCGACTACGACGGAAACATCACGAGCCCGCCGGGCACATGGAGTTCCTTCATCCTTCCCAACAGCTACCTGTGCATGCTCGACGCGGCGGGCAGCATCCGCTGTTCGGGACTCGAGTCCGTGGCCGGAGCCACCATCCCGACCGGCAGTGGCCATCGTTCCCTGACCGGTGGGTTCCGGTTTGCCTGCGCCCTCGACACCGACGACAAGGCGGTGTGTTGGGGAGAGAACACCGTGGGTCAGCTCGACGCCCCGGAGGACCGGTTCCTGGAGATCGCCTCGGCGGACTACCTGACCTGTGGGCTGAAGGCGGACGGTGAGGTGAAGTGCTGGGGCTGCCGGGACGAGTCCTCCTCCGAGCCGAGCCTTTACTGCAACTGGGACGCGCCGGCCCCGTGGTGGGTGCCTGGGTAGCCGGTTACATATCGAAGGAGAGTCCTACCGACTGAAAGAGGCGCGGTAGCGAGAGGGTGCGTGGTCACCGTCTACGATGGTGACCACGCGCGCGGCTCGCCGTGCAGGATGGTGGCGCTCGCGTTGCTCGCCGAATCCGCCCTGAACAGCCCGAGAGCGCGGTTGACGGGGAGAGGGTCAGGTGCGACGATGGTGGATGCGGGGTTCTTTGTCCTATCCCTTCAGCTGATCCGACCGCCGTAGGCGAGCCTTAGAAGTGACCGAACTAAAGCGATACTCCTGGGGCTGAGAAGGTCATCCACGACGCGCGGGCCCGAGAGTTCGAGTCGGCAGACTACGGTACGAGCAGTTTGGCTCAAATCCATCTGCTTTCGCTCTCGTTCTGCGACCGGCTTGTGCGCCTGCCTGAGGGGTGTTCGGCGGGGCTGGGGCTCTGCGCCGGAGGCCCCGCCACGCGCGCTGCCCCAAGGGGCAACTACTTCGAGCCTCCCCCCGAGCGCCGATTCTCGCCAAGACAACCCCTTGCGGAAGACCGCTCGGTTCGACGCAGCGTGCCTGTGGACGGCGTGATCGTGGACTCTTTCGCTCGCGAAACGCCGCTCCGTCCAATAACTGGCCGACGTGCTGCTCAGTTCGGGCGAAGACGCCCGAACTGGCCCGGGCGCACGAAACATCGTCGCGGGTGTAGGCCTCATCGATGTGCGCCCGGGACATGCGCCCCCCGTCGAAGACGCCGGGCGGACGGGGCCAAGATGGCCCGCGCGCGGGGACGCGCGCGGAGGCCCCTCGCACGTCAGCAGTCGTCTTCGCGTTCCACGCCAGTACGCAACCTCGTTCGCCACCTTTCCCTAAGCAGACACAGGAGAGCGTGGGCCGCGAAGGGTGCGCGCTCCTCCTTTGTCCCCGAGCACGCGTACCGGCGTAG
>CAJBVW010000585.1 GCA_903959175.1 uncultured Pseudomonadota bacterium
CGCCCGACCCCGCCGCGCCCGACCCCGCCGCGCCCGACCCCGCCGCGCACGACACCGCCGCCACGCTCGCGCCGCTGCTGACCTCGCCCGCCGAGGCCGTCGACGGCGACGCCGCACCGGGCGCCTTCGCAACGGAACTACGGGCGGCAAACGCTGCGTTCCTCGTCGGGGACACGCCGGTGGACGGCTACGCCTACAACGGGCAGGTGCCCGGGCCGACGCTGCGGGTGGCGGTCGGCGACACGGTCACCGTCGCGCTCGCAAACGCGCTCGATGACGCGACGACGGTGCACTGGCACGGGCTGCGCGTGCCCGAGGCGATGGACGGCGCCGGGTGGGTCGACGGCGGGGTGGCGCCGGGCGCGGCCTTCACCTACACGTTCACGGCCGCAGACGCCGGGACCTTCTGGTATCACCCCCACCTCGACGTGGGCGCGCAGGTGGACGGCGGGCTCTACGGCGTGGTCGTGGTGGAGGACCCCGGAGAACCCCAGGTCGATCGCGAGCTTGTCGTGGTATTCGACGCGTGGGGTGAGCACGACGACGGCGTGCCCGGGCTCGACGAGGCGGCCGACGACCACCACGCGCTGACCGACCCCGCGCGCACGGTGTGGACGGTCAACGGGCTGGTGGGGCCGCGCTTCGTCGCGACGGGTGGCGAGCGGATCCGCGTGCGGACGCTGAATGCGTCGAACACCAGCTACCTCGCGCTCGCGTGGCCCGGCATGCGCCACATCGCGGACGACCAGGGCCTGTTCGGCGCCGCGGAGTCGCCCGAGACGGTCGTGCTCGCCCCCGGCGACCGCGCCGAGTTCGAGTGGGACGTGGGCGGGAGCGGCTTTGACGTGACGACGCTCCCGTGGGTGGCGTCCGGCGGCGAGGCCCGCGGCGATGCGCGCACGCTCTTCACCGTCGAGGTCGACGCGCCCGCGCCCGCGCCCACCCCCGTCGCGTGGCCCGCCGGCGACACCGCCCCCGCCGCGGACCCCGCCCGCACCGACCTCGTCTACACCTTCCAGGGCGGCGGCGAGGGCGACTGGCTGATCAACGGCGAGGCCTGGCCCGACGTGACGCGGCAGGTGGCGGCGCTCGGCGCGGACACGGTCGTCGAGGTGCGGAACTTGTCGTCCACGAACCACCCGTTCCACCTGCACGGTCAACGCTTCGAGGTGCTCTCGGTGGACGGCGTGCCGGTGCCGGCGCGGCGCGTGGAGGACACGGTCGACGTCGGCATCCGCCAACGTGTACGCCTGTTGTTGCGCGCGGACAACCCGGGCGACTGGCTGCTCCACTGCCACCTGCTCGGGCACGAGGAGGGGGGGATGATGACGGTGTTGCGGGTGGAGTAGGCGTGGCTGACCGCCCGTCCGAGGGAGGCGCGGGGCCGCGCTGCCCCGTAGGTGATAAATGATGAGGTCCGACCCCCCTCCGAGCCCCCTCCCTCCGGGCGCCCCCCTCCGAGCCCCCCCTCCGGGCGCCCCCTCCAGACCGTAGGTGATAAATGATGGGGTCTGACCCCCGCTCCGAGCGCCCCCTCCTCCTCGTGCCCGCCCCCGGCGTGCCGGTGCTCGGGCCGTCCGGGGCGTCGGCGCACGTGCGCGGGATCGCGGGCGCGCTGCGGCCGGTGGCGATCGTGGCGGCGCGGGAGGTGGACGGGCGCGGGGCGCACGCGGAGTTGGACATCCCCGTGGTGGCGGTCGGCGTGCCCGGGTGGCCCTCGTGGCTCGACCGATACCGGGAGTACACCGAGGTGTGGACGTCGCGGCGCGTCGCGCGCGCGGCCGTGCGGCTGGCGCCCACGCTGCTCTGGGAGCGCCACACGCTCTTCTCCGACGCCGGGTGGAAGGCCCACGCCGCCACGGGCGCCCCGTGGATCCTCGAGGTCAACGCGCCGCCCGTGCAGGAGCGCCTCCGCTACGAGACGGTGCGGCTGCGCGACTGGGCCGAGGGCTGGGAGCGCGACGTGCTCCGCGCCGCGCCGCGCGTGGTCGCCGTGAGCGCGTGGCTCGCCGACTGGCTGCGTGCGCTCGGCTGCCGGGACGTGCGCCATGTCCCCAACGGCGTGGTGCCCCACGTCGGCGACCGCGAGGGCACGCGCCGCGCGCTCGGTATCGAGGGGAAGTTCGTCGTGGGTTTTCTGGGCTCGATGAAGCCCTGGCACGGGGTCGAGCGGCTGCCCGCGCTCCTCGACGCGCTCCCCGACGCCCACGGCCTCGTCGTCGGCGAGGGCCCCGTGCGCGTGTCCCACCCGCGGCTCCTCCACGCCGGGCAGGTCTCCGAGGCGCGCGTGGCCGACCTCGTCGCCGCCATGGACGTGGGCCTGGCCCCCTACGGCGCCGACGCCCCGCCGTGGTTCTGCCCGCTCAAGATCCTCGCCTACCGCGCCCAGGGCACCCCCGTGGTCGCGACGGACGTGGGCGACTGTCGCCTCCTCGTTGGCGACGCCGGCACGGTGATCCCCAACGGCAAACGCGCCATCGACGCGACGGTCGACGCCGTCCGCGCCTGGGCCGGACGCCGCGCCCCGCCCTGGACCCGCACCTGGGACGACGTCGTGGCGGACGCGCGCGCGCCGGCACCCCCGGTTTCTGGTTAGCTGGCGAGGATGTTGCTCGTCCTGATGGGATGCTCCGTCTACGACAAGCTCTTCGAGGTCCTCGAGGAGCCGCCGGCCCCCCCGTGCGACGAGCGCGCGGCGTGGTGGGAGGATCTGGACGGCGACGGCGCGGGCAACCCCGCCGAGGTCTGGGTGAGCTGCGACCAGCCCGCCGGCTGGGTGGCCGTGTCGGGGGACTGCGACGATGCCGACCCCACCGTCACCACCTGCGACGACACGGGCGATACATCCGACACGGGCGATACATCCGACACGGGCGATACATCCGATACGGGCGATACATCCGATACGGGCGATACATCCGATACGGCTGATACATCCGATACGGCTGATACATCCGATACATCCACCCGCCCGCCCGCCCGCGCCCCCCGCGCCGCGTCGCGCGGGTGAGCCGGCACGACCCGGTGGCCGACGCCCTCCGCCCCCCGCACCCCCTGGTCGAGGCGACCTCTCCGGAGTCGTTCCGCTCGGGCATGTTGCCCGCTTTCGGAATCCCCTATTTCCTGATGGGGATGCCCCTCTTCTTCCGCACCCTGCGGATGGAGGACCACTCCGCCGAGCGCATCCGGCGCGCCTCCGAGCGCGGCCCGGTCGTCTACGTGCTCCACACCCGCTCCGTGGTCGACTGGCTCGCGCTCAACCGCGTGCTCGTCGCCCACAACCTGCCGCTGCCGGTCTTCACCAACGGGGTGGACGCCACGTTCTGGATGCCGCTGGTCGATCAATGGCGCTCGCTCACGCGGCGCTTCCGCGGCGAGACCCCCGCCTTCGACCCGATGAGCAGCGGCTGGCTCGCGGACTGCATCGCCAGCGGCCGGCCGACCTGCCTGTTCCTCCAGCCCCAGCGTGACCTGCGGGACCTCGTCGTCAAGCGCGACGAGCCCGACCCGATCCAGGCCCTGCTCGAGGCGCAGGCGCGCACCGACCGCCCGGTGCAGGTCGTGCCGATCGTCGTCATTGCAAACCGCTCACCCGAGCCCGCCCACCGGGAAGTCGGAAGCTTCCTCCTCGGCCTCGAGGACATCCCTGGCTCCCTCGGAAAGCTCGCCGCCATCGCCACGCAGGGGAGCGCGCTCGTCCAGGCGGGCGAGGCCATCCCCCTCGCCGAGTACGTCGAGCGCTACCGCGAGGAGCCCCTCGCGCGGAAGCTCAAGATGTTGCGGCTCGCGCTCCGGCGCTGGTTGTACCGCGAGTCCCGCGTCGTCCGCGGCCCGCGCTCCCGCCCCTACGGCCAGGTGCGGCGCACCGTGCTCGAGAGCCGTGAGATCCAGGAGATGGTCAGGCGCGAGTCGAGCGCCACCGGCCGCTCCGCGGAGAAGATGCGCGCCGACGTCGCGAGACAGTACGACAAGATCGCGGCCGCCTTCTCCTTCCCGATGGTCCAGCTCTCCGCCGCGGCGTGCAAGCTCATCTGGTACCGGATCTTCTCCGGCATCGACGTGCGCGACGAGGACATCGACCGCATCCGCGAGGCCCTCCGCAAGGGCACGCCCGTGCTCGTGCCCTGCCACCGCTCGCACCTCGACTACCTGCTGATCTCCAGCCTCCTCTACGAAAAAGACGTGGTGATCCCGCACATCGTCGCCGGCGACAACCTCGCCTTCTGGCCCGTCGGCGCGATCTTCCGCCGCTGCGGCGCCTTCTTCATCCGCCGCTCCTTCGCGGGCGACCGCGTCTTCCCCGTCGTCTTCGGCCGCTACCTCAAGGAGCTCGTGCACATGGAGGTGCCCGTCGAGTTCTTCATCGAGGGTGGCCGCTCGCGCACGGGCAAGCTCCTCCCGCCCAAGGTCGGCGTCTTCGGCATGCTGATGGACGCCGCCGCGAGCGTCACCCGCGCCGACCGCGAGGTCAGCTTCCTCCCCATCTACATCGGCTACGAGCAGATCGCCGAGGAGCGGGCCTACGCGCGGGAGCTCTCGGGCGCGCGCAAGGAGAAGGAGAGCGTCCAGCAGGTGGCCAAGGCCGCGGGCGTGCTCAAGAACCGCTACGGGAAGGTCTACCTGCGCGTCGGGCAGGCCCTCACCGCGCGCGAGATCGCCGGGGGCGAGGCCTGGGAGACCCTCTCGAAGGACCGCCGCCACGAGCGGCTCCTCGCGGGCGGCGAGCGCCTCCTCCACCGCATCAACACCGAGGCCGTGGCGCTGCCCACCGCCATCGTGGCCCTCGCCATCCTCGCGCACGCCCGCCGCGGCCTCCGCCACGCCGAGCTCCAGGCGCGCGTCGAGCGCCTCCGCGCCTTCCTCGCCGCCGCGCACGTGCAGGAGGGCGGCGGGATGAGCCACGTGGACGGCATCATCGAGGAGGCCCTCGGGCGCTTCATCGGCGGCCGCATGCTGACGGCGATGGAGGAGGAGCACGGCCGTGTCTACTCCATCGTGCCGGAGCGCCGCGTGACCCTGGAGTACTACAAGAACGCCGTGCTGCACGCGTTCGCGCCCGCCGCGTTCTACGCCACGGCCGTGCGCTCCCTCGGGGCGGAGGCCGTCGACCGCGCTGCGGTCACGCCGCTCTTCCGCCTCCAGCAGTTCCTCCTCCGCTTCGAGTTCGTCCTCGACCCGGACGCCGACGAGGACACCCTCGAGGCCCGCGCCATCGTCGGCCTGACCGCCTACGGCGCGCTCGCCACCGAGAACGACGCGGTGCGCGTGGTCGACAAGGGCCGCGTCGGCGAGATCGCCAACCTCGTGGCCAACTTCCTCGAGTCCTACCTGCTCGTCCTTCGCGCCGCGCGGAGCGCCAAGGCCCCGCTCGCCGCGAAGGACCTCTCCCGCCACGCCCTCACCTTCGGCAAGACCCTCCTCGCGGTCGACGAGATCACCCGGCCCGAGGCGTTGAACCTCGTCAACCTCGAGAACGCCGTCCGCGCCTTCTCCGAGGAGGGCGTGCTCCGCCGCCTCGCCGACGGCCGCCTGGAGCTCGTGCCCGAGCTGGCCGACCCCTACGTCGCGTCGCTCGGGAGGCTCCTCGGCGTCGACCCGGCCACGGGTTCGTGAGCGGCGTCGACGATCTCTTCGCCCCCGAGCCGCTCCCCGGCGGCCGGCCCGCTGCGCCGCCCGTCGACCGCCTGCGTCGTGTCCGCGTGATCCTCGGCGTGGCGCTCCCGCTCAACCTGCTCGGGATCTTCTGCTTCACCGGCGTGCCCGGCGCGATCCTGTCGCTCGTCGCGTGGCAGCTCGCCGACGAGGAGGTCGCCCGCGCCGAGGCCGGCGTCGTCCCGAAAGAGCAGCTCCCGCGCGCCCGCCGCGCCCGCAACTTCGCCTTCGGCCAGCTCACCTTCGTGATGCTCTCGCTCACCGCGCAGATCGTCTTGTACGGCGCGGGTTTCTACGATGCCCTGTTCGAGGCCGCCGTGGGGGTGTTCGGCGGGGTGTTCGGCGGGTTCTAGGTCGGTCGCGGCCGGGCGTCGTGGGCCTACCGGACGCGCGCAGCCGTGGCGCCAGCGGATCGCGGCCCCGCCGCTCTACGGCCCTACGGCGTCGGCCTGCCCCCCGCCTACGGCGTGAGCCCGACCCGCCGCCGCGCGTCCACGCAGCTCTGCTCGCCGGCGGGGAAGTCGCGGCAGGTGCGCGGGCGATCCGCGTAGACGACGCAGTGGTAGTCGCCGGGGCCCCCCGCGAGGCAGCCGCAGCGGTCGCCGCTCCGGGTGATCTCCAGGCGTCCGTCGCGGGCATTCACGCGGTCGGGGTGGAGGCGCACGAAGGCGTCGCGCGGGCCGACCTCGACCGAGTGGTAGGCCTCGCGGCAGCAGGCGCCGCAGGTGAGGCAGTCCACCGCGGCGGTGTAGGCGGGGCAGGCCGGCGAGCGCGGGTCGATCGCCTCGTTGCGGTGCCGCCGGCAGCGGTCGACCGCCTTGCCGCGCCCGCCCAGGTAGTGCCACACGCACCCCGAGCACCGCGCGCCCTCGCTCCCGGCGGGCGGCGGGGCCGACCACAGCGGGTTCACGGTGGGGGCGGGCGGGAGCGTCATGGGCAGCGTCGTGTCCGTACGGCGTTTGGTGCGGGGTCGGGCGGCGCGGCGTGTTCCACGTGGAACGGCCGATCCGGCGCGGCGGCGGGGCTCAGGCCTGGCGCAGGCCCGGCGCCTCGCGGCCCATCGCCTGCACGTACTCGTCGTAGGAACCCTGGTAGATGCGGCAGGAGCCCGGCGCGAGCTCCACCACGCGCGTCGCGAGCGCGCGGAGGAAGGCGCGGTCGTGGCTCACGAAGACGATCGTGCCGTCGTAGTCCGAGAGCGCCTTGACCAGCGCGCGCTTCGTCGTGAGATCGAGGTGGTTGGTGGGCTCGTCGAGCACGAGGAGGTTCGGCGCGTCGTAGAGCATCTTCGCCAGCGCGAGCCGGGCCTTCTCACCGCCGGAGAGCACGGTGATCGGCTTGTCGACGTCGTCCCCGGAGAAGCCGAAGGCCCCCGCGAGGCTGCGGATCACGGCCTGCCCGGCGCGGGGCGCGTGGGCGTCGAGCTCCTCGAGCACGGAGCGATCTCCCGAGAGCTGCTCCATGTTGTGCTGGGCGAAGTACCCCATCGACACCGCGGCGCCGATGGTCACGTCCCCGCCGTCGGGGTTCACCGCGCCCGCCATCATCTTGAGCAGCGTCGTCTTGCCCGCGCCGTTCTCGCCCATGATCGCCCAGCGTTCGCCGCGGCGCACGAGCAGCTCCAGCTTGTCGTGCACGGTGCGCTGGCCGTAGCGCTTCGTCACGCCCTTGAGCGAGATGACGTCGTTGCCGCTGCGGTCCGGCTTGCGGAAGTTGAAGGTGCGTTCGACCATCCGCTTCGGCGGCTCCACGCGCTCGATCTTCTCCAGCTTCTTCGCGCGGCTCTGCACGGCCGAGGCCTTCGACGGCTGCGCCTTGAAGCGGGTTATGAAGCGGAGGTCCTTCGCGAGCATCGCCTGCTGCTTGTCGAACTCGGCCTCGCGCTGGGCGGCGTCCAGGGCGCGGGCGCGCTCGTAGGCGTCGTAATCGCCGGTGTACGTGCGGATCTTGCCGCCGTCGATCTCGGCGATCTTGCGGACGACCCGGTTCATCACGTCGCGGTCGTGGCAGGTCATGAGCACGGCGCCGGCGTAGTCGCGCAGCCAGCCTTCCAGCCACACGATCGACTCGATGTCGAGGTAGTTGGTGGGCTCGTCGAGCAGCAGCAGCTCGGGGCGGGCGAGCAGCATCCGGGCGAGCTGCACGCGCATGCGCCACCCGCCGGAGAGCGCGCCGACCTTGCCGTCGACCTCCTCCGCGGAGAAGCCGAGGCCGGCGAGGATCGCGCGGGCGCGGGCGTCGAGATCGTAGCCGCCCCCCTCCTGGAAGCGCGCCTGGACCTCGCCGTAGCGCTCGAGGACCTGGTCGTAGTCGTCGGCGTCCACGTCGTCGAGGCGGGCCTCGAGCTTCGCGAGCTCCTCCGACAGCTCGGCGACGGCGCCGGCCCCGGCCACCGTCTCCGCGAGCACGCTGGCGTCGCGCCAATCGGCGAAGTCCTGGCGGAAATACCCGAGGGTGAGCCGCTTCGGCCGCTCGACGCTGCCCTCGTCCGGGCGCTCCTCCCCGAGGATCAGGCGGAAGATCGTCGTCTTCCCGGCGCCGTTCGGCCCGACGAGACCGACCTTCTCGCCCGGGTTGATCTTCAGCGACGCGTCCATGAACAGGACCTGGCTGCCGTACTGCATCGTCACGTTCACGAGCTCGACCAAGGGGCCTCCGATCCCGCGGGTGGGCGGGCCGGGGCGGGTAACCCGGGCGGGTTGTTCCGGGGGGATCGTCGCGGCGGGGGCGTCGGATCCGGGCGCCCCGGGCCCGCGCGGACGCGGTCCCGTCGGCCCCTTCCAGGCTCGGCGCGGGGCGCCTCGGTCCGCCCGGGACGGGCGGGACCGGCCGCAGAGCCGGCCGCCCTCCAGGCGCCTGGCGCGGTGCTCGAGGGCGTCGAGGACACCCTCGTGGTGTTGGTTGTCGAGTACGCCCTCGCCCGCGACGGTCTGTTCGGCGGGAGGGGTCAGGGCGGAGGGGTCAGCGGAGGGGTCAGCGGAGGGGTCAGCGGAGGGGTCAGACCCCATCACTTATCACCTGAAACGGATGTACGCGGCGAATCCGAGGTGGGGGTCTGAGTGCGCCAGGAGAGCTGGGTCGAGGAGGAAGCATGTAGATGAAACCTCGTATTGAGCCCTGCGGGACAGTCCCGCCCGGTGAAGGCTGGCCGCCGACCGGAAGCGAGTCTTGCGTAG